>DATAVE010000108.1:0-39175 GCA_036267875.1 Mycobacteriales bacterium
ACGTCATCGTCGAGAAGATTCGCGCCTTCGCATCGTTCGGGTTCGCGGAGAGCCACGCGATCTCCTTCGCCCTGTTGGTCTATGCCTCGTCGTGGCTGAAGCTGCACTACCCGGCGGCGTTCTGTGCAGCGCTGATCAACGCCCAGCCGATGGGCTTCTACTCAGCGCAGTCGCTGGTCGCCGATGCTCGTCGGCACGGGATCACCACGCGCGGCCCGGACATCAACGTCTCCGCAGCGACCGCGACGCTCGAGCCGGACGACGGACCGTCGCAGTGCCCGTGTCTGGACGCGCCGCAGCCCGCCGTACGTCTCGGCCTGGCAGGAGTGCGCACGATCGGCGACGAGCTGGCCGAGCAGATCGTCACCGACCGTGAAGCCAATGGCCGGTATGGCTCGATGACCGACCTGGCGCATCGCATCGGGCTGTCCACTGACCAGCTAGAGGCCCTGGCGACCGCGGGGGCATTCGACTGCTTCGGAGTTGCTCGACGCGATGCGCTGTGGGTGGCAGGCGCGGCGGCCGCCGTCCGGCCTGGGCAGCTCGAGCTGATCGTGGTCGACGAGCAAGCGACTCCAGAGTTTCCTGTCATGACGGCGCCGGAGCAGATGTACGCCGACCTCTGGGCGACCGGCGTGACGCCGCGGGAGTACCCGACGATCTTCGTTCGCGGCCGGCTCGACGCGATGGGGGTAGTCACAGCTATCGGTCTGCGACAGCTCGAGGACCACACCCGGGTGCTGGTCGGGGGAATCGTGACGCATCGGCAACGGCCGGCAACTGCTCGCGGCGTGACGTTCGTCAACCTGGAGGACGAGACCGGGATGATCAACGTGATTTGCTCCCGGGAGATCTGGGCGCGTTACCGCAAGGTCGCGCAGGGCGCGGCCGCGCTGCTGATCCGCGGCATGCTGCAGCACACCGACAACGTGGTGAACGTAATGGCTGAGCGGATCACCGCCCTACCCCTCGGCGTTCGACCCTCAGCCCGAAACTTCCGCTGACCTACTCGCAGGGGGTTTCAACCGCTTTCGTTCGACAAGGCCTGTCGACGTGACGACGCGAAGCGGTGGCACCGCGGCCTCGGAGCGTTGCGGCGACGCACCGACGTCGGATTTCAGAGATGATCCCGGTGTGCGACGGGTTCTCGTTCTCCTCGTGGCTGCCGCGTTGGGGTTCGCAGGCAGCGCCTCGGCCGCGCCGTGGACTCCGGCAGCGCCGAAGCCCACGCTGGTCACGCTGACCATTCCAGCGCGGCACGGCAAGATCCCGTCGAAGTGGCTAGACCATCCCGGGCTGCCGAAGGCGGACGTGCTGCTACCAGCCGGCTACGACCCGAACAAGCGCTACCCGTTGTTGTTTCTCCTCCACGGCCTCGGCGGCAGCTACGCCTTCTATCAACAACAGGGCCTGCTGCCGGAGCTCTACCACCTCGACGCGATTGTCGTAATGCCCGACGGTGGACCCGCAGGTTGGTACGCCGACTGGTGGAACGACGGCGAGCGCGGCGAGCCGTCGTGGGAGACCTACGAGCTCGACGACGTACTGCCGACGATCCTGGCCCGCTATTCGATCCTTCCGCAGCGCCGCTATCACGCGATCGCGGGCATCTCGATGGGCGGACTCGGCGCGGCGTACCTCGGTGGTCGCCTCCCGGGCTTCTTCGGCACCGTCGCGACGCTGTCGGGCTTCGTCGACCCACAGCTGCTCGGAACGGTGGTTCAGCCGGCTATGGCCGCCATCACCAATGGCTTCCTGTCGGGACCGCGCAGCGGTCGCGACAAGGATCCGGTGCCGATCTATGGACCGCCGAACGGCTTCTACGCCGATGGGCACAACCCTGAACGGCTGGCGGTAAACCTGCGTCAGACCCGGGTCTACGACACGACCGGGACCGGCATCCCGAATCTCGCCAGTGTCGGCGTGGTCCTGGCCGGCTTCGTCGAAGAGATCGCCGACGCGACCTGGGAAGAGGCAGGTCTGATCTACCCGATGAGCGAGCGCTACTACAACGCGCTCAACGCCGCTGGTGTCAATGTGACCTATCAGGTTCACTCGGGCGGCCACGATCTTCCCTCGTTCCACAAGGAGCTTCAGGCGTTGCTGAGCTGGGGGCTGTTCAAGCCCGTGCCGACCCACCCGGTCTCCTGGACCAACAAGACGGTGGCGACCAGCGGCCAGCTCTGGGACATCGGCTATCGCTTCGCGGCACCGCCAACCGCAGTCGTCACGTTCGTCAGGACGGGATCGACACTCTCGATCAGCGCCGCAGGTTCGTCGGTGGCCGTCACGACGGCGGATGGCTGCACCATCCACACGCCGACGCCCGCGACGGTCCAGCTTCCATCGGCCAACTGCGGATAGGGCGGATCGCTTCGATGTCTTGCTCGACGGTTACTCGTGTCGCGTTTGGTAAGGAACACCGATATGAGCGTCATGGACAAGATCAGGAACTTCGGCCAGTCGAGCAAGGGCAAGGCTAAGGAAGCAGTCGGCAAGAACGTCGGCAACGAGTCGATGACAGCCGAAGGCAAGGTCGACAAGGCAAAGGGCAATCTCAAGCAGGCGGGCGAGAAGGTCAAGGACGCCGCCCGCTAGCGATCAGCTTTATGTGGGGCCGGCGCCAGGGTGCTCCGGCCCCACACCGCTGCCGTCGAGAGTCAGTACGAACCGCGCGCCTCCCAGTGGAGAGGCTTCGACCCGAACGGTGCCTCCGTGGGCGTGAGCGGTCGCACGCACGATTGCGAGGCCGAGTCCACTTCCACCGTCATCTCTGGCGCGTGCGTCATCGAGCCGGACGAAGCGCTCGAAGATCCGAGACTGCTGGCCGACGGGCACTCCCGGGCCGTCGTCGTCGACGCGCAGCTCGACCGTGCCGTCGGCTGTCGGCTCGACCGTGATCACGACCTGTGAGGCGGCATGCCGGTTTGCGTTGGCCACCAGATTGTCGATCGCTCGGGCGAGCGCGGCTCGATCGCCGAGCACAGCCGTCGGCTGGGCGCTCGCGAGACCGGCAAGCTCGGCTAGATCGACGGGCTCTCTGTTCGACGGTGCCTCCGACTCCATTCGAGCCAGCACCAGCAGGTCATCGACAAGGGCTGAGAGGCGCTCGGTGTCCTCCAGGCTTCCGGCCAGCAGTTCCTTCTGGGTGACCGGATCCCGGTGGGCACCAGCGACCTCGAGTTGGGTGTGCATTGCAGCAAGCGGGCTCCGAAGTTCGTGGGCGACATCAGCAACGAACTGGCGTTCGCGGGCAGCCGCGGCCTCGAGCCGGTCCAGCATCGCGTTGAGAGTCTCCGCCAGAGCGCGCACCTCGTCATGGCTGGCCGGCAGCGGTAGTCGCAGACCTCCGCCCGGATTGGTGATCTCTTCGGCACCTTGTCGCAGCGACGACACCGTCCCGAGCGCGCGCCCGAGCAGCAGCCACAGCGTCGTCCCGACGATGAGGAGCAGGACGGGTGCTGCAATAGCCACGAACCGGCCCAGACTGTGCAGCGTCGCCCGTTCGTCCTGCAAGGACTCGGTCACGACGACATAGCGGGCTCCGTTGTGCACGGCGACCGCGCGTACGTACACGCGGTTGGTGCCGGTGGAGGCGACCTGGTCGATGGACAGGCTCCTCGGACCTGACCGGGCGATCGACGCTGCAGTCGAGAGCGGGACCAATGGCAGGGTGTGTGATGTGCCGGGTGAGACGGCGAGCACCGCGCCGTTGGTGTCGAGGACCTGTGCGTTCTCTCCGGCTTGGACCGGGAGCGTCGGTGGCACGGCGCCGACCGCGACGAGACCAGCGACATCTGCTGCGGAGCTCCGACTGGAGGCATCGATCGCGTGAAGCCTGCTGGTCGCGAACCCGCGTAACAAGAGCAGACTGCTGGCGGCCAGGCCTACGGCGAGCGCTGCGGTCGCGATGACGGTCAGCCGGGCCCTCAGCCCGACCCGGCTCCAGCGCATCAGGCGCGATGCTCGGGCGCGCGGTATCCGGCCCCTCGCACCGTCTCGATCACGTCGCGACCTAGCTTGCGACGTAGGTAACCGACGTACACCTCGACGACGTTCAAGCCGCGACCCGTGTCGTGCGACTCCCACACGTGCTCATAGAGCTCCGCCTTCGAGACAACGCGACCGGCGTGCCGGCTGAGGTAGGCGAGCAGCTCGAACTCCCGTGAGGTGATCTCGATCTCGGTTCCGTTACGCATCACGCGGCGTGTTCCGGGGTCGACCTGGACGGCTCCAGTCCGCATGACGGTCGGGCGGGCACTGACACCACGACGCAGCAGCGCGCGGATCCGGGCCACGAGGACCACGAGCGAGAACGGCTTCGTGAGGTAGTCATCAGCTCCCTCATCGAGGGCATCGGCCTCGTCGTACTCGCCGTCCTTTGCCGTCAGCATCAGCACCGGGGTCCAGATCTCCGCCGCCCGCAGCCGGCGAACGACCTCGTACCCGGACAAGACGGGGAGCATCAGATCGAGAATGATCGCGTCGTAGCCGCCGGTGAGGGCGGCCTCGAGGCCTGTTCCGCCATCGTTCGCAACGTCGACGACGTAGCCCTCGGCGTTCAACCCGTGCTGCAGCGCGCGAGCCAACCGTCGCTCGTCGTCGACAACCAGCAATCGCATCGTGCCAGTGTCGCCCGGAGTGCTCTCAGCGTCCTGTCAGCGAGCGGGTCGGCTTCTCAGCGTCCTCTCAGTCACAACCGGGCAGGCTGACGGCCATGACGTTGTCAAGCACCACCCGCCACAAGGCGCGGTACCTGGTCCCGCTAGGCGCTGCCGTCGTCACGGCGGCCATCGTGCTCATCCCACAGGCGGCATCGGGTGCTCAGCACCCCGATCTTCCGCCACAGACCGCGGCGCAGCTGCTCGCCGCGCTCGAGCGGGCGAAGGTGCCGCAGTTCAGCGGTACGACGGTCGAGACCACGAGACTGGGTCTGCCGAGCCTCGACGATGTGAACCTGCCGGGCGCGATCTCGACTGGTGATGGCTCCCCGCTCACCCAGATCGTGACGCTCCTCACTGGCTCGCACACCGCGCAGCTCGCCTACGGCGGACCCGATAAGCAGCGGATCGCCATCTTCCTGAGCGATCTGTCCGAGACCGACATCGTCCACAACGGGACGGACGTCTGGACCTACTCCAGCGACAGCAACTCGGTGTCGCACAGCACGGTCAAGTCCGACTCTGGCGAGACGCAGACGCCGGAAGCGGCCGACCCGGTCGATCCGACGAAGGCCGCCGAGAAGGCGCTCGCCGAGATCGATCCCTCCACGAAGGTCACCGTTGACCGAACCGCAGAGGTCGCCGGTCGGCCGGCGTACCAGCTCGACCTGACCCCGCGTGACGACCGAACGCTGGTCGGATCCGTACGGATCGCCCTGGACAGTGCGACCTCGCTGCCGCTAAGAGTGGAGATCTGGTCGCGCAACAACACCTCGACGCCGGCCTTCTCGGTGGGCTTCACGAGCATCTCGATGAAGGCGCCGAGCGCGTCGACGTTCGACTTCACGAAGCCGCCGACGGCCGCCATGCAGTCCTCGCCGCTGGAAGGTCCGGTACCCGCCGGAGTTCACGTCAAGGGCGGCGAGGGCCCGTCGATGCCGAAGTTCGCTCATGACTCGGTCGTCGGCAAGGACTGGACGTCGGTCTTCATCGGACAGCTCGCTAGCTCGACCGATCCAGTTGCTGCGGTCGGTCCGAACGGCGGCGCGGTGAGTGGCCCGAACGGCGGGGAGTCGCTCACCGGACTGCTCGACACGCTCGGCACCCAGGTCGCAGGTGGACACCTCATCACCACCACGCTCCTGTCGATCCTGATCACGGACGACAACCGAGTGCTGGTCGGGGCTGTCACGCCCGCCTATCTCGAGCAGGTCGCGGCGAACCAGGCGGCGCAGTGACGACACTGCTCGAGGACGAAGCCGTGCCCGCCGTGGGACCCGCGCTCGCACCAGTCATCGCGACGTCCGGTCTGACCAAGCGTTTCCGCTCGGGTCAGGTCGCTGTGGACCACATCGATCTGGTGGTGCCACGCGGCGCGGTGTACGGGTTCCTCGGACCCAACGGCTCCGGGAAGACGACCACCATCCGAATGCTGCTCGGCCTGATCCGGCCGACGGAAGGCACAGTTGACCTGCTGGGTGAGTCGATGCCCGACAACAGCGCCAGCGCGCTGGCGAGGGTCGGCGCACTGGTCGAGGGCCCGGCGTTCCATCCGTACCTGTCGGGTCGTTCCAACCTGGCCCGGTTGGACCGCATGGATGTGACCGCCGACCCGAAGACCCACGACGCTCGGATCGACGAGGCCCTGCGCCGCGTTGGTCTGACGGCCGCGGCCGGCAAGCGCTTCCGGCAGTACTCGCTGGGAATGAAGCAGCGGCTGGGCATCGCGGCGGCACTGGTGCAACCGCGCGAGCTGCTCGTGCTCGACGAGCCGACGAACGGCCTCGACCCGCAGGGAACACGCGAGGTCCGACATCTCGTCCGTGAGTTGTCCGCCGAGGGACTCAGCGTGCTCGTCTCCAGTCATCTGCTGGCTGAGGTCGAGCAGATCTGCAGCCACGTCGGCATCATGAGCAAGGGCAGTTTGCTGGTGCAAGGCACGCTGGATGACTTGCGTGGTGGTGCCACCACGCTGCTGACGGTCACCACACGGGACACCGACCTCGCCGCAGCCACACTGCGGAAGCTCGGCTTGGCCGATGTCGCGGTTGCTGCCAGCGACGAGGTGCGGGCCACGATTGGCGAGGTCGAGCCGGAGCGGGTCACGGTGGCGCTGGTCAAGGCCGGCGTTGCGGTGCGCGGCCTCGCTGTCAGCCGGCCCGCGCTCGAGGACCTGTTCGTCGAACTCACTGGAGAGGGCTTCGATGTCGCTCGCTGAACCGCTCACTCGCACCCTCGCCATTCCCCGTCCGCGGCGAGGCGCGTTCGGCCGGCAGGTCCGAGCGGAGCTCCGGCTGGTCTTTGGCCGCCGCCGCAACCAGATCCTGCTCGCGGCCCTGGGCGCGATCCCGCTCGCAATCGGCATCGCCGTCAAGGTCTCTCCGCCTGGCGGCGACGGGGGAGGCGGCCCGATGTTCATCAACCGCATCACCGACAGCGGCTTGTTCCTCGTGCTGACCGCGCTGTTCGTGATGCTCAATCTGTTCCTGCCGGTCGTCGTCGGGATCATCGCCGCTGACAGCGTCGCCGGTGAGGCACAGGCCGGCACGCTGCGCTACCTGCTCACCCTCCCGGTCCGCCGTGGCCGACTGCTGGTCATGAAGGCCGTGGGTATCGCTGTCTACGCGCTGGCCTCGGTCGGCACTATCGCCGTCGTTGCTGCCGTCGCAGGCATCTCGTTGTTCGGGACGGGGTCGTTCACGCTGCTCGGCGGACAGACCGTGTCGGCCGGTGAAGGGATGCTGCGCATCCTCGGCGTCGCGCTGTACGTATGGCTGTCGCTGTTCGGCCTACTGGCCGTGGGCCTGCTGATCTCGACCCTCACCGAGGTGCCGATGGCGGCGATGGCGGGCACCCTTGGATTCGCCGTACTCAGCCTCGTCCTCGACTCGATTCCGCAGCTCCACGCGATCCACGGCGTTCTGATCAGCCACTACTGGCAACAGTTCGGAACCTTGATGCGGGTCGGCCCGGACTTCGCCTCGCTCGGCGATCACTTGCTGCTTCAGCTGGTCTATGTCGTGATCGCGGGTGGCCTGGCGTGGGCACGCTTCAGTGACGCGGACGTGACGAGCTAGTCGAGGGGGAGTACGACGTCGGGACGCGGGTGGCGGTAGAGCTTGGCGGCGTTCTCGCTGCAGATCATCCGAAGCTCGTGAGGCGGCAGGTGGCCCCACGCCTTCGTGATCACTTCCTGGGTGTCCGGCCAGGTGCTGTCACCGTGCGGGTAGTCGACCTCGACCATGATGTTCTCGACCCCGATCCGGCCGCGAGTGTCGATCGTCGACGGATCGTCGATGGTGCAGAACCAGAAGTTTCGTTGCAGCACCTCGGCCGGTCGTAGCTCCCAGCCGAGGCCGTAGCCCGCCCGGTCGACGATGTTGTCGAGCCGGTCGAGCAACATCGCGACCCAGCCGATGCCGCCTTCGCTCATCGCGATCTTCAGGTCGGGATGGCGCAGCGGGTGCTCGGACCACAGCCACTCCGCGCACGCCCCGAGCGACTGCTGCCCGAACAGCGTCGCCGACAGCTGTACGGCGGGGGAGCCCGCAGGAAGCGCCGGCATGCCAGAGCTGCCGACGTGGAGCGAGATGACGGTGTCGGTCTCGACACACGCGTTGATGATCGGGTCCCAGTGCTCGCGGTCCCACAGCGACGGCAGACCGATCTCGTGCGGCCGTTCGGGCATGGTCACCGAGGTGAAGCCGCGTGAGGCGTTGCGATGGATCTCCTCGACCGCCAGCGCGGAGTCGCAGAGATAGGAGATCCCGAGCGGGATGATCCGGGTCGGATGCGCGGCGTACCACTCTTCGTAGAGCCAGTCGTTCCAGGCCCGCAGGCAAGCGAGTCCGAGGTCCTGGTCGGCGGCGTCGAAGAACACCCGACCGCAGAAGCCGCTGATCTGCGAGGGGAAGTTCAGCGACGCCCAGACGCCGTTGAGGTCCATGTCGGCGACGCGCGCGTTCACGTCATAGCAACCGGGTCGCATCTGGTCGAAGCGAAACGGCTCCATCGACACGGTCTCGGGTCGTCGGCCGGCGACGGCGTTCATTCCGATCTGGCTGTACTTGCGGCCCTCGAACTCCCAGACCTGATAGCCGCGGGACGTCTCGACGATGCGGGGCGCCCGATCGGCGAAAGCCGCAGGCACGCGACCGTCGAACATGTGCGGCGGCTCGACGACGTGGTCGTCGACGGAGATGACCGTGTAGCGGACGGGGCGTGGCGCGGGGTCCGGCAGGAACAGCTCCCCGCTTAGGTCCAGCGACATCTATGTCTCCAGTACAGCCGTCTCGTTCGACTCCGGGCTCCATGGCTTGGCGAGCAACAGCCAGGTCAGGAATCCTGCGAACAGTACGCCGACCAGCGTCCAGCCAAGGTCGGTAGTGCCGACCCCGACATACTTCAAGCCGGAGGCGAAGATCACGAAGGTGATCGCCGGCCGGATGTACTTGTCAGGCGCTCGCGAGGACAGGAACGACCCGGCGAGGACGGCTGGGACGCTGCCGATGATGAGCGACGTCGTGACGCCGAACGAGACGCTGCCGAACGCAAGGGCGCCGAGGGCAGCAGCTCCGGTGAGTGGCAGCGCTTGGCTCAGGTCGGTGCCGACGAGCTGGTTCGCGCCGATCATCGGGTAGAGGAACAGCAGCAACACGATCATCAATGAGCCGGACCCGACCGAGGTCATCCCGACGACGATGCCGCCGATCGCGCCGATGGCAATGGTCCGGAGCGGGTGGACGTGAATCTCGGTGACCGAGCCTTCGCGGGTGTTGCCGCCTCGCAGGTCGAGCACAAAGCGCAGCACCATCGCCGCCGCGCCGAGCAGCAAGGCGGTGCCCAGCAGTCGCTCGACGTTGGTCTGGGCGTCGGAGGAGTCCCCGAGCAGATGCAGCAGATAGGAGCCGAGGAAGGCCATTGGCACCGAGCCGCAGGACATCAGCCCGACCAGCCGCAGGTTCACCGTCCCCTTGCTGAGATGCACGAGCGCACCGAGCGGGCGCATCACGACGGCCGCGACCAGGTCGCTCGAGATCGCCTTGTTGGGCTGGACGTTGAACAGCAGGATCAGCATTGGCGTCATCAGCGCGCCACCGCCGGCGCCGGTCGTGCCGACCAGGATGCCGATCACGGCGCTGCCGAGAACGATGTAGGGGTCGATATGCATCGTCGCTAAACCTACACAAAGATGGTCAACAATAAGTCGCGGGCTCGCTACGCCGCATGCCGTTTCCGAACGCGGACGTAGCGCCACCATCCGACGATGCGAGTGCGCAGCCAGTACTCACCTGCGCTGTACGGCAGCTGCGTGACGTTCTTGCCGTCCGCGACGGTGTAGTAGTTGCGGCAGCCGGCCTGCCACACCGTGCCCGTCATGCCCGCCTGGACCTTCACGTTGTAGGCCCGCTCGACGTCGCGTCGTACATCGATCGAGGTCAGACGGCGGCGACGCATCATCCGAAGCGCGCGTACGACGTAGTGCGCCTGGGCTTCGTGCATGAACAGGATCGAGTTCACGCCGTTCGTATTCGGTCCATAGAGCATGAAGAAGTTCGGGAAGCCCGAGACGGTGAGCCCGAGGAATGCCTCAGCGCCGCCTTTCCATCGGTCTGCCAGGTGCAACTCGTCACGACCGACGATGTCGACGGTTGTGAGGTACTCATTGGCCCGAAAGCCGGTCCCGAAGATGATCGTGTCGACCGGATGTTGCTGACCGTCGTCGGTTTCGATGCCCTCTGGCGTGACGCGCGCAATCGGTGACGTGACGACGCGCACATTGGGCCGCGTGATCGCGGGAAGCCAGGTGCGTGATGTAAGCGGGCGCTTGCAGCCAACCGGGAAGTCCGGGGTCAGCACGGCGCGCAGGTCTGGATCGGCGACCTTGCGCTCGAGGTAGCCGCGCGCGAACTCGGTCTGACCAACGGTGAATGGATCTGCGGCCTGGAACGACGTGCGCTGGTAGGTCCAGAAGATGCCCCACCGGTGGCGCCGAGCGCTGCGTGGGACTTTCGCGAATCGCTGCTGTTGCTCGGGGGTGTACTCGTTGTCGAAGCGAGGTGTCACCCAGATCGGGGTGCGCTGGAAGACCGTGAGCTGCTCTACCTGCTCCGCGATGGCCGGGACGTACTGGATGGCGCTCGCCCCGGTGCCGATCGACGCCACGTGTTCGCCCGTGAGCGGCTTGGTGTGGTCCCAGCGCGAGGAGTGGAATGCCCGTCCTCGGAAGCTGTCCAGGCCGGGAACCTCGGGCTGAAGCGGGACGTTGAGCATGCCGAGCGCGCTCACCAGCACGTCCGCACGGTGAGTCTCGCCCTGCGCGGTCGTGAGCTCCCAGAGCTGCTCGTCCTCGAGCCATCGCGCGCTGTCGATTGTCACGCCCGTACGGATATCGGGGCGGAGCTCGAAGCGATCAGTGACCTGTTCGAGATAGGCGAGTATCTCGGGCTGCGTGGCGTAGGTGCGCGACCACGACGGGTTCGGTGCGAACGAGAACGAGTAGAGGTGCGATGGCACGTCGCACGCGGCGCCTGGATAGGTGTTGTCGCGCCACGTGCCGCCGACGCCGTCACTCTTCTCGAAGATCGTGAAGTCGAAGCCGGCGCGCCGAAGCGCGACGCCCATCGCGAGACCGCCGGCGCCGGCGCCGAGCACCGCGACGGTCGGACGTCTCATCCCCATTGCGCGTAGTACGGACGCTCGGGACGCGATTTCTCGACGAGGATGAATACGACGCCCCACGGGTCACGAAACCAGGTGGTACGCACTCTTGCGACATCAGCGATGCCGGAGACTATGAAGGTCACGCCAGCTGCCTCCAACTTCGCCCGGGTCAGATCGAGGTCGTCGCACAGCAATGCCACGTGACTCAGGCCGGGGTCGACCAGCGTTCGTTCCTGGGCGATGCCTGTGACACCCGGGTACTCGATCACTTCGAGCACGCGATCGCCATCGTCGATGAAGCCAAGAATCGCTGCCTTCAGCCGCGGCTCGGGAATGAGCTCGCCCATGTCGCGCTCGATCGCCACGCCTTCCATGAGGTACGGCGGAGAGAGCACGGTCAGACCGAGCACGTCGTGATACCAGGCGACCGCAGCATCGACGTCTGGCACGCAGACGCCGGTGTGAGCCAGTCCCGTAATCATTCGGCGAGGGCCCGTCGAAGTGAGTCGCAGTACTCGTTGGTGGTGCGCTTGCCGATCTGCGTCGACAGCCCTTCGAAACCGTGGAACGTCCCGGGAACCACGTGCAGCTCCACACTCACACCGGCCGCGATGAGCGCGCTCGCGTAGGCGATCTCCTCGTCGCGAAGGGGATCATGCTCGCAGGCCAGGATGTACGCCGGCGGCAGCTCCGCCAGTCCGTCGGGCCGGTCAGCGGCGCGCATCGGGGCGGCGTACGGGGACACCTCGCCGCGTGACTCGACGGGTCCGAGGTAGTGGTCCCACATCAACGCGGTGCTGGGCGCGTCCCACATCGGCGCGTCGACGAGCTCGCGGACGGATCGAGTCGTCAGGGCATCGTCGAGCACCGCGTAGAGCAGCTGCTGGTAGGCGATCGCCGGTCCTCCGCGATCGCGCGCGGCGATCGCGACCCCCGCGGCAAGCGCACCGCCGGCGCTCTCGCCTCCGACCGCGATCCGCTCGGGGTCAACCATCAGCGCGACGGCGCGGTCGGCCACCCAGACGAGGGCGTCGTAGCAGTCGTTGAAGCCGCTCGGGAACGGATGCTCAGGTGCAAGTCGGTAGTCGACGTCGACCACGAGCAGGTTGGCGACGTCGGCCATCCGGCCGACCGCGCCCTCGCTGAGGTCGAGGTCACCGCCGATGAAGGCGCCGCCGTGAAAATGAACGAGAGCGCCGCGCGGTGTCGTGCCGGTCAGCGGGCGGTAGGTGCGGATCGGAATGGCGTGACCGTCGCTCGCGGAAATGGTCGCGGAGCTGATTTCTACCCGCTCGGTCCACGACGGCGGTCGAGCCGCCGCACGATTGGCGAACATGTCGCGCATGCGTTGCCGGGCTGCGGCCGGGTCGGCGACGCTCGGCGCCGGGAGGTGCGGCAGCAGTGCCGCGAGCTCGGGGTCCATAGGAGTCATCTTCGCTCTTCGTGCCTAGCTCGTTCAGAGCATGCGGTTAGCGACGCGTTGCGGCAGATGCGACATGCCTGACTGCATCGCCGCGCGTCGGGGCAGCACGACCTGCGGTCGATCCTTGAGACAGGCCTTGACCACCGCGTCCGCGACTCGAGCAGGGCTCAGCATCGTCAGCGCACCGAGTTTGATGGCTCGATTGAAAGCGTCAGCGCATGGCTGGTAGGACGTGACTTCCTCGTACATCGCGGTCTCGACCGGTCCAACTTCGACGTTGGTGACGCCGACGCCACTGTGCCTCAGGTCTCGACGTAGCCCCTCGGCGAACTGGGAGAGCGCAGCCTTTGTCGCCGAGTACGCAGTTAGACCAGGCATCGACACCTGAGCGGAGAGTGAGGAGATGAAGACCAGTCGGCCGGTTCCACGCGCCCGCATCAATGGAATGGCGAGGCGCGACAGCTCGGCGGGAACGAGCGCGTTGAGCAGGTAGAGATCGCGGAGGTCCGCCGCGGTCATTTCATCGAGTGGCCCAGGTGACCCGAGGCCCGCGTTGTTGACGAGAATGTCGACCGGCGCGCTCGCCTCGAGCCGCTCGACGAGCGCGCCGAGTGAGGGCAAGTCCAGCAGGTCCGCCACGACATAACCGCCGCCGATGCGCCCGGCGATCGCTGCCAGGTCGGCCTCGCTTCGAGCAACAAGAGTGACCTTCGCTCCTGCAGCCGCAAAGCCCGCGCCGATCGCCGGTCCGATCCCGCGAGAGCCGCCAGTAACGACCACGTGGCGTTCCCTCAGGTCCATCTTGATCGTTCCTCTCGTCGTGGATATCCAAGCGCAGGTATCCGGCAAAACGTGGCGAACTTGGAGATCATCGGAAAATCCCGGACAATCTGTTGTGATGACGAGCCATGTTGGTGTGGCAGGCCCCCGTTGTTATGACAAGCGCTGCCTCGAACCAGACTGTGATGACACCTAGCCGATGAGCCCTTACCTGTCCCAGCAGACCTACTGGCGGCGGCGCGTTGCCGTCGCAGCGCCGCTCGTTCTCGCGCTCGCGCTCGTCCTCAACTTCACGCTCGGCGAGGGCAACTCGACGGCGAAGGCGCACGCCGGCCGTCACGTGGTCACGCGGGCGAAGCTTTCGGCGTTGCTGCTTGCCAACAGCTCGCAGCAATCCGCTCTGCGGGCGGTCGCGGGTCCGACGCCGAGTAGCACTGACACGCTTTCGCCGGTCGGTCAGCAGCACCAGAGCGCAGCACCCGCGCAGTCGTCGAACTCGGCGTCGAGCGGCACCCGGCTGGCACCCCGGCGTGATTCGGTGATGGTGCCGGAGACCACCATCGTGGCCCACATCAGCCATAACCTCCCCGGCTACCCGAGCGCGAACGCGCTCGAGCAGAACCGCACCGTCCCGGCGACTTGGTATGGCTATCCGTCCGCACTTCCCGTCATCGCCCAGTCGGGCGATCGGCTCCGCATCCGGCTTGCGCAGCGTCCGGACGAGACGACGACCTGGATCGACAAGAGCAACGCGGTTCTGACGACTACGCACTGGGCGGTAGTCCTCGACATCGCCCAGCACTGGCTCTATGTCTTCCATTGGGGCCAGCAGGTCGGGTCGTATCCGGTCGGCGACGGCGCTGCCGGCACTCCGACGCCGACCGGTACCTATTTCGTGGCCTTCCATGCGCCCCCGAACGGTCCCGGCTACGGCTCGGTGATGCTCGAGACGTCAGCGCACTCACGGGCTATCGAGCACTTCGAGGGCGGCAACGACGCGATCATCGCGATCCACGGATCGATCTTCTCGGACTCCGAGATCGGCGATCACGGTGCGGCGATCTCCAACGGTTGCATCCGGATGCACGAGTGGGACCTGCGTCAGGTCGCGCACGTTGTCAACGGTTCGCCGGTCTTCCTCGTCGGCTAGCACTCCACCCGGTGGCGGGCTGGGAAGCCGGTCGGCACCGCTGAGTCTTAGTGGTGCGTGAGCTTCACGATGCCGACGATCAACGCGAGGGCCGCCGCGCCCATGGCGTAGGGCGCGAGCTTCTCGCCGGCCTGGAAACTGCGGCCCGACGCGAGAATCGGGACGATCCCGAGCAGGCCGAGCGGCGTGGTGATCGCGATCACCAGGTAGATGGCCGTGACGATCATGGCCCGCATGGCGTGCGGGTTGCTCTGCCAGACCGTCTTCGGTTCGGTGCCGTATCTCATCGTGGGCGGCACGGGTTGATAGCCGTACGGTGCCGCTTGCGGCGGAATCGCCGGTGCTGTGACAGGCGCGACGGGCTGCGTAGCGACCGGCGGTGCAAAGCCCGACAGATTGGCCGTCCACGTGTTGCCGTCCCACCAGCGAAGCTGCGGTGTGCCGCCCGGATCGGCGTACCAACCCGGCGGTGGTGGACTTGTCACGATGTTCCCCCAAGACGCTGCGAGATCTGTGGGAATCGTAAGGTCCATGACGTGGAGAGTCACGAACTGGCGGACAAGGTCGCGATCGTTACCGGAGGAGCCGGGGGCATCGGGCGAGCTTCTGCTGTCGCGCTCGTCGCCGAAGGCGCGCGAGTCGTGATCGGCGATGTCGACGTCGAGGCGGGCGAGGCGCTCGCGAAGGAGCTCGGCGACGCCGCCGCGTTCCATCGCACCGACGTAAGTGACGTCGACCAGGTTCAGGCGCTCGTCGACTGCGCCGTCAGCACCTTTGGTGGGCTGCACATCATGTTCAACAACGCAGGAGTCGGCAGCGCGCTGAAGCGGCTGCTCGATGACGACTTCGAGGACTACCACCGGATCGTCAACATCAACCTGTTCGGGGTCATCGCCGGTACGCAGCGCGCGGGCCGTCACATGAAGGACAACGGTGGTGGCGTGATCATCAACAACGCGTCCATCGCCGCGATCAATGCGGGCGCGGGAATGATTGCCTACCGCGCTTCGAAGGCAGCGATAGCGCATGCGACGAAGTGCATGGCGATCGATCTCGCGCCCTACCGCATCCGGGTCAACTGCCTTACGCCTGCTCACATCAGGACTGGGATCACGACGTATGACATGGGCCCAGTGCTGAAGTACATGCAACCGCTCGCCCGCGAGGCACAGCCTGAGGACGTCGCCAACGCGGTGGTATTCCTGTCCAGCGATCGTGCCGCTCAGATCACTGGGATTGTGATGCCGATCGATGGCGGCACGACGGCGGGCAACTCGATGGCCCAGACGAAGCTGATCATGTCGCAGGCGAAGCCGACATCCTGACCGTCAGCTTGCCGGTGTGAAGTCCAGGTAGATCTTGTGCAGGCCGCGTAGGAAGAACGTCGGCAGGTAGTCGTAGCGCCGTGCGTTCGGCGGTCCGTGCTGGGCCTGGTCGATCGCGATGTTGCTGGTACGTGCCAGGAAGCGTTCCAGGGTGACGCGTCCCTCGGTTCGGGCCAGCGGCGCGCCGGCGCAGGTATGGATGCCGTGGCCAAAGGCGATGTGCTGACGGGCGTTTCCGCGGTGTATGTCAAACCTGCCAGGGTCGTCGAAGGTTCGCGGGTCTCGGTTGCAGGCGCCCGGCAGCAGCATGATGGTCCCGCCGGCCGGGATGTCGATGCCGGCGAGGGTGGTGCGCACCCGAGTCATCCGGAACTGGCTGCGGAGTGGGCTCTCCAGCCGCAGCGTCTCCTCGATGAAGTTAGGGATCAGCTCGTGGTCGTCGCGAACCAGCTGCTGGAGGTCCTGTCGTTCGCCGAGCATCCGCAACGCGAACGACAGCAGCCGGACGGTGGTCTCCTGCCCGCCGACGAACAGGTTCGCGGCGATGAGTGCGGCGTCCTTGACCTCGGGTATCGAGCCGTCCGGGAAGGTCGCACTCGCCAAGCCGGTAAGGACGTCGTCACGCGGCTCGCGCCGTCGGTCCGCTATGTATTCGGCAAACCGCTCGTACAAGAACTCGAGTGGCTTGTGCTGTAACCCGTCCGAGACAGTCGACAGTTGCTCACGGAAGGCGTCGTGATCGGACTCCGGAACGCCTTCGAGGTCTGCGATGACTGTCAAGGTGAAGGGCTCGGCGTAGGAGGAGATCAGCTCGCACGTTCCGCCGTCGAGGAATGCATCGAGCAGGGAGTCGGCGTAGCGCCACATGAAGTCTTCGTTGGCGCGCAGTCGGCCAGGCGTGATCAGCCGCATCAGCAGATGCCGCTGTGCGGTGTGGTGTGGCGGGTCGAACGATGGGATCTGGTCACTGAAGGGCAGCTCGTGGCGGTACTTCACGATCCAGTCGGTGATGTCGTCGCCCTCGAGAGCCTGTGAGAACTTCACGAACGGCCCGCTCACCGCGTTGCAGGACGAGAAGGTGCCCGATGCGTCGTCCTGCTCAGGGAAGGTTGCCGGGTCGCGATAGATCTCCTTGGCCTCCGCGTGACCCGTGACCATGTACACGCCGTATCTCGGTTCCTGCCACACCGGATGCTGGCTGCGCACCCAGTCGAAGTACGGGTACGGATCCGCCTGGATCTCCTTGTCGGAGAAGAAGTTGACCTGGGCGAAGTCCGTGCTCACGTCGCCGCTTCGTTCTGATCTGTCGCATGCTTTGCTGCGACGTAGCCGAAGATCATGCTGTTGGCGATGCTGCCTCCCGGCCCGAGGTAGTGGCGACCCATGACCGTCGCTGTGGCATTGCCGGTGGCGTAGAGCCCAGGGATCGGGCGGTCGTCCTTGCCGATCACGCGAGCGTGCTCGTCGGTGAGCAGTCCGCCACACGTGCCGACGTCGCCGGGGACGACGTCACATGCGTAGAACGGCGCTTCGTCGATCGGCTCGATGCAGGGGTTCTGGACCTTGCGGTGCGGGTCACCAAGGGCCTTGTTGTAAGCCGATACGCCGCGCCCGAACTCTGGGTCCTTTCCGTCGGCGGCGTAGGTATTGAACTGCGCGACCGTCTCGACGAGTCCCGCTGGGTCGATGCCGCACAGCGCAGCGAGCTCGGGCAGAGTGGCCGCCTTCTTGATCTTCCCGCTCTCCAAGGCCTCTTTGGGAAACCGGCCGGGGGAGGACCGAATGTGGGCGTACCGCTTGCGGTAGCGGTCGTCGAAGATCAGCCAGCACGGCACGGCTTTGCTGGTCTTGTCCCGGGCGTACATCGCCTTGCCGACCTCCATGTAGGAGTTCGACTCGTTGACGAATCTCTTGCCGGCCGCATCGACGTAAATCGTGCGTGGTCGCTGCCGAGCCTGGTCGAGGGTGTTCTGGCCGAACTTGCCGGAGCGAGGCGACGGCAGCCACCAGGCCTCGTCCATGAAGTCGGTCTTCGCGCCGAGCGCCATCGCGCTGCGAATCGCTTCGCCGGTGTCACCCAGGTTGGCCATGGACCACCGTGCGGTGTTCGGCTGATCTCCTCCGAACTCGGTGCGCATCTCACGGCTCTGCGCAAATCCGCCCGTCGAGAGCAGGACACCGTTTCGCGCCTGCACGTTGGTCGGCTGCCCGTCGCGGGTGACCCGGACGCCCACCACGCGGCCCTTCTCGGCGATCAGGTCCTCGAGAGGCGCGTCGGTCCAGATCTCCACGCCCCTGGACAGCGAGATCTCGAGTACCTGCCCGATGAACGAAGCGCCATTCGTCAGCAGATCTTGGCGGCGGGTCCGCGCAAGCATGGTGCGAATCGCGACCCGAGCCGACGTGGTGAACGCCTTGATGCTCCGGTTGTAGTGCGACAGATGACGCGCCTCGTTGGTCATTACCGCCATCCCGAGGTGCTTCGCCATCCCGATCTGGACCTTGCCCGACCATGGACCGAGCTGGTGGCCGTCCCACGGCACCGGCTCGACGCCACGGCCGATGTCGCTGCCGCCCTCGGCATCCGAGTAGTAGTCGCTATAGCCGGGGCAGTAGACGAACCTGACTCCCTCGCGCTCCAGGAAGTCGAGCATCTCGGGGCCTGCGGTGCAGAAGGCGTGTCGGCGTTCGTGTGACGATGCGGGCCCGACATCGCCTACGACGGCGTCGAAGTACGCCATGCCTTCGTCGTATGAGTCCGGCACGCCGGCACGTTTCATGATGGCGTTGTTAGGGACCCAGGCCATGCCGCCGGACATCGCGGTAGACCCACCGACAAGTGACTGCTTCTCGACTACCAGGACAGTTGCGCCTGCCTGCGCCGCCGCGAGTGCGGCAACCATGCCACCGCCTCCCGAGCCGACGGCCACGAAGTCGAAGGCGATGTCCCACGTCGTCATGGTTCCGGATCTAAGCAGAGTTCATTGACGATTGCTACGAAGCCGAAGTAATGTCCGAACACCGGAACTGAGGAGCCACGATGTCCGACCGCTCGGCGACGATGACCTATCCGCGCGAGGGTGTCGGAGCTCCGAAGAATCGCCATCCAGGTCCGGTCCAGGACGTCGGGCTGCCTGTCGGCACCGAGGTGTTCTCCGCCGACAACCACATCTCGTTGTCGGAAGACATCTTCTTCGAGCGCGCCCCAGAGGGCGTAAAGGAACGCGTCCCAAGGGTCATGAACGTCGGCGGCGGCTGGGTCGTCGGACTCGAGGGCAAGTCGGTACTCGTCAAGGAGTTCATCGACGTCCTGCAGCAGTACGACCCGGTGCCCGGATCACACGCCGGCGACGTCGACGCTCGGCTCGCCGCACTGGAGTCCGAGGGCGTACACAGCGAGTTGGCGTTCCCGAACTCCATCCTCGCGCTGTTCGGCTGGCCCGACCGCGAGGTCCGCGAGACCTGCTTTCGGATCTACAACGAGTACATCGCCGAGGTTCAGGAGCGATCCGGCAATCGCATCTACGGCGTCGGACTAATCAACTGGTGGGACGCCGACGGCGCCCGTCGGACGCTGGCCGAGCTCGCGAGCTTCGGGCTCAAGACATTCCTGATGCCACTCGTCCCTGGCAAGGACGAGGACAAGCGCCCGATCGACTACTGCGCCGCCTCGATGGATGGGGTGTGGGACGCGATCGAAGAGTCGGGCATCCCGGTCTCGCACCACATCGGCGAGAACCCGCCCCAGACGCCGATCGAGTTCAACGCACTGCAGGTCGGCATGTTCCAAGCGGTCGCGCCCTTCCGCGACACGTTCGGAAAGTACGTGCTCGGCGGCATTCTCGATCGGCATCCGGGTCTGAAGATCGGTTACTTCGAAGGCGGCATCAACTGGGTGCCCTCGGCGATCCAGGATGCTCAGCACATCAGCGCGTCGTTTCGCCACATGCAGGACACCGAGATCAAGCTCGACCCGCAGGAGTACTGGGACAAGCACTTCTACTCGTCCTTCATGCTCGACCCGCTCGGCTTGTCGTTGCTCGACCGTATCGGCGCAGACAAGGTCATGTGGTCGACGGACTTCCCGCACAACGAGAGCACATATGGCTACAGCAACGAGTCGCTTGCCTCGGTCGTCGACACGGTCGGCGTCGAGAAGGCCGTAGCGATCGTCAGCGACAACGTGAAGCGCTTCCTCGGCATAGAGGCGTGACCGCTGGCCTGATGGAGGCGCCTCCGACGCGCTTCCCAGCTCGGCCCGACCTCGCCCGGATGCGCGTGGACCGGGCGGCGCGGGTGCGCGCAGCGATGCGCGAGCAGGGCGTCGACGCGCTCGTTCTGTCCGGCAACACCAACGTGGTCTACGCAACCGGCGCCATCTGGCCGTTTGCGGATGAGAGTCGCACCACCTTCGAGCGGCCCGTCGCCGTTGTGCTGGCCGACGACGCGGTCCCGCATCTGTTCACCCCGATTCGCAGTGACGATCGGCGGCGGGCGAGCCTGCCAGAGGACCATGTTCACGGTCCGGCTCACCTCGACTTCGACGAAGGCGTCGAGTTGTTCCTTCCCAGACTCGCCGAGCTGCTTGCGAGCGACGCAGTCGTCGCGTTCGACGAGTGGACGCACTCGTTGCGGCGTACCGAGTCCTTCCTTGGCCCGAACGGCTCGCCGATCGATGCGGGCCGGATCCTAAGCAAGGCGAAGCTGCACAAGACCCCCGACGAGCTGTCCTGCATGCGCGAAGGTCTGCGGATCATGGAGGTCGGCATCTCTGAGGTGCAGGCGCGCCTGGCACCGGGCGTTCGCCAGGTCGATCTGACGGCGACCTTCCTGCGCACGATCTTCGAGGCCGGTGCCGACGCGAACATCCTCGACCCGATCTGGCAGGTGATGCCGACCAGCATCGCCGAGGGTCCCTGGACCACGACCGGCGACCTCGCGCTCCCGTTGCTGTCGACGTCACGCGAGCTCGTCGAAAGCGACGTGCTGTGGGTCGATCTCGGTCTCAGCTACGAAGGCGTCCACACGGACTTCGGCCGAACCTGGATCGTGGGTCGAGAGCCGAACGACATCCAGCGCGGGCAGTTCGATCGCTGGCGAATGATCCTCGACGCGACGCTCGCCGTCACGCGCGCAGGCGTTACGAACTCCGACCTGACCGCGGCGGCGACAAAGGCGAACGGCGGGGCAAAGCCCTGGCTGCCGCACTTCTATCTCGGGCATGGTCTCGGCATCGACAGTGCCGAGATGCCGTTCGTCGGTAGTGACATCGGCGAGGCGTTCGATGAGTCCTACGTCCTCGAAGCCGGGATGGTTCTCGTCCTCGAGCCGGTGATCTGGGACGACGGGCAATGCGGCTATCGCTCCGAGGAGGTCGTCCTCATCACTGACGACGGCTGGGAGCCAATGACTGACTACTCCTACGACCCGTTCTGAGCACCGTGGACACGACGACTGTGCGAGACACCGAGGTTCGCCCCGACGCGGCAGGGCTGCGGAACGCGCGGCGGCAGCGCGTCCTCGATGCAATGGAGCTAGCGGGGATCGACATCCTGATCTCCGGTCGGGAGCCCAACGCCCGTTACATCGCCGGTGTGCCACGCCTGTGGATCAACGGCTCGCGACCGTTCGGACCGGGCTGTGTCATCGCGCGGGCGACCGGCTCGATCCACATCGTCAGCACCTGGGACGAGGGTGTGCCGGACGACATTCCCCACGAGAACCTGCACGGGATCACGTTCAACGGCGCCAACACCCTCGCCTGGCTCACCAAGGTCGAGGGCGCCTCGACCGCGAAGACGGTGGCTACCGATGGGCTGATGCCCTCCACGCTCGGGCTGATCCGCAAGGCCTTCCCGTCCGCTGAGCTCGTCGATGGCGAGGAGCTGATGCGCCGGGTACGTGCTGTCAAGCTGCCGGACGAGGTCGACGCGATTCGCCGCGCGGTGCGGGTGGCGGAGGACGCGCTCCTCGCGGCGGAAGCGGCTCTTACGCCAGGCGTGACCGAGCGGCAGATCACCGCTGTCTTCATGGGTCACATGGCTGAGGCCGGGGTCACGACTCCGAGCACACAGGACATCGCATGGATCACGTCGCGGACCAACGCGTGGGCGCGGAGCAGTCGCGACACCGCGGTGGCCGCCGATGACCTTGTTGCGCTGGACGGCGGAGTGATCGCCGACGGCTACGTCGGCGAGGTCGGCTGGACGGCGGCAGTCGAGGGCGTGGCGAAGGTCGGCATGTCGTTGGTCAGCGCGTGGGATGGGCTCTGGGATCGGCTGCTGGCCGCCTGCCGCCCCGGCAACCCGGCCTCGTCGTTGCTCGACGCGTACATCACTGCAGGCATTCCGCTACCACCGATGCCGGTTGCGCGTGGCCTGGGCAACGGAAACGACATGCCGCTGGTGACGGCCGGACTCCCCGAAACTGCTGCGGCGCTACGCCTCGAAGCAGGGATGGTGCTGGCCGTGACCGCCTATGTCTGGGGCGACGGTGTCGGTGCGCTGTACGGCAAGGCGCCGGTCCTGCTCACCGATGCCGGACCCGAGCTCCTGTCCGCCAAGCCACTCCAAGACTCGAGGAGTTGAGCCGGTGACCGACGTTCCGTCGCCCGAGGAGATCGTCCTCTATGAGAAGAATCCGCAGACCCGGATCGCGACGATCACCTTCAACCGTCCGGACCATCTCAACGCACCGACGATCGGCGCCCGTAAGCGATACGGCGACCTGATCTTCAAGGCAAGCCTCGACGACGACGTCAAGGTCCTCGTGATTCGCGGCGAAGGCGAGCACCTCGGGACGGGTGCCGACCTCGACGAGCTCATGGCGAAGCGCAAGGGCGGCGTCGCGATGGCTGAGGAGCTCGGCATCGAGGAGGACGACGACGTCACGATGCCGGGACGGCATAACTACCGCAACGGCGCATCGCTCGTGCACTGGTACGCCGACCCACGCTCGGGTAACCGATCACTCGCCGACTTCAAGAAGATCAGCATCCTCGAGGTGAAGGGCTACTGCTACGGCTGGCACTTCTACCAAGCCGCCGATGCTGACCTAGTCATTTCCTCCGACGATGCGCTGTTCGGGCATCCGGCGTTCCGCTACGTCGGGTATGCACCGCGGATGTGGCAGTGGGCCCAGATCATGGGGCTGCGCAAGTTCCAAGAGATGGTGTTCACCGGCCGCCCGTTCTCCGCAGCTGAGATGTACCACTGCGACTTCGTCAACAGCGTCGTTCCGCGGGCCGACCTAGAGGCGGAGGTCGCTAAGTACGCCAACGCGTGCGCCATCACGCGGCCGACCGACACCGTCTTCATGCAGAAGACCTTCTTCAACATCATGCGGCAGCAGCAAGGCGAGTACATGGGCAGCATGCTTAGCGCCTGGTTGGAGTCGATGACCGGCGCTCTGAAGGACGACGTCGACAACAGCGAGGCCGGGCTCGGCGGCAAGATCGCCGAGGGCGGCGTCAACAAAATGGTCAAGGACAACGACAACCGCTTCCCACCTGAGTGGCGACTCTCCAGCTCGGGCCGCGAGCAGCCGCCCGCCGAATGACCAGCCTCACTCCGCTGGGAGGACGGCGGATCGTCGACCTGTCGACCTGGATGGCTGGTGGTTACTGCACGAAGTTGCTCGCGGACGCCGGTGCAGAGGTCGTCAAGGTCGAGGACGCAGCTGGCGATCCGCTTCGGCGCTGGTCCGCGTCTGGTGCATCGATCCCTGACGGCGGTAGGGGCGCTCTCTTCAACTTCCTGCACGCCGGCAAGAAGGAGCTGAGAAATGCGAGGCTCGATGAGCTTGACGAGGTGCTGGCAAACGTCGACGCGGTGGTCTGGTCGCGCGGCTCGGCCCTAGCCGAGGATGCGGCTCTCTCGCCGACCGAACTGCTCATTCGACACCCGCAGCTACGAGTCGCCTCGATCACTCCTTTCGGACTGACCGGGCCGTGGGCGCACCTGCCCGCGACCGAGTTCACCTTGCAGGCCTGGTCTGGCGCCATGGTCGGACTGGGGCGCGGCTATGCAGACCGCGCCCCGGTGCACGTCGGGGGCCAGGTCGGAGAGTGGCTGGCCGGAGTCTTCGCTGCCATCGGGACGCTGGCATCGCTTCGAGGCGGTTCTGAGTGCGGCGAGGTCATCGATGTCTCCATGCTCGAGACCCTGGCCATGTGCCTCACGTACTACCCGGTGACCTACTACGACCAGATGGGCCGGCCGATGCGCAAGAAGCGCTTCGTGCCCTCGCCCGGCGTCGCTGAGGCGTCGGACGGGATGGTCGGGCTTGGCGTGGGCACCGGCCAGCAGTGGCTCGACTTCTGCGCGATGGTCGGGCATCCGGAGTGGATGGACGACCCGAAGCTGTTTCTGGACCGCACAGCGTTGATGCCGACGATCGATGCCTGGATCGCGGAGCAGAAGGTCGACGCGCTGCTCGAGCTCGCGTCGGCATTCCGGATTCCGAACGCGCCCTTGGTCAATGGCGCGAACGCCACGACCTTCGACCACTTCCAGAAGCGCGAGACGTTCGTCACGAATCCGACAGATGGCGCGACGAACCCGGGTCCGCCGTACCGAATCTCGCCAACGGCTGCAACGAGCGAACGTGTGGCGGTCTCGGCGAAGGACAGGGCACTGCCGCTGCGCGGAATCCGTGTGCTGGAGATGACGGCGTTCTGGGCGGGCCCATTGGTGGGCAGCATGCTCGGGATGCTCGGGGCCGAGGTGATCCACCTCGAATCGGCCAGCCGGCCCGACGGTGCACGACTCATCGGCGGTATCCCACAGACCACCGAGCAGTTCTGGGAGCGAGGGCCGATCTTCTCGGCGCTCAACACCAACAAGAAGAGCCTGACCATCGACCTGAGCCACCCGCGTGGCGTCGAGCTGCTCACGCAGTTCGTCGCGACCTGCGATGTCGTCATCGAGAACTTCACGCCGCGTGTGCTCGACCAGCTTGGCCTCGACTACGAGGTGCTCCGTCGATCGCGGCCTGATCTCGTGATGCTTCGCATGCCGGGCTTCGGGCTGGACGGTCCGTGGCGTGACGTGGCGGCGTTCGCGTTCATCATCGAGGACGCCTCGGGTCTGACCTGGCTGACGGGCTACGAGGACCTGCTGCCGATCGAGCCTTACTGCGTCGGCGACCCGAACGCCGGGCTGCATGCCCTGACCGGCCTACTTGTGGCGTTGGAGCATCGCGACCGGACCGGCGAGGGCAGTCTCGTCGAGGCGGCGATGGTCGATGCCGCGCTGAGCATCGGCGCCGAGCAGCTGATCGAGCATTCGGCGTACGGCGCGTTGCTCGAGCGGGCTGGCAACCACGGTCCGGTGTCCGCCCCGCAGAACGTCTACCAAGCCTCCGGGCCCGACGACGACGGACGGGACGACTCGTGGGTTGCGATCGCTATCGCCACCGACGCGCAATGGGCCTCGCTGCGCGAGGCACTGGGGGAGCCGGGCTGGGCGGGTGAGGCGTCATTGGCATCGGCAGCCGGCCGCCGCGCTGCGCATGACGAGCTCGACGAGCACCTCAGCGCGTGGTGTCGCGAGCGCACCGCCGACCAGATCGTCGAGACACTCTGGCCGGCGGGCGTGCCGGTAGGCAAGGTGATGCAGCCGCATCAGCAACCGGAGCTGGATCAGGTGGCCCATCGTCGCTTCTTCGAGGAGTTGACCCACCCGGTCGTCGGCTCGTGTCGATACAGCACACTTCCGATGCGCTTCTCGGGCGGACCCGCACGTCGCCAGCTTCGCCACGCACCACTGCTCGGCGAGCACAACGTGGAGCTGCTCACCGAGCTCGGACTTGGCCGAGACGAGATCGACGGGCTCGCCGTAGCTGGTGTCCTTGGCGACTCCGTCAGGCCAACAGGCGGCTACTGATGGCACGGTCAGGTGGGCATCGCGGCGGCTTCGAGCCGGCGCCCTTCGACGTCGTAGAGGCGTCGAGGCGGGTATGGGAGCGCCACTGGGAGCCGGAGGCGGCTTCAGGCATGGCGGTCTTCACGGCGATCCTGCGCTCCTATCAGCTGCTCGCTGACGAGGTCGAGCGGGTGATGCGCAGTCACGACCTCACCTTCGCTCGCTACGAGGTGCTGACCTGGCTGATGACCGACCCGGAGTCCTCACTCACGTTGAGTTGGATCAGCAAGACTCTCCGGATCCCGCCTGCGACCGTGACGAACATCATCGACCGGCTCGAGCAGGACAAGCTCATCCGGCGAGTCGCGCATCCATCTGACGCACGCACGACGCTCGCCGTCATCACGACACGCGGGCGTCGAGTGGCAAGCGCAGCCACCGAGGACCTCAATGGCACGGTGTACGAGCAGATCGGACTGAGCGAGCCGCAGCGACGCGAGCTGACCGACCTGCTCGCGCAGCTTCGGGTCAGTGGCAACGAGTTCGATGTAGAGCGCTCTGATGCGGTGGTCGAGGAAGTCGGCCGGCGAAACAAGGGAGTGGGATGACGGACAAGCGCACGAGTAAACCGGTCGTGCCGTTCGCGATGGATGTGCCGGACCGGATCCGCAAAGAGCGCTACTACGACGCCGAGTTCTTCGAGCTGGAGGCGAAGGAGCTCTGGCCCCGGGTCTGGCAGATGGCTTGCCGCCTCGAGGAGATTCCCAACCCGCGGGACTTCGCGACCTACGAGATCCTCGACCAGTCCGTGATCGTCGTACGACAGGACGACCTGAGCATCAAGGCGTTTCACAACGCGTGCCGGCATCGTGGCGTCCGTCTGGTCGAAGGCCACGGGACGAGCACCAGCGGGTTCACCTGCCCGTTCCACGGCTGGTGTTACGGATCGGACGGCGCGAACACGTTCATCTCGCGTGCCACGACCTTCTCCGAGGCCAACCGTCAGCCGAGCGACGTGCGCCTGCAGGATGTCCGATGCGAGACGTGGGGTGGCTGTGCCTGGATCAACCTCGACCCGAAGGCGCCGGACCTGCGTACCAGCATCGAGCCGTTCGCGACGTACATGGATGCCTGGCAGCTCGACAACATGCATCCGGAGTGGTGGTACTCCTTCACGCTTCCGGTGAACTGGAAGCTCGCCCAAGAGGCGTTCATGGAGCAGTACCACGTGCTCGAGACGCACCCGCAGCTGCGACTTCCAGGCCGCTACCCGCAGAAGAACAAGCCGTTCGACCAGCAGGCGTTTCTAGCCTCCGAACTCGAGTACCTGCAGGTGATGAGCGAGGGCATGTCCGGAATGGTGCACGCCAACGACGTGAAGGTCGCGCAGCGGCTAATGCCCAAGACCACGCTGCCGGATGATCCGGTCGAAGCACGGGTCGAATGGGAGCGAACCTTCAACGCCGCGGTGGTGAAGTGGCATCGGAGCAAGAAGCACCTGATTCCCGACCTCAACCAGATCGAGGCCGACGGCTTCACCGAGCCGATGGTCTATTGCTTCCCGCACTTCTTCATCCTGCCGATGTACAGCAGCGCATCGCAGTATCGATTCCGGCCGATCGGGCCGGAGGAGACGCTGATGGAGATCTGGTCGCTCACCCGCTTCCCGGAGGGCGCGGAGTTGCCAAAGCTGCCCATCCCGGAGCCGATGGCGCACAACGATCCGCGGGTACCACCGATCCCGACGCAGGATTTCTCCAACCTGCCGAAGCAGCAGCTCGGCCTGCACTCTCGGTCGTTCGAGTTCATGCGAATATCGGCGCAGATCGAAGGACACCTTTCGAACTTCCACCGGACGATCGATGGATACCTGGAGGGCCGGCCGAGCAAGACGCTGGTGAAGGCGCACAAGGAGCTCAACATCAACCCGCTAGAGCGGTCAATCGTCGACCTGCACCTCTAGGCGAGCTTGGCGGTCCAGCCACCGTCGACCGGGATCACGGCTCCGGTGATGTACGACGCGCGGTCCGAGGCAAGGAACGCCGCGAGCTCGGCGATCTCGTGTGGCAGTCCCAGGCGCCCGAGCGCGGTCTTCTCGGCGAGGCCGGGAACCTGGTCGAGCGTCGCCCCCATGATCTCGGTCTTCGTCATGCCGGGGCAGATCGCGTTGACCCGGATGCCGCGATAGCCGACCTCGAGTGCCGCGGTCTTCGTCAGCGCGATGACCCCGGCCTTCGACGCCGCATAGACGCCGGTGCCCGGCGCGGCGTTCAATCCGCCCGCCGAGGAGATGTTGACGATCGAGCCCGGCGTCTTCGCGGCCTTCATCGCCGCGATCCCGTGCTTCATGCCGAGCAGTACGCCTCGCAGGTTCACATCCATGGTCTGGTCGTAGTGCTCGGCGGTTACGTCGGTGATCAGCGATCCGCTGGCGATCCCGGCAACGTTGAGAAGCGAATCGATACGGCCGAACCGATCGGCAGTGGCCGCGACGGCGGCCGCCACGTCGGCCTCGTTCGTGACATCGCAGTGCAGCGCGGCAACCTCGTCTCCGTATAGCCCTGCGGTCTCGTTCTCGCCACCGCTGACGTCAACGGCCAGTACTCGGGCACCTTCGCGGACGAAGATCTCGACCGCGGACTTCGCGATCCCGGACCCTGCACCGGTGATGAGCGCGACCTTGCCTTCGAGCAGACTCACCGCTGCCAGCCTCCTTGACCCGTTCCGTAGATTGGCGCCAGACTCCTGGCATCAATCTATCAAGCAGCGCGCATTTCGACACCAAGGTGACGCCGTGACGGTAAGTGCAGACGCCCCGCCCTACTACGACCCGTACGACGTCGAGCTGGCCGTCGATCCGTACCCGATGTGGCGGCGGCTGCGCGACGAGGCGCCGGTCTACTACAACGAGAAGTACGACTTCTACGCGCTGAGCCGTCACGCAGACATCGCGAAGTGGCTGCCCGAGTGGGAGACGTTCCCATCGGGGCGCGGCGTGATCATCGAGCTGATCAAGGCAAACCTTCAACTGCCGTCCGGGACGCTGATCATGGAGGACCCGCCGGTCCATGACATCCACCGCAATCTCTTGGTTCGGGTCTTCACGCCGCGGCGGATCGCCTCGATCGAGCCGCAGGTCCGGGCGTACTGCGCACAGCATCTCGACCCGCTGATCGGCGAGGAGCGCTTCGACCTGATCGCAGAGCTTGGTGCCCAGATGCCGGGCAAGGTCATCGGCATGCTGCTGGGCATTCCCGAGGAAGACCAGGCAGCGGTCCGAAAGAACGTCGACAACAACCTGCGCACCCGTGCCGGTGAGCAGATGGTCGTCAAGGACACGTCGTTCGTCAGCGGCGACATCTTCGGCGACTACATCGACTGGCGGATGAAGAACCCGTCGAACGACCTGATGACCGACCTGCTCACCGCCGAGTTCGAGGACGAGAAGGGCGAGATCCGCAAGCTCACCCGCCAAGAGGTGTTGACCTACGTCTCCGTCGTCGCCGGTGCCGGCAACGAGACAACTACGAGGCTGATCGGCTGGATGGGCTCACTGCTTGCCCAGAACCCCGATCAGCGAGCGGCGATCGTCGCGGACCTGTCGCTGGTGCCTAACGCCGTCGAGGAGACGGTGCGCTACCAGCCGCCCGGTCCGCACGTCGCGCGCTACGTCGCGAGGGATGTCGAGATCCACGGCCAGACAGTCCGCGAGGGCAGTGTGATGCTGTTCCTGCTGGGCTCGGCGAACCGCGACGACCGCGTCTACCCGGACGGCGACACCTTCAACATCCACCGGCCGCTCAGCCAGCACCTCGGCTTCGGCTACTCGGTCCACTACTGCATGGGAGCGGCGCTGGCTCGGCTGGAGGGGACGGTCGCGCTGGAGGAGATCCTGAAACGCTTCCCGACCTGGGAGGTCGACTGGGACGGAGCGAAGCTCGGTACGACGTCGACCGTTCGCGGCTGGGAGTCGCTACCGATCGTCGTTGGCTGAACCGGTCCGAGTGCTGGGGCGATGCCCCTCGCGCACGGCACGCGTGAGCAGATCGATCAGCCAGCCGACGCTGTCCGCGGCCTCTTCGACGTCGAGTCCCCAGTCGTCGATGAGACGGCGATAGGTCGGCAGACCCCACAGCACGTCGACCAGCGCGGCGATGCGTCGGAGCTCCTCGGCGGAAGCGTCGCTTGCGGCTTCACGCACCGTGTCGAGCAAAGCCTGGGTACGCCGTTCGTCGAGCTCGGCCAGCACGCCGTCAGGTCGTGGGGGAGCGGCGCTCGCGAAGGAGCCGAGGTAACCGAAGAGCTGCGCGACGTGGCCCGGGAGGTCCTCGAGTCGCATCCCTTCGACGGTGACTCCGGACTCCTCGATGAGACGCTGCAGCACCGCTGCGCGCAGGTCCCGTTCGGTCGGGAAGTGGCGGTGAACGGTGCGCTCGTGGACCCCTGCACGCGCCGCGACCTCGCGGACGGTGACGCCCCGCCAGTCCCATGACGACAGTTCGTGAACCAGCGCCGCACCCGCGTCGACGATCCGCCCACGGGTCTGCGCCGAGCGCTCGCGACGAACCGGGCTGTCGTAGCGGCGAGTGGGCCGCCCCGCGTCGTCGGTCACGGCGGTGATGCTAGGAGGCAGACTGGTCGCATGGCAGTACGCGACGCTGAGCGGAGCTCTGCGGACGAGCGTGCTGCCCAGCTGCTGCGGTCGGTCGGTCGGCGTGTTACCAAGCCACGGCTTGCCGTTCTGGCTTGCGTGCTCGCTGCGAAGGAAGAGCACCTGTCGGCCGATGAGCTGCTCGAGCGGGTCGCTGCCGCTGATGCATCGGTCCACCGCGCGACCGTCTATCGGACGCTGGAGGGTCTCACCGCCGCCGGACTGCTACAGCACGTCCATCTCGACCGCGGACTGACCGCCTATCACCTGACGGACTCGGTAGGCGGGCACACGGGTGCCCCTCACCTGCATGGGCAATGCTCCCACTGCGGCCGGATCGTCGATTTTCCGTCCGACACACTTTCTGATGCTGCCGAGCGAGTCGCGCACGCCACCGGGTTCACCCTCGATCCGGCGCACGTAGCCCTTTCTGGCTTGTGCATCGACTGCAAAGGCTCACAGCACCACCACTGACTGGGTCTGATCCGTCTTGCGATAATGTCGCAACTATGTCTCGCCCGTCCCTCTCTCGCAATGAGTGGACTCGGGTCGGTCTGATGTTCGGCGCGATTATCGCGATGTACGTCGTGGGCTTCGTGCTGCTGTTTTCCGCGGTCGGTCACCACTACGTGCTGTCGCGCACCGGGACCGACGTCAAGCTCTTCGGCGTCGGCACCGGAATCCTGGCGCTGACGCTCGGAATGCGGCACGCCTTCGACGCGGATCACATCTCCGCGATCGACAACACGACGCGGAAGCTGATGAGCGAGGGCAAGCGCCCCACGAGTGTCGGCTTCTTCTTCGCTCTCGGCCACTCGTCCGTCGTCTTCTTCATGTCCATCCTGCTAAACCTCGGCATCCGCTCGCTCGACCACTCGGTCGCCGACAACGGGTCTCAGCTGCACCATGTGACCGGCATCGTCGGAACGTCGGTGTCCGGCGGATTCCTCTACCTGATCGCCGCACTCAACGTCGTGATCCTGGTATCGATCATCCGGATCTTCCGCGAGATGCGCGGTGGGTCCTACGACGATGCTGAGCTCGAGCGCCGGCTCGCTCAGCGCGGCTTCATGAATCGCGTCCTAGGCGGTCTCGGAAGCCGGGTCGACAGCCCCTGGAAGATGTACCCGCTAGGTGTGCTGTTCGGGCTGGGATTCGACACGGCGACCGAGGTGTCGCTCCTCGTACTGTCGGGCTCGGCCGTCGCTAGCGGCCTGCCGTTCTACGCGATCCTCTCGCTGCCGATCCTGTTTGCCGCTGGCATGTGCACCTTCGACACCCTTGACGGCTGCTTCATGAACTTCGCGTACGGCTGGGCCTTTGCGACTCCGATCCGCAAGATCTACTACAACATCACCATCACCGGCCTGTCAGTGATGGCGGCGTTCGTGATCGGCACGATCGAGATCCTCGGCCTCCTGCAGTCCGAGTTCTCGCTCAACGATCCGTTCATGAACTTCATGGCGCACTTCAACATCAACACCGCCGGTTTCGTCGTGGTCGGGCTGTTCGTCGCGGTGTGGGCCATCGCGCTCGCGGTCTGGCACTTCGGTGAAGTCGAGGCCCGCTGGGAAGGCCGGTCGCTGTCCCCGTCACCAGCCGGACCGCCTACCGTTAGTTCCTGATACGGGGAGGCGTCGCAGTCCGCTGCCGGGAGGCATCGCGATCGACTGCGGGAAGACGGGGTGGCTGTGGCGGCGAGAACGCGTCTGATCGCCGTTGCCTCCGCGACGGCCGCGCTGATCGCGATCGGCTCGCCGCCCGCGCACGCCGATGACCCGGACCTCACCCTGACTGCCCGCAGCGGGGGAACCGCCATCTTCGGTGGTGTCGGGACGCCACTGCGCGACGCAGCGCCCTACACGGTGAGCGGCGGAAGCGGTCACGTCACCTGGGGCTACCAGGGGCTGCCTCAGGGTCTGAACGCGGCTGTGCTGACTGGGGTAATCACCGGCACCCCCACCTTGTCGGGTAGCTACCCCCTCACCATCACGGTCAGTGACGGCGACGGCCAGACGCAGACGGCTGACACAACACTGCTGATAGACCCGATCGGCATGTCGACAGTGTCCGGTCAGCCCTCCTACGTCATCGCGATCGCGAAAGATGCGGTCAGCACCGAGCCCGTGGTTGCCTCCGGTGACACCGAGGACCTGACGTGGAGTGCGACTGGACTGCCACCGGGCCTGACGATCGACCAGGGGAGCGGCACGGTGAGCGGCCACCCGACCCAGGTCGGTGGCTACACGACGAGATTCAAGGCAACCAACACCGTGGGCAACTCGGCGTACCTCTCGGTGCTGTTCGAGGTCGTCACCGGCTACACGTGCAACTACCAGCAGTCCGGCACAGTCGGCGAGTCGCTCTCGATCAACTGCGGTGTGTTCTGGTCGCCCAAGCCCAACACCGGTGGCCGATGGTTGCGGATGCCCGGTCGCCTCAGATTTACGGCCAGTGGACTGCCGGGTGGGCTCCAGATCAACAGCAACAGCGGGATGATCACCGGTACGCCGACGAAACGAGGGACGCGCACCTTCACAGTGACAGTGAGCGCTCATCCCGATGGGATCCTTGTGACTCGGGCCGTGACATGGAAGAGCTCGGTGCGCTGCGTGATCGGAAACTAGGGGGCAAGGTGTCCGGAGCGAACCTGCGGGCTGCGTTGATGGGGGCAATCTGCATCGTTGGTGCCTCGGTATCTGTCGCAGGTCCATCCGCGTCGTACGCCTCGGGGGCGTCACCTGCTGCCGACACGTTGCTTGTACCGGCTGTTCACCTACCTGCGGATACAGCCATCCCGAATGGCTCATGTCGTGCCGCGACGACAGGCGTCGCATCGTGTGACTCGATCAGGGGACGCCGGATCACCTCTGCCGAGCTGCGCGATCTCGTTGCCCGAGATCGGTCTGCAACCGAAGGCCGCGTCGCTCCAGCGTTGTCGCCGCACCTCGGAACTGCACCGGAGAGCGGATACGGGCCGAGCGATCTCGAGGCGATGTATGGCGTCTCGTCTTCCGCACAGCCGACCACCACGGTCGGCATCGTGGACTGGCACCAGGACCCGACCGTTGCCTCGGATCTCAGCGCCTATCGGACCAAGTTCGGTCTGCCGCCATGCACGGAGAGCTCGGGTTGCTTCACTGAGCTAGCTGCGAACAACGGCAAGGTGGGCGTAGCCAGCAAGGGCGAGATCGGCGAGATCACGCTCGACGTCGACGCCGTCTCTGCAATCTGCCCTACCTGTCACATCACACTCGTGGATGCTGCCAGCGGCGCCACGAGTGATCTCTTTCCCGCGGTGACGTCTCTCGCGTCGATGGGCGTGCAGTTCATCTCGATGTCATGGAGCGTGCCGGAGTCCGCGAGCGCACCCAGCCACGATTCGTACTTCGCTGCGCCGAACACCTTGTATGTCGCGGCATCTGGCGACAACGGCTACAACGACAAGTCCGGCAGCTGCGGTGGTGCGCCGGTTTGCTACCCGGCTGCTGCCCCGGGCGTCATCGCCGCCGGCGGGGTCAGCACTACTCAGGACTCGAAGTTCTACTACTTCAGTGCGTGGAAGGGGGCCGGATCGGGCTGCGCGAACTATGCGCCGGAGGCGCCCGCTCAGGCAGCCGCGATCGGGAATCCCTGTAGCGGCGAGAAGCCTGTCGCGGACATCTCGGCATTGGCGGACCCCAACACTGGCGCCGCGACGTACAGCACTGCCTACGGCTGGGGCGTGTTCGGCGGAACTTCCCTCGCCACTCCTCTCATCACGGCGTTGTTCGCGGTATCTGGTAACTCCACCGACCCGTACGCCTTCTACGCGAACAACGCGGCGCATCCAGGTCTGGCGTTGGATGTGACAACCGGCGCGAGCATCGGATGCGCTGGAACTCCGGTCTGTACGGCGGGCACCGGCTGGGACGGGCCGACCGGACTGGGTGTACCGACCACGCCACTGCTCTTCGCCATCGATCCTGCGAACACGATCACCCTGACACCGGTACGTGGAACGACCGCGACCATTCCGTTGGGCCAGACGCTGACGGGTAACGCCTTTACCGCAACTGGCGCCAGCGGGCATTACAGCTGGTCGGCGACCGGTCTTCCGCCCGGGATGACGATCGACCCGGCGGTCGGGTCGTGGCAAGGCACGCCGACGAGCGGGGGCGTCTATTCGGTCGTCGTCACGGCGGCGGACGCCCAGAACCAGGCCAGCGTCACCTCAGCGACCTTCACCTTGACCGTCCAGTCGCCGCTCGCGCTCTCCACGGCCTCCGGTGCAAGGGCGAGCCTGTTCGCATTGAAGGACACGCCGATCGATACGGCACCCGTGTCTGCGAGCGGCGCCGACTCGGCCTTGTCTTGGGCCGCCAGCCGTCTGCCCGCGGGTCTGACCATGAACCCGAGCACCGGCGTCCTGAACGGCACGCCGTCGAGGGTCGGTGAGTCGCACCCGGTGGTTACCGTCACCACTTCAGGCGGTGACACGGCGGCGCTCGAAGTCGATCTCTGGGTTGTGCAGTTCTACTGGTGTGACAACTTTGTGGCGCACGTCGGCCGTCGCCTCGCTGTCGACTGCGCCGCCGATTGGTCAGCGACGCCAAGCCAGGGAGTCGGTTGGCGTCGCCTGCCAGGCGACGTGACTTACTCGGCCCGAGGGCTTCCAGCCGGAACGCGTATCGACTCCCGCGCCGGAACGGTTTCGGGCACACCCAAGAGGCCTGGCACGGGCACGCTTCACATCACGATGAGCATCCGGCCGAATGGCGTTCTCATCAGCAAGGCGATTCGCCCCACCGTCTCGATCCGGTACACAGTGCGCGCCTAGCGTTCAGTTATTTCACCCAGCGTCGGGCGGGTCTAATGAGACAATCGGGTGTGCCCGAAGACCGCTGCTTGCGTCCTGACGCTACGGAGGCGCTGACTGCCCTGCTGCGGTCGCGGATCGTGCTGCTCGACGGTGCCATGGGCACGATGATCCAGCGGCACACGTTCAGCGAGGCGGAGTATCGCGGCGAGCGCTTCGCCGACTGGGAGAGCGATGTCAAAGGCAACAACGACCTGCTGACCCTCACCCAACCCGAGACCATCAGCGCGATCCACCGTGCCTACCTCGATTCCGGCGCGGACATCATTGAAACCAACACGTTCAACGCGCAGCGGATCTCACTCGCCGACTACTCGATGGAGCCGCTTGCCTACGAGCTGAACTTCGAGGCGGCCCGGTTGGCGCGGGCGGAGTGCGACGCGGTGACCGCGGCGGACCCAAGCCGGCCGCGCTTCGTCGGCGGTGGCATCGGACCGACCAACCGAACCGCTTCGATCTCACCGGACGTCAACGACCCCGGTGCTCGCAATGTCAGCTACATGGAGCTCGTCGAGGCATATCTCGAGGCGGCGAACGGGCTGGTCGATGGCGGCGCCGATCTGCTCGTCATCGAGACGATCTTCGACACGCTCAACGCCAAGGCTGCGATCTTCGCTGTCGAGACGCTGTTCGAAGAGCGGGGCCGGAGATGGCCGGTGATGATCTCCGGCACGATCACGGACGCCTCGGGTCGCACACTGTCCGGCCAGGTGACGGAGGCGTTCTGGCATTCGGTCCGTCACGCCAACCCACTACTCGTCGGCCTCAACTGCGCGCTCGGGGCAGACGAGATGCGCCCCTACATCGCGGAGATCTCCCGGATCGCCGACTGCTTCGTCTCCTGCTACCCGAACGCCGGGCTCCCCAACGCCTTTGGTGAGTACGACGAGGCTCCTGATCAAACAGCGACGATCGTGGGGGAGTTCGCCTCCAGCGGCCTGATCAACGTGCTCGGTGGTTGTTGCGGAACGACTCCCGAGCACATCGGCGCAATGGCGAGGATCGTCGAAGGACTTACTCCGCGGGTCGTTCCTGAGGTCGAGCGAGCATGCCGCCTGTCGGGGCTCGAGCCGCTGACGATCACCCGCGAGTCGCTGTTCGTGAACGTCGGCGAGCGCACGAACATCACCGGATCGGCGAAGTTCCGCAACCTGATCCGAGACGGCGACTACAGCGCAGCTTTGTCGGTGGCGCGCCAGCAGGTTGAGAACGGCGCGCAGGTCATCGACATCAACATGGACGAAGGGATGATCGACGGCGTCGCCGCGATGGACCGCTTCATCAAGCTGGTGGCCAGCGAGCCCGACATCAGTCGGGTCCCGATCATGGTCGACTCCTCGAAGTTCGAGGTCATCGAGACCGGGCTGCGCTGCGTCCAAGGCAAGCCGATCGTCAACTCGATCTCCATGAAAGAGGGCGAGGAGAAGTTCCGCGAGCAAGCCCGAATCTGTCGAAAGTACGGCGCGGCGGTTGTCGTGATGGCCTTCGACGAAGAGGGTCAGGCCGACACCCTCGACAGACGTAAGGAGATCTGCCAGCGGGCGTACTCGATCCTCGTCGACGAGGTCGGCTTCCCGGCCGAGGACATCATCTTCGACCCGAACATCTTCGCCTTGGCCACGGGCATCGAGGAGCACGTCAACTACGGGGTCGACTTCATCGAGGGCACCCGCTGGATCAAGCAGAACCTGCCCGGCGCACTGGTGTCGGGCGGTGTGTCGAACGTGTCCTTCTCGTTCCGCGGCAACAACGCGGTGCGCGAGGCGATCCACGCGGTCTTCCTATTTCACGCGATCGCGGCCGGCATGGACATGGGCATCGTCAACGCGGGCGCCCTCGTCGTCTACGACCAGGTCGATCCGAAGCTCCGTGAGCGCATCGAAGACGTCGTGCTCAACCGGCGCCCCGACGCGGCAGAGCGGCTGCTCGAGATCGCGTCCGAGTTCGCCGGTGATGGCACGGCCGCCGAAGCAGTGGACGAAGAATGGCGCTCGCTGCCAGTCGACGAGCGCATCACGCATGCGCTGGTGAAGGGCATCGACGACTACGCCGAGACCGACACCGAGGAGCTGCGGGCGCTGATCGAGCAGCGCGGCGGTGAGCCGATCGAGGTGATCGAAGGCCCGCTGATGGCCGGAATGAACGTCGTCGGCGATCTGTTCGGTGCGGGCAAGATGTTCCTGCCGCAGGTCGTGAAGTCGGCGCGCGTGATGAAGAAGGCGGTTGCCTACCTCATCCCGTTCATCGAGGACGGCAAGTCACCTGAAGATGCCGGGCGCAGCAACGGCACGGTCGTCATGGCCACGGTCAAGGGCGACGTCCACGACATCGGCAAGAACATCGTCGGCGTCGTCCTGCAGTGCAACAACTACGACGTCATCGACCTCGGGGTGATGGTCCCTGCCCAGAAGATCCTCGACGCCGCGAAGGAACACCACGCCGACGTCATCGGGCTGTCCGGGTTGATCACGCCATCGCTGGACGAGATGGTCAACTTCGCGACGGAGATGGAGCGCCAGGGCTTCGAGATCCCGCTGCTCATCGGTGGCGCAACCACGTCGCGGGCTCATACCGCGGTGAAGGTCGACAAGAAGTACCACGGTCCGGTCATCTGGGTGAAGGACGCGTCGCGCTCGGTGCCGGTTGTCGCGGCCTTGTTGTCCGACGACCAACGCCCCGGTCTGCTGGCGGACGTAACGGCCGACTACGACGCGTTGCGGGAGCGGTACGCCGCGCGGGCTGAGGCGAAGGTCATCCTGCCGCTCGACACGGCCCGGGAGAACCGGACGCCGATCGACTGGACGGGTTACCGCCCGCCGCGACCGCGTCTGCTCGCCCAACAGGCGCCTGATGTGCACCACGATGACGAGCGCGGTCACGCGTCGGCGAAGCAGTTCGTGAAGGTGTTCCACGACTACCCGCTCGAGGAGCTGCGGCCCTACATCGACTGGCAGCCGTTCTTCAATGCGTGGGAGATGAAGGGGAAGTTCCCGGACATCCTCAACAGCCCGGCGTCGGGCGAGGCCGCTCGCAAGCTCTGGGACGACGGCCAGGCGATGCTCGACAAGTTGATCGAGGAGAAGTGGATCCGCGCGTCGGGGGTCTTCGGGCTCTTCCCGGCCAATGCGGTCGACGACGACATCGAGGTCTACACGGACGAGGGCCGGACCACGGTGCTGACGACGCTGCATCAGCTGCGCCAGCAGTCCGAGCACCGAGAAGGTGTCCCGCATCGCTCGCTCGCCGACTTCGTCGCGCCCACCTCGACGGGGCTGCACGACTACGTCGGGGCGTTCGCCGTCACCGGTGGGCTAGGCGTTGTCGAGAAGATCATGGAGTTCAAGGCCGCGCTCGACGACTACAGCGCGATCCTGCTCGAGTCGATCGCCGACCGACTCGCTGAGGCATTCGCGGAGCGGCTGCACGAGCGGGTTCGTACCGAGTTCTGGGCCTACCAGCCCGATGAGGATCTCGACAACGAGTCGCTGATCAAGGAGCGCTACGTCGGCATCCGTCCGGCGCCGGGCTATCCGGCTTGCCCGGAGCACACCGAGAAGCAGGTCATCTGGGACCTGCTCGACGTAGCGGCGAACACGGGGATCGAACTTACCGAGAGCATGGCTATGTGGCCCGGCGCGGCGGTCAGTGGCCTTTACTTCTCGCACCCGCAGTCGCAGTACTTCGTCCTCGGCCAGATCGGCCGCGACCAGGTCGAGGAGTACGCGAAGCGCAAGGGCTGGACCGTCGAAGAGGCCGAGCGCTGGCTCTCGCCGAACCTCGGCTACCGCACCGACAACGACT
>DATAVE010000109.1:0-2119 GCA_036267875.1 Mycobacteriales bacterium
CACACGCCGGCCGCGCCGCGGGATCACCAGATCCTGACGGTGTTCGGCGCGCATCCCGGGTCGACGCGGCTCTACGACGATGCCGGTACCGGCTTCGGCTACCAGCACGGTGCCTACACCTGGACCGAGGTCCGCCACACCACCAACGCGACCGGTCAGGTCCTGACGATCGGCCCGGCCGTCGGCAGCTTTCCCGGCGAGCTGCGCCAGCGGTCGTGGACGGTCGTCTTCCGAGACGTTGCGCGGCCGACCTCAGTCACCGTTGCCGGTAGTCGGATCGAGTGGAGCTACGACTCCGCGGCGCGGACGCTGACGATGCGTACCTCTGAGCTCAGTATGTCGCGCCCGGCAAGCGTTGTCCTGGCGACCTAGCTGGTGGCGTTGACGAGCAGCTTGTCCGAGGGTTCGTAGACGAGGATTGCGTGTTCGTAACCGCGCAGTAGGACCTCCTGCGCCACGCGCCATCCGCTTCGCTCGGTCCCCGCACGCGTGACGGCTTCCTCACTCGCCAGCACCCGCCCGAGTCGTTGCTTGGCTTCGGTCGTGAGTCGCGACGCCTCGTTCACCGGCGAGCCCATGACGGTGTACTCGTAGCGCTGTTCGGCGCCGACGTTTCCGGCTACGGCAGTTCCGGCCGAGACGCCGATCGCTGCATCGAGAGCCGGCTCGACCATCGCGAGAGCAAGCAGCTCGCGGCGCAATGTGCGTGCGGCCCGCAGGGCGCGTTGCGCGTAGTCGCTCGTCGAGACCGGTGCGCCGAATACGCACAGCGCGCCGTCGCCCTGGAACTTGTTGACCCAGCCACCTTCCTCGCTCACGACCCGGACGATGGTGGCGAACAGCTGGTTCAGGATGGTCACGACCTCTTCGGGTGCGCGGCTCTGGGCAAGCTGGGTGGACCCGATGACATCGACGCACACCACACCGACATCACGACGCTCGCCGCCGAGCGCGACATCACCTTGGGCCACCGCCAGGCGTGCAACATCGGTGCCGACGTGGCGACCGAACAGATCCTCGAGGGTCCGTCGTTCCTGCAGGCCCGCCACCATGCGATTGAAGCCCGCCTGCACCATGCCGATCTCGCCGCCGTCGTTGACGCTCAGGCTGACGTCCAGCTCGCCGCTGGTCACGCTGTCCACCGCTCGGCGCAGCTCCAGCAGCGGCGTGACAAGCGACCGAATCGCTACGTACAGCACGAGCGTGCCGGCGACGAAGCCCGCCAGGATGATGAAGAAGATGTCGGCACGGCTGGGCGGCTGGTCTGCGGGACGGCCCAGGACGGTCAAGCCGATGAGGAGCAGGAAGACGTCCGATCCGATCATCCAGGCCAGCACCAGCTTGGTGCGGACTCCCGGCCCGATGCGCTTGGTCGGAGCATCGCCGGCGAGCGCCATCGCGACAGTCGGCCGCATCGTCCACTCGACGAGGAGATAGATCAGGCCGGACGTGGTGATGCCGCCGAGCAGGATCGACAGGCCGAGGCAGAGGCTGAACCGCCAGTTGTGGTGACCGAACGCCGACAGCGTGGTCCAGAAGACCGCAGCGATGGTCCACATGACCATCCCGAATCGCGCGGTGATCCATGGGAAGGACAGCAGGCGGCGCTGTTCGTCGCGCGTGGCTGGTCGCTCCTCAACGAGCCAGACGAGAGCCCTCGCACATACGCGCTCGAAGTACCAGAACCCGAGCGGGGTCACGATCACCCCGAAGACGGCGAACGCGATGAAGTCGGTCGGCCCGATCCCGCGCTGACCGTGGATGCCCGCAGCGGTCAGACCCCCTGAAACCAATGCCAACACCGCGCCGGCGAGGTTGGCGAGTGGGATCCTCAGCCGAAGTGCACGAGCGAGTGCCGCCTCATGCTGCTTACCCGTGCTGTCCGGCACGCCCATCAGCGAAGCGTGGCAGGTCTCGATGCTTGCCGCCACGTGATGTGAGCGGAATCACCGTTGCGGTCGCCGATGAGATTCGTGTCCTCGGATCGTCGTACCGGTGAGACCAATGACCAGGAGGCACCCGATGGGACAGCTCGTCGTACACGAGTTCATGAGCTTGGACGGCGTGATCGAGTCGCCGTCCTGGACGGGGGAGTTCGGTTTCACACCGGAGATGGGCG
>DATAVE010000110.1:0-54662 GCA_036267875.1 Mycobacteriales bacterium
GAGCACGCCATCGACGAGCTGACCGGGCCTTCCGCAGACGGCCTTGCGATGTTCGTCTCCGTCGTCGAGGCTCTCGTCGCGGCATGAGCCGCGCGAATGGATCCAGCGCCGCATGACACAGACCGACACCGTCCAGCACGCAGCAACAACTCCCGACCAGGCCCAGCCGTACGCCGAGCTCGGCCTGAAGGACGACGAGTACGCCAGGGTCCGCGAGATCCTCGGTCGCCGTCCGACGGACAGCGAGCTGGCAATGTATTCGGTGATGTGGAGCGAGCACTGCTCCTACAAGTCGAGCAAGGTCCACCTGCGCCAGTTCGCCGAGAACCCACCGCAGTGCGACGCGATGCTCGTCGGGATGGGCGAGAACGCCGGCGTCGTCGACGTCGGCGACGGCCTCGCGGTGACCTTCAAGGTCGAAAGCCACAACCACCCGTCGTACGTCGAGCCCTACCAAGGCGCGGCTACCGGGGTCGGTGGCATCGTCCGCGACATCCTCACGATGGGCGCGCGTCCGATCGCCGTCATGGACTCGCTTCGCTTCGGTGACGCGGATGCGCCCGACACCAAGCGGCTGGTCTCCGGCGTCGTCGCAGGCGTTGGCGGCTACGGCAACTGTCTGGGGCTTCCCAACATCGGCGGCGAGGTCGGCTTCGATCCGACGTACGCCGGCAACCCCTTGGTCAACGCGCTCTCGGTCGGAGTCCTGCCGCATGCGCGCCTACAGCTCGCCAAGGCCGAAGGCGCGGGCAACCTCGTGGTGCTGATCGGGGCGCTGACGGGGCGCGACGGCATCGGCGGCGCGTCGGTGTTGGCGAGCGCCACGTTCGAGGCCGAGGGAGAGACGAAGCGACCGAGCGTTCAGGTCGGCGACCCGTTCGCTGAGAAGATCCTCATCGAGTGCTGCCTCGAGCTGTTCGACCGCGGCCTCGTCACCGGGATCCAGGATCTCGGTGCGGCGGGTCTGTCCTGCGCGTTCGCCGAGACCGCCGCCCACGGCGACGGCGGGATGAAGGTCGACCTCGACAAGATCCCGCTGCGCGAGCCGTCGATGGTCCCCGTCGAGATCCTGATGAGCGAGTCGCAGGAGCGAATGCTCGCGATCGTCGCTCCAGAGGACGTCGCCGAGACCCTCGAGCTGTGTCACAAGTGGGGTGCGCTCGCGACCGTGGTCGGTGAGGTGACCGAGGGCGAGCGCCTGGTCATCTCCTGGCATGGCGAGACGATCGTCGATGTCGAGCCAGGCTCGCTCGCCGATGACGGCCCGGTCTACAACCGCCCGATCGCGCGGCCCGACGCTGAGCAGGATGCGCTCATTGCCGACAGCTCCGACAAGCTGACCCGACCGACGACCGCCGAGGAGATTCGCGCGACGCTGCTGCAGCTCGTCGGGTCGCCGGAGCTCTGCAGTCGTCGCTGGGTGACCGAGCAGTACGACCGCTACGTGATCGGCGGCACAGTCCTTGCGATGCCGCACGACGGCGGCATGATCCGGCTGGGCGACGAGACCAAGCGCGGCATCGCCCTCTCGCTCGACGGCAATGGCCGCTTCGCCCGCCTGGACCCGCACGATGGCGCGCAGCTCAACCTCGCCGAGGCCTACCGCAACGTGGCCTGCACCGGCGCGAAGCCGCTCGCGGTCTCCGACTGTCTGAACTTCGGCTCGCCCGAGGACCCGGCGGTCATGTGGCAGTTTGCTGAGGCGACCCGCGGCCTCGCCGAAGCTTGCCGCGAGCTCGGCACCCCGGTGACCGGCGGCAACGTCTCCTTCTACAACCAGACCGGCGCGACCGCGATCAACCCGACGCCCGTCATCGGCGTACTCGGGGTCATCGACGACGTCACGAAGCGCGTGCCGAGCGGATTCACGGCGGCCGGCCAGACCCTCCTCCTGTTGGGCCAGACAGAAGACGAGGTCGATGGCTCGGCGTGGGCCTGGGTCGTCCACCGGCACCTCGGTGGCAAGCCGCCGCAAGTTCGCCTCGCGGCAGAACGCGCGCTCGCAGCGGTGCTCGAGCAGGCGGCGGGTGGCTCGCTGTTGTCGTCGGCCCACGACCTCTCTGAGGGCGGCCTTGCGCAGGCGCTCGTCGAGGCCTGCCTGATCGACGGGATCGGTGCCCGTGTCGAGCTGACTGGTGACCCCTTCGTCGCGCTGTTCAGCGAGAGCTCCGCCCGTGCGCTCGTCGCGACGGCGAACGCCGACGGGGTCCTGGCGCTCGCGATCGCGAACGGAGTCGGCGCCCAGGTTGTCGGCACGACGGGTGGCGATGCGCTCGCAGTGGCGGGCTCGTTCGAGGTCGGGCTCGCCGAGCTGCGTGAGCTGTTTGAGGCGACACTTCCCGCACTGTTCGGGTAGACCTACTCGGTGGCCGCCGATCTCGCTGGACTCAGAGCCGCGTACGCGGCACAGCAGCGCAACGTCGTCGACTGGCTCAGCTCGCTTCCTGCCGATGCCTGGGAGCTGCCGTCGCGGCTTGATGCCTGGACGGTCCGCGAACTGGGCTTCCACGTCACATCGATGACGGGCGTTGTCATCGTGGCGCTCAGCGCAGATGCACCTCGCGAGAAGGCACAGACGATCGCCGGCTATACCGCGAAGTGGCCGGCCGCTGGCCCGGAGATCGCGCAACGAGATCGCGACGGTGCGACCGGCATGAGTGCCGCTGACGTCATCGCCAACGCCGCGCAGGCACGGACCGATCTGCTGGCTGCGCTCGACGCGACCGAAGGTGACGCGGTCGTCGAGGGCCGACGCGGTCCCCTGCGGCTATCGGACCTGATGGTCACTCGGGTGAACGAGCTGATCGTGCATTCACTCGACCTGTCCGCCTCGGTGCCGCATCTCGTGCCCGTCGTGCTCGATCCCGGCGCGACAGGGATCGCGGTCCGGATGCTGACCGGGATCCTCGCCGAGCGCGTTCCCGGACGCAGCGTCGAACTGCGGGTGCCGCCGTACGCCGCGGTGCAGTGCGTCGAGGGACCGAGGCACACCCGCGGTACGCCGCCGAACGTCGTCGAGCTGGACCCGACGACGTGGATCGAGCTGGCTACCGGCCGCGTCAGCTGGGCCGACGCGAGCGCCGACGGGCGAGTGCGCGCGAGTGGCGAGCGCGCCGACCTGTCGGCGTACCTGCCGGTGCTCTCCTAGTTCTTGCGGCCGGTCGCGATGACGCCTGCGCCGACCGCCATGATCGCCAGGCCTCCGGTGCCGCCGATGAGCTCGAGCCGTCGCGGCGACCGCGCGAACCAGGACCGCACCGTGCTCGCTGCGGCTATCCAGACGGAGTCAGACACCAGCGCAAGCGAGAAGAAGATCAGACCGAGGATCAGGATCTGGGTCGGTACGCCGCCACCTTGGCGGTCCACGAACTGCGGCAGCACCGCCACCAGGAACACGATCGTCTTCGGGTTGGTGACGCCGACTGTCATGCCCTCGAAGAACGCGCGGCGGTCCGAGCGCGGTGCGCCGTACGAGCTGGTGATCGCGGTCGCCAACGACTTGCGGGAACGGAAGGTCTTGAAGCCGAGATAGAGCAGATAGCAGCCGCCCAGGAGCTTCACGATGGTGAACGCCGCCACTGACTTCTCGACCAGCGTTCCGATGCCGAACGCCACCGCGATGGTCTGCAGATAGACGCCGACGGCGTTTCCCACCATCGAGAACGACGCCACCCGGCGACCGCTGGACAGCGCCCGGCCGACGACGAACAACACGCTCGGCCCAGGGATCACGATGACGATGAAACCGGTGATCGCGAAGGCGATGAGGTGGTCGGCCGACGGCATGCCGTGACGCTAACGCAGGAGGACGCGCCTGCTCCAAGGAGAAACAACGATCATGAGCGTTCGCCGTACCACTCGTGTCGCCGCCGCAGTCGCATCTCTCGTTGCCGGAGTCGCGGTCATTCCGGCAGCCGCCTCGGCATCGCGCTCGCACCTTCGTACGACGCTGGAGATCAAGACGCTGTCGGTCCGCGCCGACTTGGTCTCGGGCGCGCAGGTGCTGACTCGGATCCTGCTGCCGCACGGCGGATCCGCCGACGGGCTGCAGGTCTCGCTCGACGGACACGACGTCAGCAACGAGTTCGCGATGCGTCCCGATCATCAGGTCGAGGGCCTGCTCACCGGGATGCGGCTGGGTGCGAACCAGCTGGTGGCTCGCGACGCCGACCAGACCGCGGAGCTGACGGTCATTGACCATCCAATCGGTGGTCCGACGTTCTCGGGTCCTCAGGTCAAGCCCTGGAAGTGTCAGAAGACGGCAACAAACGCGCAGTGCGACCAGAAGACCTGGTTTACCTACGACTACCTGCCGGTGGGCACGAACTCGCTGTCCGCGGGCATCACCGGCGTCGTGTCGGCGAGCGCGTTCCTGCCCTACAGCCTGAAGTCGCCGACCCCGGCGGTGCTCATCGCGACGACCACCACGGGCAACGGCGTCACGGTGCCCTTCATCGTTCGTGAGGAGCACGGCTACATCGATCGCGATCAGTACCTCATCGCAATGCTGTGGCAGCCCGGCAAGCCTTGGCAGCCGTGGGCTCCGCAACCGCAGGACATCCAGCGACTCGTGATCACCCACGGTGCCAGTTGCGACACGACGTACGGCAGTGGCAAGTCACCGAATGTGCTCGACCCGAAGATCCTCGGCGCCGGCTTCATCGTGATGAGCAACGCGCTCGACAACGCGGGTCACAACTGCAACCTCGTCACGCAGGCCGAGTCGCTGGTGATGACCAAGCAGCACGTGATCGACAGCTACGGCCCGGTGAAGTGGACGATCGGCATGGGCTGCTCGGGTGGCTCGCTGGTCCAGCAGCAGGTCGCCAACGCCTACCCGGGTATCTACCAAGGCATCACGCCCCAGTGCAGCTTCACCGACGCCTGGTCGTCATCGATGGAGTACGTCGACTACTCGATCCTGCTGAAGTACTTCGAGAATCCGTTGAAGTGGGGATCGGGCGCGGTCTGGACGCCACTGGGCATCCAGCAGGCGATCGACCACCCGAATATCGGCAATCCGGTCACCTTCACGACAGTCATCCCGAACAGTGCCGATCCGTCGCGGTCGTGTCCCGACGTGCCGGCGTCGGAGGTCTACAAGCCGGGGAGCAACCCCAAGGGCGTGAAGTGCACCTTGCAGCAGTACATGGTCAACGTCTTTGGGCTGCGCAAGGACGGCTTTGCCAACCGGCCGTTCGGCAACGACGGCATCCAGTACGGCCTGCAAGGGCTGCTCAACGGCGAGATCTCGCCCGCGGACTTCGCGGACCTCAATGCCCGGGTCGGTGGTCTGACCCAGGCCGACACCTACCAGAAGGCACGCAGCAAGCCGGACCTGATCGGGCTGGAGCGGGCGTACCGCAGCGGTGCAGTCGACTCGGCGAACAACCTCGACCGGGTCGCGATCATCGACCTGCGCGGCCCCGACCCTGGCCTCTTCCACGACGTCTACCGGACCTACGCGATGCGGGCCCGGTTGATGGAGGACTTCGGTACGGCGGCCAACCAGGTGCTGTGGCGCGGCCTCGCGCCGATCATCGGCGACGTGAACTACGCCGACCAAGCGGTGTTCGCCATGGACAACTGGCTGGCGCAGGTCCACGCCGACCACAGCTCGCTGCCACTGCCGCAGAAGATCATCCAGGACAAGCCGCTCGGGCTGACGGATCGCTGCACCGACGGTGCCAGCACGAACATTCCGGCCGAAGCGTGCGATGAGGTCGTGCAGGCGTATGGCACGCCGCGGATGGCTGCCGGCATGCCGATGGCCGACAACATCCTCGAGTGTCAGCTCGTGCCGTTGAAGCGGTCGTCGTACCCCGTCCACTTCACCGACGCGCAGTGGAGCGAGCTCGAGGCGACGTTCCCCGACGGGGTTTGTGACTACAACAAACCCGGCGTCGACCAGCGGCCGACGATCCCCTGGCTGACCTACCAGCACACGAACGGGAAGGTCATCTACGGCGGGCAGCCCATGGGCCCACCGCCGAGCTCACACCTGGTCGACTAGGTCCTCGGTCTCTGCGTCGTCGCCACCGAAGAGGTCGAGGCCCTCATCGTCGTCGTCGCCCACCTTGTCGAGGGCGAGGTAGCGCCGGAGCCGGCCACGCTTGGGTTCGGGGCTTTCAGGCTCGCTGACGTTGTCGTCGGGCTCTGGCTCGGCGTCCCGGGCGAAGATCGGGCCGGATCGTTCGGGTGCCGGCTCGGGCGCCAGCGGCTTGATCACCACTGTCGGCTTCGTCGGCGGCGTGGGTGTCGTGTCGATCACCCGAACGGTTGCCGGGGAGGCGGCGCTGAGCTCGCCCGCGATCCGTTCGACCCACTCGGACACGTGGCGACGGTCGCGGAAGTCGCCCACCGTCCGCCATGCAGAGATCGCCAGGATCCCGCTCGGGCGCTTGTCGAGCATGCCGCCGAACGTCACGTGGCCGTGGATGTCGATCTCTCGGGCGAGCTTGCTGACCTGCGGGATGGCAGCCAACGCACCGGATCGAGCGGAGTCGTCGAGCGGTCCGCTCGAGAAGAACCAGACGGGCAGCTGTCTGAGAGCCGCGCGGTGGCGGCCGACGAAGGCGACTGCGTCGGGGTGCCAACGGTTGCTGTAGATCGCGCCGCCGACGATGACGGCGTCAGCATCGCCGAGATCACGGACGTCGCCCGCGCGGCGTACCGACGTCGACAGACCCTGGGTCGCAGAGGCGTCAGCAACCATGTGCGCAAGCCCGGCCGTACCGCCACGGGTCGACCCATAGACCACCAGAACCTGCACAGCCCAAGCATCGCCCGATCTGCGGCCCGTCGTCACTCCGCAACACGCGACGAGGCCCCTAGACTCGTCGCCGTGGGCTACGCCGACATCCCGGATGAGGCTCCTCCCAAGGATGCGTGCGGCGTATTCGCCGTCTGGGCTCCTGGTGAAGAGGTAGCGAAGCTCACTTACTACGGGCTCTACGCCTTGCAGCACCGTGGCCAGGAGGCTGCGGGCATGGCGGTTTCCGACGGCCGCGCGGTCGTCGTCTACAAGGACCTCGGCCTGGTCGCTCAGGTCTTCGACGAGCCGACGCTCGGTGCGATGACCGGCCATCTCGCGATCGGCCACAACCGGTACTCGACGACCGGCTCCTGCACTTGGGAGAACGCCCAGCCGTCGTACCGTCCCTCGCCGCAGGGCGGCGGCATTGCGTTGGGCCACAACGGCAACCTCACGAACACTGCCGAGCTCGCCGCGCAGGCCGGCATCGACCTGAACGCGCCGAGCATCGAGCCGCGTGCGACGAGCGACTCGGATCTGATCACCGAGATGCTCGCCGGCTACCAGGACCTCTCGCTCGAGGCAGCGGCGATGGAGGTGCTGCCGCGGCTGATCGGAGCCTTCTCCCTGGTTTTCATGGACGAGCACACGATCTACGCCGCGCGCGACCCGCACGGGGTGCGTCCGCTGGTGCTCGGTCGGCTCGAGCGTGGCTGGGTGGTGGCGAGTGAGAGCGCTGCGCTGGACATCGTCGGTGCGTCCTTCGTCCGGGAGATCGAGCCCGGCGAGCTGATCGCGATCGACGAGCACGGCCTGCGCTCGCAGCGCTTCGCCGAGGCGACCCCGAAGGGCTGCCTGTTCGAGTACGTCTACCTCGCGCGACCGGACACGTCGATCGCCGGCCGGTCCGTGCAGGAGACCCGGGTCGAGGTCGGCCGCCGCCTCGCCAAGGAGCACCCAGTCGACGCCGATCTGGTGATCCCGGTGCCCGAGAGCGGTACGCCGGCGGCCGTCGGGTACGCCGAGGCCAGCGGGATCCCCTACGGCATCGGCTTGGTGAAGAACGCCTACGTCGGCCGTACCTTCATCCAGCCGTCCAACACGATCCGCCAGCTCGGCATCCGGCTGAAGCTGAACCCGCTACGCAACGCGATCGCAGGCAAGAGGCTGGTCGTCGTCGACGACTCGATCGTGCGGGGTAACACTCAGCGGGCCCTCGTGCGGATGCTGCGCGAGGCTGGTGCAGCCGAGGTCCACGTCCGGATCTCCTCGCCGCCGGTGCAGTGGCCATGCTTCTACGGCATCGACTTCGCGACGCGCGCCGAGCTGATCGCGAACGGCCTGACTGTCGACCAGATCTGTGCCTCGATCGGCGCCGACTCGCTCGGCTACATCTCGCTCGAGGAGCTCACCTCCTCGACGACGATCGATGCAGACAAGCTGTGCCGGGCTTGCTTCGACGGGAACTACCCGATCGACTTGCCCGCGCCAGAGCTGCTCGGCAAGCACATGCTCGAGGGCATCTCGCGGGTCGTCGAGGCCGACACCCCGATCGTGGGCGAACAACTGCTGCCGGGCGTCGGTGCGGCGGACGCACTCACTCGTCCGTGACCTCGCCGGTCGAAGGAGCCGCACTGTCCACTGGCGCGCAGAGCGCGACCTACGCCGCGGCGGGCGTCTCCATCGAGGCCGGGGACCTTGCGGTCGAGCTGATCAAGGGGCGCTTGACGTCGACCCGCCCCGAGGTGGTTGGCGGGCTCGGTGGCTTCGCGGGGCTGTTCCGGATCGATCCCGATCGGCTGCTCGCCACCTCGACCGACGGCGTCGGGACCAAGGTCGCGATCGCGCAGGCGATGGACAAGCACGACACCATCGGCCACGACCTGGTGGGCATGGTGGTCGACGACATCGTGGTCTGCGGCGCGGAGCCGCTGTTCATGACCGATTACATCGCGTGTGGTCGCGTCCTACCTGAGCGAATCGCCGACATCGTGGCGGGCATCGACGCCGGCTGCGCGCTCGCCGGGTGCGCGCTGATCGGTGGGGAGACCGCCGAGCACCCCGGTCTGCTCGGCCCCGATGACTACGACATCGCCGGGGCGGCTACCGGGATGGTGCGCGACGGCGACTTGCTCGGCCCGGACCGGGTTCGGGCCGGAGACATCGTCATCGCGATGGCGTCGAGCGGTTTGCACTCCAACGGCTACTCACTCGCTCGGCACGTGCTGCTGAGCGTGGCGAAGCTGTCGCTGGACTCGACGGCCGACCTCGGGACGCCGCTGGGCGAGGTGCTGCTCACCCCGACCCGGATCTATGCCAAGGACTGCCTGACGCTCGCTGCCGCGACCGAGGTGCACGCGTTCTCCCACGTGACCGGCGGTGGCCTGACGGCGAACCTGGCCCGAGTCTTGCCAGGTGGCCTCGAGGCCACGATCGACAGGTCGACCTGGACCCCGGCGCCGATCTTCGACCTGATCGCCTCGCGCGGCAGTGTGGTTGCGGACGAGATGGAGCGAACCTTCAACCTCGGCGTCGGCATGGTCGCCGTCGTACCCGAGGACAGCGCCCAGCGAGCACTGGACCACCTGGCCGGTCGGGGAACCGACGCCTGGGTGTGCGGCAAGGTCAAAAGCCAAACCCGCTAATACCAGGGGTACGGCGGTCGCTTCGGGTGCCTTGATCTGACCCGTTGCCCTCGCGATGGAAGGCAGCTACTCGTCGTCTTCGTCGTCGTCTGACGCGTAGGGATCGACGTACTCGTCGTCGTCGTCATCGGACGACGACACCGGAGTAGACGTGGCATAGCTCGGAGTACCGCGTTCGGCGGCAAGCTCCTGAGCGAGACGATCCAGGTCGGTCCCGCCGCTGGAGTACTTCAGCTCGCGGGCAACCTTCGTCTGCTTGGCCTTGGCACGGCCGCGCCCCATTGGCTCGACCCCCTCGTGCGCCGCGGGCTCGGCCCGACAGCGAGACGGAACTGGTAGTGGTCACGGCCCGGACTTCCGGACCGAGGGACAGAATATCAGCGGTCGGCCGCGGGCCGCAGCCGCTATCGGTTCGCATCGGACATTCGCCGCTCGCCGAGCGCGTCGGCGGCCCTCGACGGGCTGATTGCGTCGCTCGCAGCGCTCGCCAGGATGGCCGCAGTGGTGTCGAAGATCTCAGCGGCCTTTGTCGTGGCCCGGGCCTCGTCGTACCCGTTCACCTCGTCTGCGACCTGGATTACCCCGCCCGCGTTGACCACGAAATCGGGCGCGTAGAGGATGCCGCGCTCGGCGAGCAGCGTCTCGGTGCCCGGATGGTCGAGCTGGTTGTTGGCGCCGCCGCACACGATCTGGGCCTGCAGCCTGGCGACGACGTCGTCGGTGAGCGCGTGACCGAGCGCACAGGGCGAGTAGACGTCGATCCGCTGGTCGACGAGCTCATCCGGGGAAACTGCCTCGACGGCTGGGTACGCCGCCTGGAGCTTCGCGACGGCCGCGGCGTCCACGTCGGCCACAACCACGCTCGCGCCGTCGTCGAGCAGGTGCCCGGTGAGCCGCCGCCCGACCTTGCCCACGCCGGCGATCCCGATCCTTCGGCCGGCGAGCGTCGGATTGCCCCACGCGGCGTCGGCCGCGGCGCGCATCCCCTGGAAGACGCCGAACGCCGTGAGCAGCGACGAGTCTCCAGCGCCGCCGATGGCCGGCGAGCGGCCGGTCGTGTAGGGGCACTCCTCGCCGACGACGTCCATGTCCTCGACGTAGGTCCCGACGTCGCAGGCGGTGTAATAGCGGCCCCCGAGCGAGGCCACGAAGCGGCCGTAGGCCCGGAGCTTGGCGTCGGTCTTGTCGGTGGCGGGGTCACCGATGATGACGGCCTTGCCGCCGCCGTGCGCCAGCCCCGCGACGGCGTTCTTGTAGGCCATGGCCCGGGACAGGTCGAGCACGTCGGCGAGAGCTGAGTCCTCATCGGCGTACGGGTAGAACCGGGTCCCGCCCAGCGCTGGGCCGAGTGCGGTCGAGTAGATCGCGACGATCGCGCGGAGCCCGCTGGCGGCGTCGTGGCAGAACACGACCTGCTCGTGGTCCGGTGCCTGCGCGAAGACGCCCACGCTCAGACGCTAATCGTCGTGACAGGATGGAAAGCGTGATGGGGTACGCCGCGCATCTGCGGGTGTACGAGCCGCTGTCCGGTCTGGCCGAGGCGGAACGCAACCGCTGGCAGGAGTACATCGCCGCAGGCGATGTGCCCAGCCGGCCTGTGCAGATGGTTCGGGAGCACCAGGTCGCCTTGGCGGCAGTGCTGGCGATCCCGCCACGGCTGGACCTCACCGATGGCAGCGACCACGCCTACGTCCGCGAGATGGACGGGCTCACCTATGTCTGTCCGTGGCGGCTGCAGATGCGTGCGTGGGACGCGATGGACAGCTTCCGCTCGCAGCTGCCCGACGAGCTCAGCGACGCGTTCTTCCCGCCTGCGCTGAGCGCGGCAGCCGAGGACGCTCGCGACGTCTGGCGGGCGACCAACCCGCAGCTGAAGGCCGGCATCCTGACCGAGACGTGGCAGGTGCCCGTGTCCTGGTTCTTGGCCTTCGAGGCCAGCGAGCGACGGCTGGTGCTCGGGGAACGGCGTACCGATGCCGCACCGGACACCGGACTGGACCGCGCGATGGTCTACCTGACGGCGATGTCGCGGGCCCGGCGCCGGATCGCAAAGGCGCTGCGCGTTGTTCAGCGGATCTTCGGCGACGGACCGGCGACGTCCTCGATCGAAGACGTGGGCCGCTGGCTGGAGGAGTTCCACCCGCACTCGCTGGTCGAGCTCGACTATGGCGGCCTGGTGCATCTGGTCAGTGACGATCTGCTCAGCGAGGACGTGTCGGTCGCGGATCTCGGCGAAGCACTGGACAAGCTGATCGCGGGCGATCTCCCCGCCGCTGGTCAGTGCTACGAGCGTGTGATCAGCCGATGGCGCGCGATCGCCTCGCTCGAACACGCCAACTGAACTCGTCGCGGTCCACAGCCGTGTCCGACATTGCGGACTTGTCGGACTAGTCACTCGTCGTTCGAAAGATGGTCCCGATGGGCCATACCGGATATCCCGAGACATCTTCACCATGGGTCTCGACCGCGATACCGGTCCCCAGAAACGGAGTTACCACGCGATGACCACCCGAACCGCAGACGCCGAGCCTCTGCTCACCCCTGCCGAGGTTGCCACAATGTTCCGTGTCGACCCCAAGACCGTCACGCGGTGGGCGAAGGCCGGAAAGCTGACCTCGATCCGGACCCTTGGCGGACACCGTCGTTACCGCGAGAGCGAGGTTCGCGCGCTGCTTGCCGGCGTGCCGAACCAGCGCTCGCTCTAAGCAGGCCTCGCCCCTCCCAGCGACGACCTGCCCCGCCCGCCGGAGCCCAGTGCCGGCGGGACGAACACCACGAGGCCGCGTCACACACTCCGGCCGTGACGCGGCTTCGTGGTGTTCCTCTTCCATCCGATCCGGAAAATGACCCGTGCCGATCCCAGGACCGGTCGTAACCTCGTCGTATGGATCTGCGCCAATCCGACAAGCTGCAAGGAGTCGTCTACGACGTCCGAGGGCCGGCGCTGGACGAGGCAGCACGGATGGAGCAAGAGGGTCATCGGATCCTCAAGCTCAACATCGGCAACCCGGCGCCGTTCGGCTTCGAGGCGCCTGACGAGATCCTGCAAGCGATCACCCGCAACCTGCACACGGCGCAGGGTTACAGCGAGTCCAAGGGCCTGTACTCAGCCCGCACCGCGGTCGAGCAGTACTACCAGCTCAAGGGCATCGAGGGTGTCTGTGTCGACGACATCTACCTCGGCAACGGTGTCAGCGAGCTGATCTCGATGACGTTGCAGGCGTTGCTCAACCCGGGCGACGAGGTGCTGATCCCGGCGCCTGACTATCCGCTGTGGACCGCGACGACGATCCTTTCCGGCGGTAAGGCGGTGCACTACCGCTGCGACGAGTCCAACGACTGGCAGCCCGATCTCGAGCACATGGCTGCTCAGGTCACCGACCGTACGAAGGCCATCGTCGTCATCAATCCGAACAACCCGACCGGCGCGGTCTACCCGCGGGAAACCCTCGAGGCGATCGCGCAGTTCGCGCGCGAGCGCGACTTGGTGATCTTCAGCGACGAGATCTACGAGAAGATCCTGTACGACGACGCCGAGCACACCGTGCTCGCCTCACTCGCGCCCGATGTCATCTGCCTGACCTTCAGCGGACTGTCGAAGGCGTACCGCGTTGCGGGCTTCCGTGCGGGCTGGGTCGTCATCAGCGGGCCGAAGCAGCACGCCGAGAGCTATATGTCCGGCGTCTCGCTGCTCGCGAACATGCGGCTATGCGCAAACGTGCCGGCGCAGCACGCGATCCAGACCGCGCTCGGCGGCTACCAGAGCATCAACGAGTTGATCCTGCCCGGCGGCAGGCTCCGCGAGCAGCGCGACGTGGCTTGGCGAATGCTCAACGACATCCCGGGGGTGTCGTGCACCAAGCCACAGGGCGCGCTCTACGCCTTCCCGCGGCTGGACCCCGAGGTATACCCGATCAAGGACGACCAGCAGTTCGCACTCGACCTGTTGCGCGCGCAGAAGATCCTGGTGACCTACGGCACCGGCTTCAACTGGCCGACGCCGGACCACCTGCGCATCGTCACCCTGCCGCACGCCGAGGTGCTCGCCGACGCGATCACTCGAATCGGCGAGTTCCTCTCGACGTACGTCCAAACCTGACCCGAAGTAGCACACAAAGCCCGCGCATCTGCCGGGTTCCGCGCTTCCTGTCCGATTCGAGTGGCACTTTGTGTGCTACTTCGAGCGGGGCTAGCGGCGGACGGCGACGGTGAAGTGCATGACGTCGGGGTTGGGTTCGGCGGTCTGTGACTGCACCGTGATCGTGAAGGCGTGCCTGCCCACGCCCAGGTGCTTCGCGGAGACCGTGACGCTCACATTGCGGGTGCCGGTCGGCGGCACCGCGCCCGAGTAGGTCGAGGGCGCCGGCCTGGCCCAGTCCTCGTTGCTGCCGACGCTGTAGGCATAGCCGCAGGCACCGTCGCCGTCGCTCAGCTGGATCGTGAACGTCTTGGTCTGGCGCTGCGAGAGATGCAGCACCGTGCTCTTGGTGAAGCTGCGGATGTACGGCGTGCCGTGACCGTTGCCGAGGACCAGCGAGGCATGCACCGTGCGAACGATCCGCGGATCCGCGAGGTCGTAGACCTTGACCGTTGCGTGGTAAACGCCCTGCTGCATCGCCGGATATCCGCCGAGCGCGTTGATATTCGCGGTCGACACGAGCCGAAGCCGACCCTGTTGCGCGGCTCCCTCGGTTCCGTCCGTCGGGACGAGGGCAGCGCCCGGTCGTTGTGCGGGCCTGACGTGCTTGGGCTGGAGGTCGACGCTGAGCCACTCGCCGATCTGACTGGCGGGAAACGCCTGCCAGTGCAGCTCGCTGCCGGCGGGGCCGGCATTGGTGATGCGCAGCGTCTGCTTCGTCGAGGCGGGTGCTTGATGCCCGCTCGAGCCATCGACCGCGTCGAACAGCTCGTCGTCCCACAGCGGCCCCGCGCAGGTCGCGATGGTCGGCTTGCCGGATGAGTTGAGTGCGATCTCGTGGAAGTGCAGGTGGGTCGTCGACAGCTGCATCTTCGCCGGCGGCGTCACCGAGTACGCCACGGTCAGGGTCGCCGGGTGTCCGTCGACGTCGATCGTGATGTGGCCGTGGTGCATTCCGGTTGCCAGGCCGGCCGGCGTCACCGACCAGTGCAGGCTCCCGGGGGCACGGCCCGGGTGAACCTGCAGCCAGGATGCGTCGCTCTTGGCGGTGTAGGTCGCGTCGTGGAACCCGTCGCTCACCGCGACGGGCGCGGTTGTTGCGACCCCGTGGTGGTAGCCGTAGACCGTGACGTGGTCCGGCAGCAGCGTGACCTGCTCGGCGGTCTTGACCAGGTCATCGCCCAGGTTGGTCGCGTCGTAGCTACCGAGTCCGGTCGCCATGTCGTAGCCCTTGCCTGCTTTGTACAGCTGGCTCTTGTTGCAGCCGTCCGGGCAGTCGGCGTGGTCATACTGCGCGTCGTTGCTGTCGGTGGTGATGTCGTGAAAATCCCTGGCGTACGACGCGGGGTTTGCCGCAATCCGATACAGCGAGGGGTTGATCAGCCCGAGTCCGTCGAGGTGCGCAGCCTTCGCGGCCTGGTCCCAGAGCACAGCGGCTGCGGCTGTCAGCGGGGTCGACAGGCTGGTACCGCCGACCGGCTGCCACCCGCCGATGCCGCTGATCGGCGGTAGTGGGATCGGCAACCCGACGAGGTTGCCGAGCAGCGAGCAGTTGGTGGTCGCGCAGTAGAACGAGTAGCCCGGCGATCCGACGTCACCCTTGAGCTGCAGCTTGCCGCCTTGCATGCCGAAATCGGAGTCCGCATCGGCAGAGATGTCCGGCACCTCGCGGCAGAGCTGTCCCGTCGGCGCGCCGCATGCCGCGCCACTGTGACCTGGAGCAGCACGGGCGGACTTCACTTCGCTCTGCCACTCGGGCATCCGCCACAGCGCGCTGACGCCACCACCTCCTGCGGCGTCGTCGTTCCACGTCGCCTCATCACGCGGACCGGGCAAGCCGTTCGCGGTCCGCTCCCCGAGGTCGGTGCCGCCGACGCCGGTCACCCACGGCACAGCTGCTTCCTGCTCGACGCTGACGCTGTCGCCGGTCGGTGACGGGAACAACGAGCTGCAGTCGACCGCGCCGGCGTCGCCCGCAGCGTCGAAGATCTGCTGGCCCTGCGCAGCGGCTTCTTCGGTGATGTCCGCGTAGAGCCGGTTGTCGGCGGCGCTGGCGAGCTCTTCGCAGCTGCCCCAGGAGGACGAGATCACCGGTGCGGTGTCGTCGGCGACGAACTGGTTGTAGAGGTCGATCTCGCCGAGTGACGTCGTCGGCGCGACGTATACGTAGAGGTGCGCGAGCTTCGGCAGCATCTCGAGCATCGTCGTGATGTCGGCCATGTCTTCGATCTCACCGCCGGCAGGCGGGCCGCCCGTGCCACCGTCGACGACGCGACGCGTGACCGGCGTATCGAGGTGGTAGCAGGACTTCACCGCTGCGACATTGCTGTCGTGGTAGTCGTCGAACTCCACCAGCGCGGCCGACATGCCTTGGCCGAGGAAGCCCTTGGCATACAGACCGTCGAAGTTGTACGCCGTCGCAAGCTGGGGTGCGGTGTAACCGACGCCCGCGACCGCCGCAGGGCAAGGCGTCGCGCCGCCGTCCTGGCCGATCGTGAGCAGCTCCGGGGTTGCGGTCGGGCTTGCCGCAGTCGGTTGCGCTGAGGTCTGTCCCGGGTTGATCTGCGGTTGGGGTCGTGACGCGTCATCGAGCCCGATGACGCCGGTGACCACGCCGACGAGCTGTGCCGGCAATCGGATGTCCGCGGTGTTGGCGAAGAACGATCGCGTGCCGACATGGAACCGGTCGATCACGGTGCCGAACACACCTTCCAGCAACTGCGCAGGACCCGACGCCGTCACATAAAGCCGGTTCGGACCCGCGGCGCCAACCTGAAGCCCCAGGTGTCGCAGCGCGTCAGTGACGACCGACACCTCGGCGGGCGCCGCGCCGAACCTGTCACCGAACTGCGCCGGACTCAGGAAGCGATGGAACTTCCGCGTCCCTGCCTGGTACTGCGAGGCGACGTACCGGTTGAGTGCGCCCGGATCCGGCAGGGCGAGGGGCAGCACGACGTGCAGCGACCGCACGGGATCGACCGACCCGAGGTTGGTCGCCGCATGCACGATGGCCGGCACCGTATTGGCGAGCGTCATGGCGACAGCGCCCACAATCGGCAGGGGCGGATCGCCAGCCGCCGGATGGTCCGCGGCAAAGCCCGGCACGACGCCGACCAATCCGAGCGCTACGACAGCGCTCGCGACGACCAAGCGCCTGATCATGCCTGGCTAGCTAACGACCACGGTGCCGTGCATGAACGGGTGGATCGAGCAGATGTAGGGATAGGTGCCGGCCTTGCTGAACGTCACCGTGTAGGTCTGACCTTTGGTCATGGTCTGCGGCGACTTGATGAAGCTGGCCGCGCCGGAGCCCGTCGCGTTATGCGCGACGGCGCCCTCCTGCACGAAGGTCACCGTCGTGCCGACCTTGACGTCGAGCGTCGCCGGCGAGAACTTGAAGTCGCTGATCGTGACGGTCGGACCGGCCGCCACGTTGGGGCTCGTCCCTGGACTCACCGGCGACGAGCCGCCCGAGCTCGAGCCACCGCATGCCGCGAGCGTGACGGCGAGGACCACTCCCAGCGTGAACGTCGCCGCGCGTCGTACGTGGGTCATCTCGTCACTCCAGGAGTCCAGGCGCCAGCGCGCGTCGAGGCTATCGACATGATCAACGTGGCCCGCCCGCCGGGCGTTCAAACTGTCCCAGAGGATCATGTTGGGCGATGATGTTGCGGGGATCGTTGGGGGAAGTCGGCAAGTGAGGGCGCGTGTTACCCGTCTGTGAGCTGACACTCGGCCCCGAGCCGGACGCTGTCCCCAAGGCGCGCCGGTTCACCGCCCAGTGGTTCGCCGACGAGCCGGACCATCTGGTCGACGACGCGGCGCAGGTCGTCTCGGAGTTGGTGACCAACGCGATCCTGCATGGCGAAGAGCCGGTGACCCTGCGGCTGTCACGGACCGGGAACGCGTTGCGGCTCGAGGTCGAGGACGCCGGGCACACGATGCCGATCGTCAGTCGCGCGAGCGCGGACACGATGACCGGGCGCGGGCTGTCGCTGATCGCCGCTCTTGCGAGCGGCTGGGGTGTCACGGAGTCGCCGGGCGGCAAGATCGTCTGGGCCGAGATCAGCGACGAACCTGGTGACGCGACCAAGACCGAAGCAACCGGCCTGGACCTCGACCTCACCGCGTTCTTCGACGAGGACGTCGAGCCGAGGTACACGGTTCGGCTCGGTGCGGTCACGACCGAGCTGCTGCTTGCGGCGAAGGCCCACATCGACAACGTCGTACGGGAGATGACGCTGCTCAAGGCCGAGCACGCGGCCAGCGGTACGCCGATGCCGGAGGCCATCGCGCGACTGGTCGAGGTCGTCACCAAGGACTTCGGGTACGCCCGCGCCGAGATCAAACGGCAGGCTCTCGCGGCGGCGAACCGTGGAGCCGCCGAGGTAGAGCTGGTCCTCACTCTTCCGGCGTCGGCCGCCGACGCGGGCGAGCGCTATCTCGAGGCTCTCGACGCCGCCGACCGGTACGCGCGCGCGGCGCGACTGCTGACGGTGAGTGCGCCGGTGCTGCACCGAGTGTTCCGTCGCTGGTACGTCGAAGCGCTGGTCGAGCAGCTTCGTGCGGCTCAGCGCGGTGATCCCCCGCCCCCGCCGCCGGCTTTCCCCGAGGCGCTGGCGGCCGAGGTCGAGCGGCTCTCCTCGCTCGATGACACCTGGGACCGGCTGCAGCTGCTGCAGCGGATCACCCGCGAGCTGACCGGCGCCGCCACCGTTACGGAGATCACCGATGTCATCGTGCGCCATGCGCTAGGTGACCTCGGTGCGCAGACGGTGCGCATCTATCTCCTCGGCGACGACGGCCTGCTTCGCGCCGCCGCCTCCGGCGGTGGCGTTTGGGCGAACGTCGACGCCTCCGCGTACGACGAGCTGCGGCTGGACGCCGAGCTGCCGGGCCCGCTCGTGGTGCGCACCCAAACCCCGATGTTCTTCCGGAATCGCGAACAGCTGACAGCCCGCTTCCCGAAGCTCGCGGGGATCTATCCGGCGGAGATCAGCCTCCACGTCGCGCCGCTTCGGGTCGGAGACCACACACTCGGCGTGCTGACGATCGCCTTCGGCGCGGTCACCGACGTCGATGAGGAGACCCAGACCCGCTTCGTCGGTGCGATTGCTGACGCGTTGGCCCAGGCGTTCGAGCGGGCGCTCGCGATGGAACGCGCCGACGCAGCGCGGCGGCGGCTCGCGTTCTTGGCGGAGGCTTCCGTCGCGTTCGCCTCCAGCCTCGACTTCGAGGCGACTCTCGATGCCGTCACGCGGCTGCTCGTCCCGACTTTGGCTGACTGGTGCATCGTCCAGCTCGAGGAGGACGACTCGCTCGAGGTGGCTGCGCTCTACCACAGCGATCCGGGGCAGCTGTCGTGGGCGAAGAGCATGTCCGGCCGCTTCCCGCTGGCCGGCAACAGGCCCGGTGGCGCCCCCGATGTCGTGGCGTCGGGTGAGAGTCGGCTCTTCCCGAGGCTCGACCCCGAGGTCATCGCGTCGATGGCTACGAGTGACGAGCATCGCGACGTCGTCCGGGCGCTGGGCATGTCGAGCGCGATGGTCGTGCCGCTGACGGGCCGCAGCGGGACATTCGGTGCGATCACGCTGCTGTATGCAGACTCTGGTAGGCAGTACGCGCTGGAGGATGTGTCGTTCGTCGAAGACGTCGCCCGCCGGGCGGCGGTCGCGTTGGAGACGGCTGAGACCTTCCGGGAGCAATCCGGTCGCCTTGCTGATGTCCGGCGGGTTGCCGAGGCAACCCAGCGCGCGATCCTCGCGCCGGTCCCGCCGCGGCTCGGCAGCATCTCACTCGCCGGGCGTTACGTCAGCGCGAGTGCCGAGGCGCTGATCGGCGGGGACCTCTTCGAGGTGGTGCCGCGTTCGGGAAGCGTGCGGCTGCTGGTCGGCGACGTGCGTGGCAAGGGCCTGACGGCGATCCGGATCGCGACGATCGTCCTCGGCGAGTTCCGCGCCGCGGCGGCTGATCTCGACGACCTCGCGGATGTCGCGAAGCAGATGGACCGGCGGCTGCGGCCCTACCTGTCGGAGGAGGACTTCGCGACCGCGGTCGTGGCTGAGGTCGGCGATGACGGCGCGTACTCGGTGGTGTCATGTGGGCACCCGGCGCCGCAGCTGTTCGTCGGCGGGACCGGCGGCGAGCTCTCCGTCGTACACGCGCTTCCGCTCGGCCTCGGTGCCGCGCCGACTGCGACGACCGGCTGGCTCAACCCTGGCGACCGGCTGTTGCTCTACACGGACGGAGTCAACGAGACCCGCGACGAGCGCGGCCGCTTCGTCGATCTTGCGTGGGTCGTCTCGCCACTGGAGTCAGGCGACCTGCACTACTCACTCGACGAGGTCCTCGAACGGCTGCACCGCTTCGCCGGACGGCAGCTCGGCGATGACGTCGCTCTGCTGGTGGCCGAGTACCGCCCCTGACAGTCGGGGCTAGCTGGCCAATCCGGGCTGGCCGTAGACGTTGGCGGGGGTTTCGACGTGAATCGCCTTGCCCCACTCGGTGAACGTCTCTGTGATCGTCGTGTCCTTGTTCGCGGCGTCGAACTCGACCGGTAGGCCGGTCTGCGTGCTGATCCAAAGCGTCGCGTGCGAGCCCTTCGGCGAGCCCGCGCCGGTGCCCAGACCAGAGATGCCGTAGACCTGCTCACCGTCGAGCGTCTTGACCGGCTCCTTGGTCAGCACCCCGCTGATCTCGTCGCCCTGCAGCGTCGAGGAGATCGTCACGCCGGCGGTGACGGGCTGGTAGCCGGCCTGGCCCGCAACCAGGGAGATCCACTGGCCGTTGAGTGCTTGGACCCCCTTCGGGGTGAACCCGTAGACGGCGAGACCCTTCGCGTCGCCGTTGAGGTACGTCGTCGAGCCGATGACCCGGATGTAGACGTTGCCGCCGTTCGCGCTGATGTGCTGCTCACCGATTTTCACGCCGTCGTGGTCGTCGAAGACGGCATTGCCGCTCTTCTTCGAGACGTTCTTCGCGATGGAGTGGACGGTGTGCTGGGAGAGCGCGAGCTGGAGTGTCTTGGCGAGCTGCTCCGGTAGCGGTCCACCGGGTGGCGTGGCGGGCGACGTCGGGGTTTGCGTCGCTGCGTGTGGCGTCGTGATCGGGGTGATCGGGGTGATCGGGCTAGCGGACGGGGCGACTGGCGCGCTGCTGTTGCCGGAGGACGTCGACGCTCGGCCGATCGCGATGCCCGCGCCGGCGAGCACGATCACGATCGCTGTGGCGGCGATGAAGGCGTGCCGGCGGGAGCCGAGAATCCACGCAAAGATGCCGACCGACTGCTCGGCCGGAGGCTGGGAGCTCACCGCTTGGATCTCGACCCAAACTTCGGAACCCTTGAGGTGCTGACCTGTCGCACGTGCCTTGCGCCGGGAGACCTGAGCGCGTAGAAAGCGGCTTGGCTGGATCGGAAGGCCGTCACGACGGCCGGACAGGGGACATCGCTATGTTCTGCCCTGCGTGTGGCGCTGGACGGCAGCCGACGGCGCTCTACTGCGAGAGCTGCGGCACCGCCTTCCAGGCGGCGCCAGCCGCGTCGCCGGCTCCGACGCCTGCCCCGCCCCCGCTCGCCCCGTCGCGGCCGATTCCGTCGATGGCCGGATATCGGCCGCTGCCGTCGCGGCTTGCGGACTACGTCGTCTTGTTGGCCATAGGTCTTCTCCTCGCGGTGGTCGCGGTCACCGTCGTCGCGCGGGTCGGTTCCAATGGCCACAATGCGCAAACCTCGCCGGGGGCGACCGCGAGGGTGAAGTCTGATCTCCGCAATGCAGCGATTGCGGAGGAGACGTTCCTTACCGACTACGACACCTACACCCCGTCGCTTTCGGATTTGGAGTCCGAGGGCTTGGACGTGAGCGACGACGACGTCATAAGTGTTGTGGCGCTCGACGGGACCCAAGGCGGTTATTGCCTCTCGGGCACCGCGCCCGACCTCCACGGCAAGACCTGGTACTACGACTCCGAGGCTGGTGGTCTCAGCGACCGCCCCTGCGGGGAAGGCGGCTTCGCATGAGCTCCACCGAGATGTCGCCCCCCGCACCGGCTGATCAGCAGGGCCGCCGTTCAACTGCGGAACTGCCCACTGAGGTTCTTGTGGTTTGCGGATTGATGCTCGTGGCCAGCCTCGTGCTCGTCTGGCCGGTGATCCGCGACATGTTCGACGCGGTCAACGCAATCCACTCGCCGGAGCATTTCGAGACGAAGGCGGGCAGGCACATAGCGGCAGGACTCAAGAAGAGGGACCTGCTCAGCCGGGCGGCTGTCTTGGAGCACCAGTTCTCCTTCGCTTTCGGAAAGTCGAGTGGACAGGCAAACTCCGCCCACATGCGGCTGGATGGCGCGCTTGGGGTCGCGTATGCGGCCGTTCTCGCGGTCGCCGCGATCATGGGCACATTGCTCGTCAGGGGCGTGTACGCCGCAGAACCCATAACTCGTCGGGTTGCGCAGTGCTTCTTCCCGGCTCTGGCGCTATCGATCTTTGCGGGCCGCTCGGATCTGTTCACCGACCTGATTCGAGATGGTGCTGGGCATCACGATTTTCAAGGACCGACCGATCTCCGACTCGTGGCAGTCGCGGTGCTCGCACTGGGCGCAACCTTCGGACTCTTCGTCTTCCCGCATGCGAAGGCGCATTTCGACCGTAGGTCCAACGATCCGTACTACGCGTTCCCGTCGCTGCCCGCCGCGCAACTACTCGCGGTGCCCTGGTCGGTTCTTACGCTCGGAATCGGGACGGCCTACCTCGGCCTGCCGAACCTCGCGACGCGGTTCACGGTCTGCGGCGGGATCCTCGCCGTGATTGGTCTGGCCGGTCTGATCGTCAGCCCCCGGCTGTCGGCTGGGCGTCCGGTCGACCGTCTGGTGATATCGACGGCCGCTGTCGCCAACGTTGTCGTGCTGTTCGTGCTCGAGGAGCGGCAGCCCTCGTTGCTGCTCCTCGCGGGTCTGGTCGTTGGGGTCGTCGTCTTGTGTTGGCTTCCGTCCGACAGCCGCGCGGTGATCGCTGAAGCGTCTCAGCTTCATCCCCTGCCGAGCTGGATGACCGGTGCCGATCGCGGTGCGAGTGCGGCGTACGACCCGCCCCTGGCGCAACCGACCTCGTTCTTGCCACCACCACCCGCTCGGCCCTCAGGACCGTAACGGACTACTGCTGGTGGGCAGGGGCGGGGTCGAACCGCCGACCTTCCGCTTTTCAGGCGGACGCTCGTACCAACTGAGCTACCTGCCCTTTGCGGCGTACGCCGCAGGGACCGCACGAGTCTATGGGTAGCCCGGGTCGCGACGAGAAAACGGACAGACAGCACTTCAGGAACCCAGACAGGCTGTCGAAGCCATTGGCAGCCACAAACCACCACAAGATCAATTCCACACCGGGGTTCCCAGACATGCACCGTGCCCGACTTCGGGTTGCGGTCGCCCTGCTCGCAACGGTCGTCGCCTTTGGCGCCTCCGCGCAGCCTGCCGCGATCGCTGCCAGCTCCCCCTATACCCACGGCTTCGATCTGTCCTGGCCGCAGTGTCGCGGGCACTCGCTGGGCAGCGTTCCGAGTGGCAGGCCGCAGTACGTGATCCTCGGCCTCACGCACGGGACCGGGCACACGGTGAACCCGTGCCTACCCGCTCAGCTGCGATGGGCCGGAATGCATGGCGCCCTCGTCGGTGGCTACCTGGTCGCGTCGTACCCGACCCGCTGGCAGCGAGCGCACTCCGCGCGGGGCCTGTTCGGGAGGTGCCATCGCCGGCTGCTGTGCCGGTTGCGCAACGACGGCGCGGGACAGGTTCACGACGCGCTCGCGACGATGCGACGAACGCACATGCACTCGCCGATGCTGTGGCTGGACGTCGAGTTCCGCCACCAGCAGCCCTGGACCCACAACCACCGGCGCAACCGCGCGGTGCTCGAAGGCATGGTGCGCGCAATGCACCACAACCACCGTCGCTTCGGGGTCTATACGACTGGCTACATGTGGCACGTCATCGCTGGGCGCTATCGGCTCGATGTGCCGCAGTGGCTGCCCTCGGGTCACGCCCGGCCGCGGGGCACGAAGCCGATGTGCCGACAGACCGCGACGGGCGGGGCGACGTGGCTGGTGCAATACACGCTACGACTCGACCAGGACCTGGTCTGTCCAGCGCTGTGGGCCTCCCGAGACCACGCCCACGGCGCGACCGCCGCGACGGTACTCAGCCAAATCGTCGCCCGGGTCTAGCTGCGGCGGGACCTGTCCGCGTGAAGCAGTGCAGGATCGGCGGCGGCGTGCGCGAACTCTTCGACCGGTGAAGCGCACAGCAGCCGTCGCGTTGATGGCGGGGTCGTTGATCGCCGGTTTCGGCGTGCAGCCGGTTGCGGCGCGGCCGAGCGGATCCCTGCTGCTACCAGCCAGCGATCCGTTCTACCGCGCACCGGCGTCGTTGGGTTCGTACCCGCCAGGCGCGATCATCCGTGAGCGCTCGGTCCACGTATCGCTGCCCGGTGGTGTGCCGCTGGCGGACACGACGGCCTACCAGCTTCTGTATCGGACCAGCGATGGATACGGCGCAGACGTTGCGAACGTCACCACGGTCATAGTCCCGGACGGCAGCAAGCCGGCCGCAGGTCGGACGCTGGTCTCGTTGCAGGACGCCGAAGACAGCCTGACTACCAACTGTGCCGCGTCGTACCAGCTGCAGATCGGTGAGCGGGACAACTCCGACCTGCTCGCCGAGTTCACCGCGATTGTGCCCGCTCTCTTGGCGACCGGGCACGTCCTGGTGATCCCGGATCCCGAGGGCCCGAAGTCCGAGATGTGGGTGCGCACGGCGGAAGCGCACGAGGTGTTGGACTCGGTTCGCGCCGCAGAGCAGTTCGCGCCTGCCCAGTTGGACGGTGTCCGCACTCGGGTCGCGCTGGCCGGGTACTCAGGCGGCGGTAACGAGACGATGGCGGCGGCCGAGCTGCAGCCTTCGTACGCCGGCAAGCTCGACGTGGTCGCGGTCGCAGCCGGAGGCTCCGTCGTCAACGACCGCGCCGGCGACGACTATCTCGACGCGAACGCATCCGGCGCGGTCATGGGCGCGATGATCGGGTTGCAGCGGGCGCTGCCAAGCCTCGGCTGGTCGAGGCTGCTCAATGCCGACGGCCGAAAGGTGGCGCGGATCGAGACTGGGGGTTCGGGTTGCGTCAGTCCGGTGGTGTCGGAGCGTCAGCACATTCAGGACTGGAGCGATGTCCCTGACCCGCTCGGGGTGCCGCGCATCGCGCGTGCCATCGCCCACGACGCACTAGGTCATCTCACGCCGCAGGCACCAACCATGCTGTACATCTCGACGCACGATCAGTTGATTCTTCCCGCTGGCCAGGACCGCCTCGCGTCCTTCTACTGCCGGCATGGTGCTCAGCTCGACTACATCCGCGACCCGGCACCATACCTGGGTGACGATCACATCTTGGCGGCGCTCGGCGGGTTCATCCCGAGGGCGCTGAGCTACATCGACCAGGGCCTGAGCGGGCACAAGCTTCCGGATACCTGCGGCCAGCGGTAGCCGACTCAGCGGTACTTTCTCGGCATGGACGACATCGAGGCGATCCGCCGCCTGAAGGCCCGTTACTTCAGATCGATGGACACCAAGGACTGGTCGGCTATGCGACAGGTCTTCACCGACGACGTCGTGATCGACACGAGCGAGGCCGGCGGCGGCGTCGTCTCAGGGGCTGAGGAGTTCATCGTCTTTCTGCAGCAGACCTTGGCTGATGCCGTCACCGTCCACCAGGGCCACATGCCGGAAATCGACCTCACTTCGGACACGACTGCGACTGGGATCTGGGCGCTCAACGACATCGTGATCTGGCCGAATGGGATGCGCCTCGACGGCTACGGCCACTACAACGAAACGTACGAAAAGGCCGCTGACGGCTGGCGGATCAAGACCTCGAAGCTGACGCGGCTGCACATCGACTTCAATACGCATGGCACATGACTATCGCCGTGACGATTTTTGCGGTCCTGACGGGATTTGAACCCGCGACCTCCGCCTTGACAGGGCGGCGAGCACTCCAGCTGCTCCACAGGACCTCGTACTGCGACTTGCTGTACCCCCAACGGGATTCGAACCCGTGTTACCGGCGTGAAAGGCCAGCGTCCTAGGCCACTAGACGATGAGGGCTAATCCCTCGGCGCCCGCCGTTGGGGACCGCACAAGTGTAGGGGACGATTCGGCTGGCGTGTTGGCCGAAGGTAGAGGAGCGCGATGACCGTCGACGAGGTGCGTTACGAGCGACGAGGCGCTGCTGCGCTGGTCACCATCGACCGGCAGCACCGCCGCAACGCGATCGACGGCAAGACTTCCGACGCGCTGGTCGCCGCGCTCGACTCGTTCGAGGCTGACGACGAGGCGCGGGTCATGGTGCTGACCGGTGCCGGCGAGGCGTTCTGTGCCGGCGCCGACCTCACCGCGATCGAGACGCTCGAACCACGCCTGCGTCTCGGTGAAGGACCACTCGGCTTTACTCGCCGCGTTGCAACCAAGCCGACGATCGCCGCGATCGATGGCTGGGCGGTCGCGGGCGGGCTCGAGCTCGCCGTGTGGTGTGACATCCGGGTCGCCTCCGAGCGTTCCCAGTTCGGCTGTCTCGAGCGCCGCTTCGGCGTACCGCTGATCGACGGCGGTACGTGGCGGCTGCCACGCATCGTCGGCTTCGGTCGCGCGATGGATCTGGTACTCACCGGGCGGCTGGTCGCTTCCGCGGAAGCGCTCTCGATCGGCCTCGTCACGGCGGTCGTGGACGATCCCATCGCCCACGCGCTCGGGATGGCTGAGCAGCTCGCGGCGTACCCGCAGGAGACCATGTTGTCCGACCGCCGATCGATGTACGACGGCTACGGCCACCCGCTCGGCGAGGCGCTCGACATCGAGGCGGCATATGGCCGGGAGGTTCTGCTCGTCGGCCATGCCGGGGCGCAACGGTTCGCGCAAGGCGAAGGCCGCGGCGCCACCGGAGTCTGACGCGACGCCATCACTGGATGGGGCAGTTGCCTGCGCCGGAAATCGTTGTGTGCTGGGCGTCGATCGTTGGCTGCGTCGCGAGGATCAGCGGACCGGTCGCGGCGGGATCGTCGAAGTGGAACGTCACCGACAGGGTCTGGTCCGGCTTGATGTCGAGCGGGATCGACGCGACCGGGTGGCCGCGTTCGACGTTGGACTCGAGGTATGCCGGCTTGCCGTCGACGCTCGCCGTTTCTATGTACGAACCCGTCGTGCCGTAGACGGACAGCAGGAACCCCTCTTCGCCGACGATCGGCTCGGGGCGGATGCCCGGCGCGCGGCCAAGCACGCTGTCAGGCAGTCCGTGGTCGGGCGCGGCGTTGTGCAGCGTGACGGTGACCGACACTGGCGTCGCGCCGCATGATGCGCGGGTGTAGGTCACGGTGCGAGACAGGTAGTAGTCGAGCTTGGTCCCCGACGTGTTGTTGACGACGACGTCGAGGAACGGCCGGGTCGTCTCCGGGACGATGCCCGCCAGCGGCGTTCCGATCAGCGCTCTCTCCGCCACCGGATCGGAGACGTAGACCAGCAAGTGTCCCTCCTCGGCAGCGGTTTGCAGCGCGCTCGCGCTATGGAGCAGATCGCTGCTCGGCTGGTGGATGATCTGGTCGGCGACGGCGCGCGATGCGAGCACCTGGAACGCCTTGCGTGGCGCCAGGTCGTAGCTCGGAAACGCCAGGTACGTCGCGTTCTCGAAGAAGCGGACGGCGTCGTCGCTGTTGATCACCGTTCCGTCGGCGAGTGTCACCGGGCCGACGGCGCTCAGCAGGTCACCGAGTGCTGACGGGTCGGTCGCGATCGCACCGTCGAGGTGCTGGTGGAACCTGTCCTCCCACATCCCCATCCAGATCTGCGCAGCGTAGGGAAAGTGCGGGCTGCTGTCGGAGTTCTGGAAGGTCTTCTGCGGGCTGAACTGGCCGTCGTACATCTCGTTGTACGCGACGCCGAAGTCGAGATTCGAGCTGGCACCGTCGAGGTCCTGGTCACTGCCGAATCGGGTCAGGTCCATGCGGCCGTGATCCGTGCGAAGGATCGCGTAGTCGCCGGGAAGACCTCCGAGACCTCGCGCCTCGGCGTCGGTCTCGAAGGCGACGAAGTAGCGATGCACTCCGGTCGCGCCGAGCGGGCCGGGAAGGACGCGGGCAGCCGTCGTGAGGTCGGTCAGGCTCGTGTCGAGGGTGTCGATCTCATGGAGCAGTGAGGCTTGGCTGCGATTCGTCGCGCCGAGCCAGGTCTTGCCGGGGAGCTGAAGGGACTTGCGTTTTGCCGCAGTGGCGGCGGCGGACGCCTTCTCGAGCGCGGGTAGTGCGGCGCTGAGTCGGTCGAGGTCGATGCTGTCGGGTCCGGTGCGGAGCAGCTTCGGGTTCAGCGCCTCGCCGGCGCTCACCGCGTCCGGCATCGCCGTTGATGCCAGATCGTCGAGCAGGGCGGCCTGCGCCCGGATCGAGGTGACAGGTCCATCGAGGAATGGGACGTGTGCCGCGACCCACCAAGCCGGTCCGCTGGTCAGGGCGTGAGTGCTTGCCGACTTGGACTGCATCTCGTGTGCGATGCGATCCGCTTCGGTGCTGTCTCCCGCGACCAACGCCGCCTCGAGCTTGGATACCTGGGCGCTCAGGAAATGCGAATGAGCGCGCGCAATCAGTCCCGTTATGGCGATCCAGGCCACGCCTGCGACCACGAGCGTGATCGCAAGGCCCGCGAGCCACGCGACGGTGCGTCGGCGCGGCCGTGATGGAACGGGAGCTACCGCTTCGGTCGAAGACCTACGCCTTGACGGTGAAGCCATCCAGGATCGTCGTGCCGGCGTTGATGAGGACCAGCGAGCAGTGGCCGGACGGAGCGCCTGCCGGCAGCGTGAAGGAGCCGTTCGCGAGGTCGTGCTTGTTCGTCACGACGGTTCCAAGCGCGGTGTGGAACTTCCCGTTGTTGCAGCGGAGGTGCTTCGTCACAGTGATGCCGGGCGCAGCGAAGTGGTGACCGCTGAACTTGACCGTCGAACCCTTGCCGTAAGTGCCCTTGTTGAACACGATGTAGCACTGCGCCGGCGGATAGTTGCTGCCGCTGTCGAGCGTGCAGTGTGTCGTCGGCTTGGCGACCGCGGACTCGGCGCCTGCGACGCCGATCGCGAAGCTGCCGGCCACGAGGCCGACCGTCGCGAGGCTCATGCCGAACTTGCGCGTGAATGACATTTGCACTCCGATGTTCGCTGCGATCCCGGACCAGCCGCGCCACGACCGTGGCCCTTGTTGATCAATGTAACTGCCCGGCGGCGCCATGGCCACCTTGCGACGTACAGTGATCAATCCGATCATCTGGTGAAGCGGGCAACGAGACGATGCCTGAAGTCCCTGGCGGCGACAGCGACGACCTTTTCGAGGAGCTGCGACTCGAGAACGAATGGCTGCGCCAACGTGTCGAGCAGCTGGATGCGGCTGCCAGGGAGTACCGCCGCCAGATGACTGCCGTCTTGACGTCGATGTCGTGGCGCGTCACCTCGCCGATTCGGATTTCGGCTGGGCGCGCGCGTGTCCTGAAGCGTCGGGTCCGGTCGCTTCCGGGCCGACTCCGTGGTCGTGACACCGTCACGTCCTTCTCACCTACCGGCCTGTTCGCACCCCCTGCGCCCCCACCGGGATCGCTTGCGACGGTGGACAGCCCGTTGCTGGCGCGGCCGCATCTCGCGACCCGCGCGGATGCAGAGCGAGCCCTGCCCGCGAGTCGGCGGGCGCGGATCCTTGTGGCCGCACACGTCTACTACCCGGAGGTATGGCCGGACATCGAGGACCGGCTGGCTCGACTTCCCGAGCCTTTCGACCTCGTCGTCACGTTGGTGCGTGGACGTGCGGAGAGTCTCGAACGCGAGATCGTGCGACGCTTTCCGGAAGCCCGAATCCACCTCCGCGAGAACTACGGCCGTGATCTCGCGTCGATCCTTGAGTTGGCAGACCTCGGAATCTTCGAGGGCTATGACGCGATCTTGAAGGTCCACACCAAGCGCAGCCCGCATCGGCTCGACGGTGATGGGTGGCGCGTCGCGTTGCTCGACGGGGTGCTTCCTTCGCCGGACGGCGTTCAGCGGATCCTCGAGCTGCTCCGCACCGACCGCGGAATCGGCATGGTGGTGCCGGGCGGCAGCATCAAAGGCGCGGAGACGTGGGGCTCGGACCAAGAGCTGGTGGAGGCGCTTGCCGCGCGAATCCCCATCGCCTTCGACCCTGACCAACTCGAGTACTCCGCGGGGTCGATGTACTGGACCAAGCCGTGGGTGCTCCAGCGGCTGGCCGACCTGCGCCTCGATCGCGAGCACTTCGAATCCGAGGCGAACCACCTCGATGGTTCCACCGCGCACGCACTTGAACGGTTCATCGGAGTGGTCACCAAGCAGTCCGGGTTGGAAATGGTCGAGACGGACGATGTCCCCTCGCGCCTTCATCGGGCACGGCGGCGCCCTCGCTGGCGGCCGCGGGTACTGGCGTTCTACCTACCGCAGTTCCACAGGATCCCCGAGAACGACCTGTGGTGGGGAGACGGCTTCACCGATTGGCGCAATGTCGAAGCCGCCGAGCCGTTGTACGACGGGCACCTGCAGCCGATCGAACCGGCTGAGCTGGGGCGCTACGACCTGTCGGACCCCGAAGTCATGCGTGCGCAGGGGGCACTAGCCGCGGCGTACGGCGTCGACGGCTTCGTCATGCATCACTACTGGTTCGACGGGGCACCTCTTCTCGAGACACCGCTGCGGAACTTGCTTGCCGATCGGTCGATCGACTTTCCCTTTGCGCTCTGCTGGGCCAATGAGAGCTGGACGCGACGCTGGGATGGCCTTGAAGCGGACGTGTTGATCCAGCAGTCCTATCCAGCTGGCTGGGAGGACCGCTTTTACGACGACCTGGCTCCGGCGCTTCGCGATCCTCGTTACATCACGGTCGACGGCAATCCGCTTCTGGTGATCTACCGGCCCGGGGAGATTCGCAAGGGCGCCGAGGCGATCAAGCGACTTCGGCAGCGAGCGATGCGGGACGGCTTTGGCGACTTGCATGTTCTCGGCGTGCTGCCCGCACGCGAGCTCGCTCCGGTATCCAACGAGGTAGCTGGTGCGCTCGATGGCTGGGTGCACTTTCCGCCGGGTAGTGGGCTGGGACTGCATTCCGTCGGATCCCTCCTGCCTGAGGGCGGCGAAGAACTCAGTGGCGATGTGTACGCGTTCGACGCCGCGGTTGACGGTGCCGACCTGTCGACTGTCGGGCCGCATGGGTTGCCGCAACATCCGGGCGTCATGCCCGGATGGGACAACACCGCTCGACGACGTCGCGCTGCGTACGTTTTTCACGGCGGCAATCCACTTTCGTTCCGTCGGTGGCTCAGTCGCGCGGTCCAAGCGGCCGGTCCAGCTGGGCGGATGGTCTTCGTCAATGCATGGAACGAGTGGGCCGAAGGCGCTCACCTCGAGCCCGATCGACGGTTCGGTCGCGGCAACCTTGAAGCAGTGCTGGATGTCGTGGGCGACCGCCGCGAGACCAGTACCCCATCCGCCGGCGCGAATCACGTCGCACCACTTGATGTGCGGGTTGATGTGCGGGTTGCCGCAGGGACGGTCTCCGTCGCGGACGCGACGCAGACCGTCGCGAGATGATGCAGTCGATGTCGACAGACGCTGTGGACCTGATCAGAGCTCAGCCCCCCGTGGAGCGCCTCAGCGACAGCGGCGCAGCGGATTTTCAGGCCGCAGCGGTCCGAATCTCTGACGCCGTCAACGGATTCATGCAAGGCAAGGCCGATGTCGTGCGGTTGGCTCTGTTGTGCCTCCTCGCCGAAGGGCACCTGCTGCTCGAGGACGTGCCCGGCGTCGGGAAGACCTCGCTTGCGCGATGCCTGGCAGGAGCCCTCGGCATCCCCTGGCAGCGGATTCAGTTCACTCCAGATCTTCTCCCTGGTGACGTGACGGGCGTCTCGGTCTTCCATCAAGACGCGAACGACTTCGTCTTCCACAAAGGCCCGGTGTTTGCCAACGTCGTTCTTGCCGACGAGGTCAACCGTGCTTCCCCGCGGACGCAATCAGCGTTGCTCGAGGTCATGGAGGAGCGAACGGTCACGGTCGACGGTCGTAGCTATCCGGTGCCCCGACCATTCATGGTGATGGCGACCCAGAATCCGGTCGAGATGGACGGTACGTATCCGTTGCCGGAGGCGCAGCTAGACCGGTTCCTGATCAAGACAGCCGTCGGTTATCCGGACCCGGTCAGCGAAGCGCGGATGCTGACCGCGGCGCACGGTGGTGCGGAGGTTGCGGAAGTCGAGCGAGTCAGCTCGGCAGACGAGGTACAGCGGCTAGTTGCCGCCGCGCGGACCGTCCACGTTGCGCCCGCCGTCATCGACTACATCGTGGCGATCGTCGCGCGCACCCGCGAGGTGAGCGCGCTTCGCCTCGGCGCGAGCCCGCGCGGCGCGATAGGTCTGTTGCGCGCCGGGCGGGTCACGGCGGCGTTGGATGGCAGGTCCTTCGTCGTACCGTCCGACATTCAGACACTGGCGCGGCCTGTGCTGGCGCACCGGGTCTTGGTCACAGCGGGCAACACCTCCGAGTCGGCCGAGGAGGTCATCGAAGACGTGGTCGCCTCGATCGAGGCTCCGCCGGTCGACAGGTTGCGGTGACGGCGCGAGGCTTCGTCGTCGCGGTGCTTTCCGCGATGCTCGTCCCCGTCGGGTGGCGCCTCGGGTGGCCCGAGCTCACGGCGCTGGGCGGCGCTGGGTTGACCTTCGTCGTGATTGCGGCCGGGTGGGCCGGTCGAACGCCGCGTGCGTCACTGAGCATGGAGCGGAGCTCGTTGCGGGTGACTCGGGGCGAGACCGCGCAGGTTCGAGTGTCAGTGACGGCCGGCCACCGGCGTCGGTGGTTGCGGTTGGTTGATGGCCGGGTCGCGGCACCGGTCCGCAGCGTCGGGATGCCGAAGCGCCGGGAGGTCGGGCCGACGGTGTTGAAGATGCCGCTCGACACCTCTCGCCGGGGGATGTCTTCGCTCGGGCCGTACACGCTGGTCCACGGCGATCCGTGGTCGGTGGTGCGCAGGTTGGTCGCGGTCGCGGACGGAGGGTCGCTGACGGTGCTCCCTCGGGTGCACCCGTTGAGCCGCTCGGTGTGGGCGAAGGTCACGGTCGACGAGTCCGAGCTGTCGTCACGTCACGCCGGTGATCAGCACTTTCACGCACTTCGTGACTACGTCTTGGGTGACGAGCCGCGGACCATTCACTGGCGGTCTACTGCACGTGCCGGCCATCTCGTCGTACGCCAACAGGTTGCTGCGGCGACCAACGGGACCACCGTCATCCTGGACACGAGCTCCGCGGCCTACGCGTCCGACGAGCGGTTCGGCAGCGGTTGGATCGAAGAACGGTTCGAGCATGCGGTCGAGGTGGCCGCATCGCTGTGTGTCGCCGATCTCGGTCGCAACGAGCAGATCACCCTGTTGACGACATCGCGAGGATCGACGCCCGTCTCGTCGGTGGCCGGATCGACGGGCGGCTTCCTCGATGCTTTGGCCATGGTCTCGCAGACACAGCCGGTGGATACGGCGCCTGACGATTTGCCGCTGGCGGTGCGTCGTACGCGGTGCGCTCGGGCGATTCTCGTGTCGGGCAGTCCGAGTCCGACCTTGCTCGAGGCCATGCGCCGGGTCCGAGTCGCCGGTGCTTCGGTCGTGGTGATTCGGATGGGCTCGACCGCGTCACCACCCGTGTCGCAGCTGCGCATCATCGACCTCGCGCACGCGGACGAGCTCGATGGTGCGTTGGGCAGGACTGTCGGGTGACCCGCCAGCGACCGGTCGAGGTGTCGGCGACGCTGTCCGTTGTCGTGACCATCGTGGTCGCGTCGATGAGCTATGCGGGGGCTGTCAGCGAGCGCGCTTTGTTCGTTTTCGAGCTGCCCGCGATCGCGATCGCGTTCGTTGTCACTGACGCGCTCATGCGCCAGCGTCTCATGCGGTTGGCGGTGGCCGTCGGAATCGCGGTCGTCATTGCATGGGCAGAGGTGGCGAACCTCGTGACAGGACAGTCCAACGGGCCAGCCGCTCGGTCCGCACTGGCGATCGGCGTGAGCACCGTGGTCGCACTCGTCGTCATCGCCAGCCGGTTCCCGGCCCTGTTCCTCGTTCCGGTGGCGGGGGTTGTCCTCGGTGCGCTTTTGCTCGGTGCCGGCGGTGAGGTGCGGATCGTCGCGATAGCGACAGTCGTGTCCAGTGTCGTCGCGTTGGCTGTTGTCGAGTCCGCGGCTCGGCGCCTCGTGAGGGTTACTCGAGGCGAGCGTCGGACCCGGCCGTGGAGTGTGGCGCTCGTGTGTCTGGCGGTCGCTGCGGTGGCGTCCGCCCTCGCGATTACTCAGGCACGTCACGACGGCAGGACGCCTCACGCCGCGATTTCTGACATCAAGAACTCGCAGGTCCGCCCGCCCTGGTCCGACCCGTTCCCGACTAGTCACAGCGCGCCGCCGCCGGGGGCGCTGCCACCGAGCACCAACGCGGTTCGGCCACCAAATCCGGCCGTACCGCCCCAGGCAAAGCGCCACCTGCACCATTCCCATCGCTTGCTCTGGTGGGTGCTCGCTGTCCTGGGCTTGCTCGTCCTCATCCTGGCCGGCGCTGTAGCGACCCGATATTTGCTCACTCGCCGCGCCTGGCTCCGGCTCCGTGGTCGCCTCCGCCAGCAACCCCCCGCCGAAGCTGTCTGCGGCGCCTGGGTGTGGGTGCGGTTGCGGCTGCGTCTCTACCGCGATCCGCTGCCTGTCCGGCTCTCGCCGGATGCAGTGCCCGCCTATCTGGTCAGCGAGTCAGCGTCGCCCCGAGAGTCGCTGCAAGACCTTGCCGGGCTGGTTGCGTCGGTTGCCTTTGCTGCAACGCCGGCTGATGAGGGCGACGTGTCTCGCGCCTGGGCGCTGGCTGACTCAGTCGCTGCGGATGCGCTTGCCGATCTCGAGCTGTTCCCTCGGCTTCGCTCGAGGTTCGTGGCACCGACGTGATCGGTTAGACGTCGGACACCGCGGAGATGGCCTTGGGACTGTGGTAGCTGGCGTGGTAGTCGGCGAGCACGCTTGCTAGGTCACCAGTCCGCATGATCGTGCCGCGGTCGAGCCAGATCCCGCTGTTGCACTGCTGCGTAAGCAGGGCGTCGCCGTGACTTGCGAGCACCAGGATCCCGGCAGCGTTCACGAACTGTTGGAGTCGCTCGCCTGCGCGTTCCGCGAACTCCGCGTCCGCCATTGCGATGCCCTCGTCGAGCAGCAGCACATCCGGGCGCAACGACGTCAGTACCGAGAACCGAAGCCGCGTCTGCATCCCCGAGGAGTACGAATACACCGGATGGTCGATTCTCGAGCCCAAACCGCTGAACTCGATGACGTCGTCGATCGCTCGTCTCATCTGCACCGGAGACTCACCGAGCTGGACGCCCATGCTGACGATGTTGTCTCGACCGGTCGCCTCCTGATCCAGCCCCGCGCCCGCGCCGCCGAGCAACGCGAGGACGCGGCCGGTGACCTTGACCGATCCTTTTGTCGGCGGCAACAGCCCAGCCATCACTGACAGCAGTGTGGACTTCCCCGCACCGTTTGCTCCGACCAATCCGATCCGTGAACCGGCAGGAACCGTCAGGTCGATGCCGTTGAGCGCGCGGATGACCTGCACCGGTTCGGTGCGGCGGCGCAGCACCTCCATGAACTGGCGCTTGAGGTTGTAGTCGCGAACCGTGAGCAGCTCGTACTCCGCTTCGACGCCTTGTAGCCGAATCTCCGGGGCCACTACGCGACCCAATATGGCAGGCGGGATCTCGTGCGACTGAACACGAACAGACCGAGCGCGACGTTGATGAGCGTGACCACCGCCACGCCGAGATAGTCGGTAAGGCGAAGCGGTGCCCCGACCAGCGGATTGCGAAATGCGCCGAGCATGTAGGTGAAGGGGTTCCAGTCGAGTAGGTCGCGACGGCGGCCTGCGCCGAGGTTGCTCAAGCGGTAGAAGATCGGTGTGAAGAAGACCAAGACCTGCAGGACGGAGAGCACCAGCGGTCCGACGTCACGGAATCGCGCCACTGTCGGCCCGAGCCACAGACCCGAGAAGAACCCGTTGACGCCGATCAGAGCGATGACCGGAATCGCGACAAGGATCTTCAGGTGCACGGGCACGAGACCAGTCACAAGGAAGATCAGATAGATCAGCATGTTGTGCCCGAACAGGATGAACTCGATGGCCGCATCGCGCAGGACGTAGCTGGACAGTGGCTGTCTTGTGCTGCGCATCCGGTCGGAGGCTCCGACGAAGGTGGTGGACGCGGCGCGCGAGAGTCCACTCAGCAGGTTGAAGCCGATGAAGCCGACCGCGACGTAGGGCAGGAACGCCTTAAGGTCGGTGTTGAGAATGTTGCCGAAGATGATCGCCAGACCGACAACGTAGAAGGCGGTCTGAATCGTGAGCCACCATGGACCGAGCACCGTTCGCCGGTACTGGTTCTTGATCGTCTCGAGTGCCAGGTAGGTCCAGCTTCGCCAGCAGCGCAGCCCTTCGACGATGTCGCGCCAAGCTGCGCCGAGCTGCTGTCCGGCAGTGGCGTCTAGTGGCGCGTAACCAGCCCAGCCGCGTCCGGATGCGCCGTCGACCGTGCCCGCCTCAGTCATCGTGGGCGGAGTCTAAGGTGAGGGCGTGGATGCGTCCCGCCATCCTGCGGCCGGACTGGTTGCCGCGTGTGCGGTGGTGAGGAACGAACAGGCGGGAATCGCCGAGTGGATCGCGTATCACTTTGCGGTGGGTTTCGACACACTGATCCTCTACGACAACGCGTCGACCGACGACACGCGCGCCATCGTCGACCGGATGTCGCAGATTGGCGATGTGCGATGTATTAGCTGGGACCGGCGCGATGCGCGCTTCCAGAACGACGCGAACGATGAGGCGCTAGAACGATTCGGGCGCGAGTTCGAGTGGATGTTCTTCATCGATGCGGATGAGTTCGTAGTCCCCTTGTCGCATGACTCAATCGCTCCCGTGATGGCGAGTTTTGGATCCGAGGTCGCGGCGGTGGGGTTCAACTGGCTCATGTACGGCTCGTCCGGCCTGTTGGAGCAGCCCGAAGGAACGCTCTTGATGGAAGCTTTTCGCGGTCACAGTGAAGCAACCTTCGAACCAAACAACCATGTCAAGTCAGCCGTCCGTCCGGAACGCGCGTTGTCGGTCCTCAGTCCGCACGCTTTCGAGGTAAGCGGCCGCTACGTGGGCGGTGACGGCAGCGACGCGAACTGGCGCCATCCGGGAGTCATTGCCGAACTGCCCCCCCGTTACGGCGGGGCACGGATCAATCACTACTTCACGAAGTCTCGGGCCCAGTGGGAGGCGAAGTTGGCTCGAGGCAATCCAGCACTGGAGCGCAGCCCAGAAGAGTTCGACCTGTACGACCGCAACGAGCAGCAGGACGATCTCATCTTGCGCCACGTGCAAGCCACGCGTGATCTCCTGGCAGCCGCGGGGTGTCTCCCCTGATCGGCGCCTGTGTTCTCGTCAAGAACGAAGGGGCGGGAATCGCGGAGTGGATCGCCTATCACCTCGCGATCGGCTTTGACACACTCGTGATCTACGACAACATGTCGACGGACAACACACGCGACGTGGTTGCCAAGATGTCAAGAGTCGGTGACGTTCGTTGCCTCGCTTGGGACCGTCCTGTTCCCTGCCAGACCGACGCGTACGACGACGCGCTCGAGCGCGTCGGTGCCGAGCTCGACTGGATGTTCTTCATCGATGCGGACGAGTTCGTGCTGCCGCTCTCGCACGATGCGATCCATCCGGTGATGGCGCGCTTCCCTGCTGAAGTGGCGGCGGTTGGCTTCAACTGGCTGCACTTCGGCTCGTCCGGCCTTGCCGAGCAGCCGGCGAACACCCTCGTCATGGAGGCATTCCGACGCCATAGCGACCTCGGTTTCCCCCCGAACGCGCACATCAAGTCCGCGGTTCGACCGCAGCGCACCCTCAGGAGCGTGAATCCCCACGCCTTCGAGGTCCGTGGTCGCTATGTCGTGGCAGACGGAACCGAAGCGCGCTGGCAACAGGTCCCAGGCATCACCGCCGAGCCGCCTGTCCAGTTCGGTGCTGCGCGGGTCAATCACTACAGCACGAAGTCACTCGCCCAGTGGCAGGCCAAGGTTGCTCGTGGTCGGGCTGATCTTGTGGTGCCAAGAGACGAGGATGAGTTCGCCGCATTTGACCGAAACGAACGAGAGGACGACCACATCTTGCGTCACGCGCCGGCAACGCGCGATCTCATGGCGGCGGCGGGATGTCTGGCCCAGTAGTAGCCCCCGGGCCAATCGGGGCATTTGCGATGGTGCGGAACGAGGGCGCAGGAATCGCCGAGTGGATCGCCTATCACCTCGCGGTCGGCTTCGACACACTGATCCTCTACGACAACGCATCGACGGACGCCACCCGTCACGTCGCTGGCAAGATGGCGCAGGTCGGAGATGTCCGGTGTCTCGACTGGCCCAGGCGCCACCAGTCGGCACACACCGAGGCGATCGATGACGGGCTCAAGCGCTTCGGTGCCGAGTTCGACTGGATGTTCTTCTTCGATGTGGACGAGTTCGTGCTGCCGATCGAGCACCCGTCGATCGCCCAGGTGATGACGAGCTACGGATCGGATGTTGCCGCAGTCGGCTTCAACTGGCTGATGTATGGATCGTCGGGGTTGGCCGAACAGCCCGATGGGTCGCTGGTGATCGAGGCGTTCCGGCGTCACAGCGCACCGAGCTTCGAGCCCAATGCCCTCGTCAAGTCGGCGGTGCGTCCGGATCGAGCGCTGAGGTGCTTGAGCTCGCACGCGTTCGAGGTAGACGGTCGCTACGTGGCCGGTGACGGCGATGACGCGGATTGGCTATTTCCTGGCCGTACCGCGAACGCGCCATTGCGGTATGGCGGCGCGCGCATCAACCACTACTTCACAAAGTCGCGGTCCCAGTGGGAGGCGAAGCTCGCGCGCGGGTACGTGGATGCCGAACGCAACGTGAGCGACTTCCTCGCGTATGACCGAAACGAGCAGCAGGACGATCTGATCCTCCGTCACACCCAAGCGACGCGTGACCTCATGGCGTCGGCAGGATGTCTGGCTCGCTAGTGCGTTGGCGCTTGATCGACTGAATCCGGCCTTCCCGTCTGCCGTGGGCCGCGAAGTGTGCCGCTACGTCCCATGCTGGATTCTCGAGAACCTTGGCCGCGACGTCCGGATTGCGCTCGAGGTAGGACTCGGTGTCCAGATCGCCGAGGTAACGAACAGCGCGCGGCCAGTCTCGAGTGATGTCCTCCCAGTCATGAAACGGCTCCCACAGCGGTGGTGAGCCGACCAGGTTCGGGTTGTAGTAAGGATCCCTGCGCATCCGATCCCCCCAGCGGCGGGTGAGCAGGTCGGTTTCGAAGTGGTGGACCGTGTTGACGCGAGTCTTCGACTCGAAGTGGTACATCTCGACGTACGGCGTCCAGACGTTGCGGCGCCCGCGCGCCCTCAGCTTGAAGCAGAAGTCGACGTCGTTGAAGTTGTTGGGCAACAGCTCGGTGAATCCCCCAACGTCGAAGAAGTCCTGACGGCTGACGATGAGGCACGCGCCAGTAAGAGCGGTCACCTCGCGAGTGACGGTGAGATGGAAACCGAATGGCTGCGCACCGCGGGGGAGTCGATATCCGAGGTGGATTGGCCCGCCCGCACAAGCGACGCCGGCGTGCTGGATGGTGTCGTCCTCGAAGTAGAACTTCCCTCCGACGGCACCGACGTCGGGATCGACGACGATGCTGGCCAGCTCCTCCAGCCAGTCGGGGGTGATCAGCTCCATATCGTCATTGAGCAGCAGCAAGAGCTCGCCGCTGCTCTGCACCGCGCCTCGGTTGACCGCTTGGGAGAAGTTGAAACCGGTGGAGTCGTAGGTGTACGGAGCCATCACGAACGGGCGGTCGCCGCACGCGTCCTTGATGGTCGCGAGTGTCGATGCGGGCATCTTTGCGTCGTGGACGATGACGTATTCGAAGTTGTCGTAGGTGGTCAGAGCCTCGATGCTGCGGATGAGATGCGCAATGAGGATGGGGTGTTGCCCGCGAACCTTCGCTGCTTGCCCGTTGGTCGGAACGATCAGGCTGATCAACGGCTTCGATCGCAGCCGGCGTCGCATTCGAAAGGTGTTGAGGCCGATGCTGTCGGACACCTCTGCGTCGATCCGGGATCGCTTGCAGTGCTCTTCGAGCGCTCGCCGGGCGGCCGCGAATGCCGTCGGTTTCTGTATCGCGTCCAGCGCGGTCGATCCGTGATGCGCTCGCCAGTGATAGAGGATCTCCGGTACGTGGACGACGCGACGCGCGAGCTCAGTGACGCGTAAGACGAAGTCGTAGTCCTGGGCTCCGTCGAATCCTTCGCGGAAGCCGCCGGCCTCGAAGGCGAGGGTGCGGCGCACCACGCTGAAGTGACACGTGTACATGTGCGACCGGAAGCGTTCGGGGCTCCAGTCGGGCTTGAAGTGTGGCTGAAACGACCTCCCGGCGGAGTCGATCTTGTCCTCGTCGGAGTAGAGGTAGTCGATGTCCGCATGAGTCGCGATCGCCTCCGACATCCGTTGCAACGCTAACGGAGCAAGTGTGTCGTCATGATCGAGAAACCCGGCAAACAGCCCGTTCGCGCTGTCCAACCCCAACTGCGAGGCGCCGGCTATTCCTAGGTTCTTCTCCGAGCGCACCGTTCGCACCCGTGCGTCGCGGGACTCGAGGGAGGCCAGCAGGTCGAGGAGGTCAGCAGAGTCGTTGCCGTCATCGACGAGGACGAGCTCCCAATCGTCCAGAGTCTGATCGAGTACCGACTCGACGCACGCTTTGAGGAACTCTGGTGGTGTGCGAAAGACCGGGGTGATGACGGAGAAGAGTGGATTCGCCGTCGTCATTCGGGATCAGGCAGCTGGGCCGCACGCGGTCGGCCGCGTCGAGCGACTCTGACCGGCCAGGTGAGGGCGTGTCCAACCCGCCACGACTGGCTCGAGCAGATCGAGTTGACAGCAACGATGAGCTCCTGCCGGTGGCGCTCGATCTTCGCGAGCTCGGCCCACACCTGCGTGTTCTCTTCGCGCTGGGCCCGCAGCTCGGAGATCAGCTTTGCGCTCTCCTCGAGCTGCGACTCAATCCAGTCCGTCACAGTCGCGGAGCTCACACCGTCTGCGTCCGTCAGGCCGTTCGCCGCAAGGTAGCCGGACCGAATGGCCTCGAGCTCTCCGCACAGCGCGTCGACCTGGACCAGCATTTGGCGAACCGAGTCCCGATGATGCTGCTCGGACGCACTCGCCTCCTGCACCAGCTTCATGTGGGCGCGTTCCGTCTCCGCCCAGCCTTCCAGCGCTTTCGCCCGTAGGTCACGCAGGCCCTGCAGGCGTTCGATCAGCCGGGCGTTCTCATCCGACAGGCTCGCTTGCGCGGTCTGAAGCTCCGCCACAGCTGTCGAGTCCGCCTCGCGGAAGGCGGCGTTCTCGCGAGCTAACCTTTGCCGGTCCGCTTCGACCTGGACGTGCTGCCGGGCTGAGTGCGAGACCTCCACCGCCGGCAAGGTGGTCGCACCGCTCACGTTTGATGCAGCGTCGAGCTGGTGCCACAGTCGAAGTGCCGACACGCTCAGCCAGCGGTCTTCATCGGCCAGATCTGCGTGGTGGTGCAGCGTGTTTTCGGTCAGGTGTGCCGTGGCCCGCTCGTAGGCCGCGTTGTTCAGACCTTGGCCATCTCCAAGGACGTGGTCGAGGAGTTCGGCGGTTGCGGCGAGGTCGCGAACCATCGCGTCCGGTCGCACGACATGCACTGCTCTGCCGGCCATACCTGCGCACAGCGATCCGTTGTAGATCTCCCAAAGCGCCAGTCCCGCTTGGATGGGTAGCCCGTCGCGGTCGTGGAGCGAGCGGGCGACCTCGAGCGGATGGCGCACCGCCACGACGACCGGCCACTCCTCAGCGAGAAGCGTCTTGAGCTCACCCGCGAACAGGCACAGCCGTGGGTCGTTGACGATGGGCGTCGCCTGACGGGGCGCGCCGGCGAGCGCGCCTGACAGAGCGGCACGCAGAGCGGGCCGAATGTTTTCCTGCTCCCACGGCTGCAACCGCTCCAGTGGCGGATTCCGCCAGCTGCCGCCGAGCTCTTCGAGCTGTGTCTCGAGGATCGGTTCCTCAGCGTCGGCTGCCCATGCGCCCGCGGCGATCAGTGCGCCTGCAACGCGATCGGCGCCCGAGCGGTGCATGCCAATAACGACGATGCACCGTCTCGGCTCGTCGAGCGGCCGCTTGGGGTCGCCCACCTCGTCCTCGAGGCCGAGCTCGTTTGCGGGCTTCGTCACGAAGCGGTCCCCCGTGGAGTGGGTCGACATGGCATCGTCGGCATTGTCTCAGTTATCCGCGTCTTGTCGTCGTCGCTGCAGGTGCCCCAGTCCGCCAGGCCCGGGAAACAGCAGCGCCGAAACAACTGAGTGCAACTCGCCGGACTCCGCAAGCGCGGCCATTGGCGCGTGCGCCTCCACGGATTTCAGCTGGACATTTGGGAGGTCAACCATAAGCGCGGCCTGGACCGCGTATTGATGCAGACCAGATGCGTAGTAGCCGAGGACGGGTGGCGGCTGGTGGCGCTCCCACAGCGTTCTCATGTCTCCGTAGGCATCCCGCCATTTGTCGGGCAAGTTCTGAGCCGGCTTGACCCATGCTTCTTTCCCGGCTTCGTCGAGGATGCCTACCTCGAGGGAGCAGACCGGGTTGACGACGAATACGACGTCGGCGGAGGCAAGGGTTCCGAGGAGCATCGCCCAGAAGGCGCCGAGCGATGCGCCGACGAAGACCACGGGCCGGTATCCGCGGGTCAGCTCGTTGAGAGACGCGGCGATCTCCAGCATGTTTGCGCCGAGCGCATGGGGTCGGTCCTCCCCGTTGAGCCCACGCACGTAGATCCGACAGACATCCTCGCGGGGTACTGCCTCGAAGAAGTCGACTGCGGGAATGTTGATCCGATCACCGTTGTCGGCAAACGCAACGAGCGCTCTGCTGCCCTCCCTATTGTCCTGTTGCACTTCCTGCCACACGTCTCGTGGCGTGCTTCGGTCGAACGGGTCAGCAAGTTGCGCATTCTCCCGCCGCGCTTTGGCGGCTAGTCGTCGCTGCTCGGACTCGTCCGCGAGCACTGATGGCTGCGACTCAGTCATGGATCAGCGTCGGGTTCACCAGGAGTGCTCGCCGGCGGCGACAGCACATACACGTCGGTGAACCATCTCGGCGGCGATCGCAAGAGACGCAAGATTCGGCCGAGCGATGTCTTCTGGGGTGAACAGGACGTGGTAGCTCTCTTCGAGATAGTCGAGGAGCTGCTCGAGGGCGAGCGAGTCGAAGTCATTGTCCGCGAGTGGGTCGGCTGCGGCCACACTCTCGCCAAGGATCACACCGCAGACGAAGGAACGAATGCGCTCCGCGATCTCGCCGACGCCAGGTACCTCGCTGGACGCCCCCTCGACGGACACTGGTGCACCCCTCTGGTCTCCGCGGCAAGGCTTCGCCCGTGGCGTCATGATAGGTCGCATGTGCAGTGTCGAACCGCAGCGGCCGTGCTGACCACCATCCCAGCGAGCCTGGCTTCTGCCGCTGCTGAGGAGTCCACTGAACTGGTCTTCCACCTCGAGGACGGGGTTCAGCGGCTCGGCGCCGTCGAGCTATGCGAACGCGTCCAGTCGGCGGCATCGTGGCTGCGGGAACGGGGGGTCGGCCGCGGTTCCAGGGTCGGGCTGCTCGGCCCGAATCGGCCGGAGTGGGCGGTGTGGGCGTACGCGACCTGGTGGATTGGCGCGGCACTCGTGCCGATCCAAGTTCCGGTCAGGGTGCGGGATCCGCAGGCCTTCCAGGAGCGGGTTCAGTGGACGTCGATGGCGTCGGGATGCGACGTCGTGATGTGCAGTCCCGCCCTTCTCGCCTCGTCGCCTCCAGATCTGTCACACAGCTGGGTCGAGCCGACGACGCGGCCTGCCAAGTTCGCCTCTGACGCCCGCCTCGATGACATAGCGGTCATTCAATACACCTCGGGGAGCACCGCGGAACCGAAAGGCGTTGTGCTCGACCACGCGAGGGTGATGGCTCAGTTCGACCAGCTAGCCAAGGGCGAGCGACCGTTGACGCACCGCGGCGAAGTGGCTGGCGGCTGGGTGCCGTTCTTCCACGATCTCGGTTTGTTCGGCTTCCTGCTCGCTCCGGTGGTGAATCGTTACCAGGCCGTGCATCTGCTGCCCACCGAGACATTCGCGGGTGATCCCTCGCTGTGGCTAGAGCTCATGGCCGCACAACACGTCACCTTCGCCGATGCGCCACAGTCGGCGTGGACGGCAGCGCTCGTGGCGAGCCAACGTCGCGGACGTCACGTCGATCTGAGTTCCCTCGAGTGCGCTGTCTACGGCGCAGAGGGGTTGGACGTTCAGGCAGTGACGGAGATGCTCGAGCTCTGTCCCAGCATCGGGCTGTCACCCGACGCGTTGATGGCCACGTACGGATTGGCGGAGGCAGTCCTTGGCGTGACCGCAACGCCGCGCGGTGCTGGACTGCGTTTCGACGACCTTCGCGACGGGTCCGGGCGAAGCCACCGCTTCGTATCTTGTGGCCCACCCTTGCCCGACACCCGCGTCCGGATCGTCGTCGAGGGTCGGGAAGTAGGAGACGGTCAGGTCGGTGAGATCCAGGTCGCCGGCCCATGTGTGATGAGTGGCTACCTCGACCCGGCGACCCCTAACGCTGTTCACGATGGCTGGCTGAGCACGGGCGATCTCGGCTACCTGCGAGGTGGCGAGCTGATGGTGACCGGACGAATCAAGGACGTTGTGATCGTCATGGGCCAGAACTACTACCCCGAGGATCTCGAGTGGGCGGCCGCGCGGGTTCCGGGGACGAAACCAGGCCGATGCGCTGCATTTGTCGACGACGAGCGGGCCGTGCTTCTGGTTGAGGCGTCCGACGACAGTCCCGACCTCGCCAAGCGGGTCAAGTACGCCGTGGCTGACGCGGTCGGGCTCAGCGGGCTCGAGGTCAACGTGGTGCCGGCAGGCACGGTCGAGAAGACGACGAGCGGCAAGTTGCGTCGGTCGACGATGCGGGAGCTATATCGCCGAGGCGAGCTCGCGATCGAGTCCAGCGCGGGGTAGCCGTCCGGTTGGCGCGGGTGTCACCCGACTGCGTTGCAGTACTTCCCTTGCAGCGGCAGGTGTGAGGAGGAGTCACCGACGTTGATCGTGTAGCAGCCCGGTGCCACACGCCAGTCATTCGCCTTGGTGTTCCAGTAGGCGAACGAGCGGCTGTTCAGATGCAACGTGACCCACTGCCGCTTGCCTGGCTCGAGCGCAACCTTCTGGTAGCCCTTGAGCTGGATCGGTGGCTCGTGTGCGGCCTTCGGGTCTCCGACATAGAGCTGCGCGACCTCGGAGCCGGATCGGGTGCCGACGTTCGTCACCGCGAACCGCGCCGTCGCGCCACCTTTGGTCTGCCGGACCGTGAGGTGTGAGAAGCGGAACCTCGTGTACGACAGCCCGAACCCGAACGGGAGCAGCGGAGTGATGTGCTTCGCGTCGTACCAGCGGTATCCGACGAGCAGCCCCTCGCTGTAGTGCGACTGCGGCACCTTGGCCTTGTTGGGCACGCCGGGCCACTGCTTGGCCGACTTGATCGGGTCCTGGCTCACCGACTTCGGGAAGGTCAGCGGAAGCTTGCCCGACGGGTTGACGTCACCGAAGAGCAGCGCAGCTGCCGCATTGCCGTCCTGCTCGCCGGGGTACCACATGTCGAGCACGCCACGGACTTGCTTCAGCCACGGCATTGCGACCGGGCCACCGGCTTGCACGACCACGATCGTGTTGGGGTTTGCCTTCGCAACAGCAGACACCAGGGCGTCCTGGTCGGGGCCGACAGCGGGCAGGCAGACCAGCGTGCACTCCGAGTCGACGGCGCTCAGCGTCTTGCGGTCAACGCCCTCGGTCTCGCCGTCGCCGATGAAGACGACCGCTGTCTTGGCGAGCTTTGCCGCGAGGACGGCGTCGGCGATCGTGAGACCGGGAGCCGGAGTCACCGTGTCGCCGTTGGCCTCGGCGCGCAGCGTGATTGCGGTGAGCGGGTCGACGACAGCCGGGTTGGTGCCGGTGATCGGGACCTTCGAGCTGCCGCCGCCTTGGTAGTCGATCTGCGCGCCGACCGGTGTCGCGGGCAGGCCGATCAAGGCGATGTTCTGATGTGTGCCGGTCAGCGGCAGGGCGTTGAGGGAGTTCTTCAGCAGGACGGCGCCGCCCTCGGCTGACTCGAGCGCGAGCGCCTTCTCCTGAGGGGTGTTGACGATCGCGGTTGCGGCGATCGGATCGGTCGGGGGCGGGTCGTTGAAGGCGCCGACCGAGAACAGGCCATAGAAGATCCGCTCGACCATCTCGTTGATCGTGGCGATCGAGACTTCGTGCTTGTTGACTGCCGTACCGAGTGCCTTCGGTGTGAAGTACGTACCTGGCCCAGTGTTCTGCTCCTGGTCGAGGCCGTTGTTGGCGGCGGTGACCGTTGAGTGCGTGCCGCCCCAGTCCGACATCACCCAGCCCTTGAAGCCGAACTGCTTGTCCAGGACGGTGCGCAGCAGGTAGCGGTTCTGGCAGGCGTCGACGTTGTTGATCAGGTTGTAGCTGCACATCACCGACGCGACTTTCCCTTGCTTGACCGCGGTCTCGAAGGCAGGTAGGTCGATCTCCTGCATCGTCCGCACGCTCGCGTCGGATGAGTCCGTCATCCGGTCGGTCTCCTGGTCGTTGAGCGCGTAGTGCTTCACCGTCGCCACGACGTGTTGGCTCTGGATCCCCTTGATCTCGGCCGCGCCGGTCTGACCGGCGAGGTAGGGATCTTCACCGGTGTACTCGAAGGTCCGGCCGGCGAGCGGGTTGCGGGTGATATCGACGCCGGGGGCGAGCTGCACGTTGATGCCCTTGTGCCAGGCCTCCCAGCCGAGTGCGGCGCCGAGCCTGTACTGCATCGCCGTGTCCCAGCTCGCTGCTTGCGTGATCCCGTCCGGAAACGCCGTGACCAGCAGCTGGGCATCGCCGAGACCCGCGCCGGCGTCGTTGAACACCTGCTGCGGGATACACAGCGAAGGGATCGCCGGGATCGAGTTGGCGGCGCCGTAGTGCACGAGGTCGCCGCGGCCGTAGAGCTCGCTGATCTTCTGGTCGAACGTCATGTGCCTGACGAGCTCGTGCGCCCGGACCGCCGGCGACAGGCTCTGGTTCATCCACGGACAGCTCGCATCCGCCGACGTCGCGGCACTCGCGCTCGAGGGGGCGGTGGTCGCGACCAGCCCGATGCCCGACCCCCCGAGGAGCGTCGTGGCGAGAAGGGCACGAAGAGTGAACGAGTTGGGCTGCACCTCAACATGTTCGCCGAGCAATCTCTCGTTCCTTGGTCTTTCGGCGGGAGCAAGGCTCCAGTACCGTCCAACCAGCGGGGATTCGGCACGGGAGGGATCTGTCATGGGGCTGCTCGACAAGGTCAAGGGCCAGTTCATCGACATCGTCGAGTTCCTCGACGACAGCCGAGACACCATCGTGTGGCGCTTCCCGCGCCAGGGCAACGAGATCAAGATGGGCGCCAAGCTGGTCTGCCGTGAAGGCCAGGCCGCGGTCTTCGAGAACGAAGGCAAGATCGCCGACGTCTACCAGCCGGGCACGTACACGCTCGAGACCCAGAACATGCCGATCCTGTCGGATCTCAAGGGCTGGAAGTACGGCTTCAACTCGCCGTTCAAGGCCGAGGTCTACTTCGTCGGGACCCGCCTCTACACGGACATGAAGTGGGGCACGCAGGAGCCGGTCACGGTTCGCGATGCCGAGTTCGGCATGGTGCGGCTGCGCGCGTTCGGCACCTTCGCGCTACAGGTGACCGACCCTGCGGCGCTGCTCCGCCAGCTGGTCGGCACCGACCCGAACTTCACGACCGAGGAAGTCCAGGACTTCCTGCGGGAGAAGATGGTCAGTGAGGTCGGTACGGCTCTGGCCAGCTCGGGCGTACCGATGCTCGATCTCGCTGCCAACCAGCAGAAGATCTCGGAAACCCTCGCAGGGACGCTGACGACCGCGTTCGCGGACATGGGGGTGTCGATCCCCAAGTTCGTGATCCAGAACATCTCGCTGCCGCCGGAAGTCTCGGCGATGCTCGACAAGCGCACCGAGATGGGCGTGCTCGGCAACCTTGACCAGTTCACGAAGTTCCAGGCTGCCTCCGCCATCACCGAAGCGGCGCAGAACCCCGGCGGCGTCGCGGGTGCCGGCGTCGGACTCGGCGCTGGTCTTGCCATGGGTCAGCAGATGGCAGCGGCGATGGCTCCGCAGACCACGACATCAGCCGCCGCTGCCCCGCCGCCGCTGCCCGTAGCAGCGGGCTTCTATCTCGGGGTGAACGGCCAGCAGGTTGGCCCATTCGCCCCGGCTGATCTCCCTGCGCAAGTGGCGAGTGGTCAGCTCACGCCCGACACGCTCGTGTGGCGGCAGGGCATGGGCGCATGGGTTCGCGCGGCAGACGTTCCGGAGGTCAACTCGGCCTTCGGCGCCGCGCCGCCGCCGCTCCCCCCGGCCGCACCCCCAGCCCCGCCGTCGGCCTGATCCGGCGTACGGACGCTCGCGATGACGACGCCCCCCGAGGACCCGTACTTCGCCGGTAGCGCGGCAGTGCCGCCGCCACCTCAGGATCCCGCCTTCGCAGGCAGTGGCTGGGGCGCACCGACGGCACCGCCCACTGCGCCGGCTGACGCGCCTCCGCCGATGCCGCCTCCCGCGATGCCGGCCGCACCGGTCACCGCCGCGGCCGGAGCTGCCGCCCCGCCAGCAGTGCCGGCCCAGCCGACTCCGGCCGGTGAGGACGGGACTGTCGCGTTGCTGTCGGTGGCATGCAAATCATGCGGCTCGCAGATGACGTACAAGCCCGGCACGACGATGTTGAAGTGCCAGGCTTGTGGCGCGGAGCAGGCCATCGAGAGCACTCGCTCGATCGAGGAGCACTCGTTCGACGCCTGGGCCGCGATCCCGGAGAAGCGGGTCGCGACCATCGGCAAGCAGGTCCTGAAGTGTCAGGGCTGCGGTGCCACGACCGAGACAGACGAGCTTGCAGGTGCGTGCCAGTTCTGCGGCGGAGCGCTGCTCGCCGTGACCGAGCCGGAAGGCCTGATCGCGCCTGAGGCGGTGCTGCCGTTCGGCGTTGCGAAGAAGGGCGCCAACGAGGCGTTCAGCAAGTGGGTGAAGTCGCGGTGGTTCGCGCCGAACGCGTTGAAGAAGGTCGGCTCGACGGAGGCACTCAAGGGCACCTACGTCCCGCACTGGACGTACGACGCGTCGACGCAAACCCAGTACACCGGTGAGCGCGGCGAGGCGTACTACGTGACGGTGGGGTCGGGCAAGGACGTCCACGAAGAGCGGCGAGTTCGCTGGTACCCCGCATCTGGCAACGTCTCGCGCAACTTCGATGACGTCGTCGTACCGGCGAGCGGCGTAGTCGCCCAGACCAAGCTGGACAAGATGGGGCCCTGGACGTTGGCCCAGGCACAGGCCTTCGACCCGCAGTACCTCGCCGGTTACACCGCGCTGCGTTACGACGTCGATCCTGACAACGGCCTCGTCACTGCCAAGGGCAAGATGCAGGACGTCATCAGCGGCGACTGCCGCAGCGACATCGGTGGCGATGAGCAGCGGGTGTCGTCGATGTCGGTGCAGTACGCCGCGCTGATGTTCAAGCTGATGCTGTTGCCGCTGTGGATCGCGTCCTACGTGTACGCCGGGAAGACCTACCAGGTCCTGATCAACGCGAACACCGCCGAGGTAATCGGCGACCGCCCGTACAGCAAGCTCAAGATCACGCTGGCGGTGATCGGCGGGTTGATCATCATCGGCGTGGGAATCGCGATCTACGTGTCGACCAAACACCACTCGTCATCGTCGACCGCAAGCCTGGGACTCGGGCTGCTCGGGATCACTTAGCAGCGCACCGCCCGCGATGGCTCAGGAAGGTCCGACGGCCGGTCGTCGGAGTTTGATCGGCTGTCGTGGGTCCGAATCGCGGCCCTCGATCGTGCATGCTTCGGCCTCGAGGAGCGGCCGGATCTCACGGAACAGTGCGCGGTATCGGTACCACGGCACAGCCGGGTAGAGGTGGTGCACCAGATGGCGGTCCTGCTGTAGCAGCAGCCAGGTCGACCCGCGGAACGTGTTGACGCGGGTGTTCGCGAAGCGCTTGGTGCTGTCGAACGGCACATGCGGCAACCACTGGAACAGCACCATCAACGCGAGGATCCCGACTCGACCGGGCAGCCACCAGAGGAAGAAGACCGGCATGAACAGTCCCAGCGGTATCGATGCGATGACCACTGCGATCGCGACCTGCATGTAGCGGCGCAGCTGGCGGTTCTCGGTCTGCATCCGCTCTGTGGGAGCCGGGAAGCCATCAGGCATGACAGCCGAGAGCGCGCGTTGGAAGATCGTGTCGCCGATGAAGGGGAGTGCGCCGAGCACCGTGAGCGTCATCGCTGCGAGCCACTTGAGCGGCACCCCCCACAACGGACCGGCGACGATCATGTCGGGGTCGTGCAGCGGGTCGTTCGTGTGGGAGTGATGGCGAAGATGCTCTGAGGACCAGCCGGCGAAGTTGAGCAGCAGGGGGACCGCGGCGATCTCGCCACACGCGCGATCCAGCCAACGCCATCTCGCGTTGCGACCGCTGATCGACTTGTGGTTTGCGTCGTGATGGACCGTATAGAAGGCGTAGGTCAGGACGGCGTTGACGATGAAGCCTGCCCACAGCGGCACGTCGCCGACCGACCATCCGACGATGACCAGGACGTAGATGCTGGTCAGGAAGAGGCAGAGCAACACCGTCGGCCAGCCGACGCCGCCGCTGTAGCGGCGGCTGATGGCGGTCGCGTCGATCACGACGCCACAGCCTTCTTGAGCGCAGCGATGACCGCACCCTCGTGTGGGAGCGCGCGACCACCCGCGATAGCCCGACCCAGAGCCAGGCCGAGCAGTGTCTCTCGCGCCATCAGATACCGCGTCTGCTCGCTCCTCTTTGCGAAGCCGGATGCGGGAAGCTGCTCAGGGCCGAACACCTTCGCGAACTCGCCGACGACCGGGCCGATCTGCCCGCGCAGCTGTGGGTCGTTGCTCATCGCCAGCCACGCTTCGAGGACCGCCTTGAAGCGCGGCTCACTCAGAGCCGCCCAGGTGCGGTCGATCAGCTTGAGCAGGTTGGTCACGGGGGGCGGACCGTCCGGCGAGGCGGCCTCGGGCACCATCTCGGAGTAGAGCCGGCGCAGTGCACCAGCGAACAGCGCGGCCAAGCTCGAGTAGTGGTGATGGAAGGCGCCTCGGCTGACACCAGCGCGTTTGCACACCTCGATCGCGGATACCGAAGCCCATCCGCTCTCGACTAGCAGGTCGATTGTCGCGCTCTCTAGCGCAGCGCGCGTGATTGTGCTGCGGTCGGCCTGCGTACGACGAGAGCCGGCTGCTGTTGGCACCGGGTGACCGTAGCGCAAGAAACATACGTACACAACCGTATGTAAGTCGCCAAAGAAATCAGCCAGGCGGCGAGATCACTGGGAGTGGGCGGCTCGCCGCCGGTAGTGCCGAGCCGCACGGGCTCGGTTGCCACAGGCGGTCGAGCACCATTCCCGCCGGTGGTGCACCTTCGCGAAGTACAGGACACAACCGGGTGCGAGGCAGGCACGCAGCTGCGGACGGTTGCCCTCGCCGACCAGCTCGCAGAACTCGGCTGCCAGCAGCGAAGCGATTGCTGGTCCGGCCGGCCCGGCGAACCGGGCCGTTCGGATGGGTTCGGCTCGGTCCTGCCAGTCGAGACCGGGCCAGGATGGCGACATTGCGGCGACCCGGTTGAGCACCTCAACGGCGGTGTGCCGGTCGGCTACGAGGGAGACGGCATCGGGGCGAGGGTCAGCGACGCGTACGGCGGTCAGTGCGCGCAGCGCGTCTCGTAGCCGCCGCAGCTCGGTGGCCGTCTCCGCCATGGCGCTCGGCCGCGTGGCGTTCAGCCAGCCGGCAACACGGGGGGCCCGCATTTCGAGCCGAGGCCCAACAGCGCGCAGCCAGGCGAGGACCTCGGGCCGCGTCGCGAGCGCGTCGTGGACTCCGGTGCGGTCGGCCCAGATGGTGTTCATCAGCTCGATGGGGAGTGGCTCGCCGAGCAACGGGGCGCTGGTCGGCTCGACGGTCACCCTGCAAAGCCTATGACGTCTCACGGTATGAGATCGCTATAACCGTTGACATCTTCGAGTCACCAAGCCATATTTCCTCACGGAAACAAGGCACTCCATCCGTTGTCGCCGAAGCAATCGGCCGACACGCTTGACCGGAAGGCGGACGGCGTTGACGAGCTCTGTCCCGGCTGGCTTCCACGATGGAGAGCTCGAAGTGCAACAGCGCGCCGGTGTGCTGGATGAAGCGGCGAGATTGAGCAGGATGCTGGACCCTGCCGACCTCAGCGGCGGTGCGAGCCGATTCCTTGCCACCCAGACCTTTGCGGTGCTGACCGCACGCGACCATCACGACAGGCTTTGGGTCTCGTCCCTGGCTGGACCTCCCGGCTTCCTCGAGGTCTCGGCCGCGACGACGCTGCAGATACATGTGGTGCCCCAAATCGAGGACCCTCTGCACGACCTTCCTAGCGGGCAGCCGGTCGGGGTGCTGGCCATCGACTTCAGCAAGCGGCGACGCTTCCGGATCAACGGCCGACTGACGGATCGCAAGGACGCTCGGCTCACCGTCGAGGCAGAGCAGGCATACGGCAACTGTCCGCAGTACATCCATCCGCGTGAGCTAGCGGACGCCGGATTGTCTGTGGCGCGGGAACGGACCGTCGCGCCCCCTCAGGTTCGATCGGGACTCACGACGGCAGACGCTGCCGGCATCACAGCCGCTGACACCTTCTTCCTCGGGACGACGCACCCCACACGAGGCGCCGACGCCTCGCATCGTGGCGGCCCAGCGGGATTCGTACGGGTCGTGGACGACCACCACTTGTGGTGGCCCGACTACCCCGGCAACAACATGTTCAACAGCTTCGGCAACCTTGCTGTGGACCCGACCGCAGCGCTGCTGTTCTACGACTTCACCAGCTGCCGGTCGTTGCACTTGTCCGGCACGGCGAAAGTGGAGTGGACCGATCCGGGGGTCGCCGGCGACGACGGTCGCACTGGTCGACGAGTGGGCTTCACCGTCGAGCAGGTCGTCGTCGGCCCGCGATGATCAAGGGATGACCGTGCGTGGCTACGGTGATCGAATGCCCTCACAGTTCGCGGAGCTATCTGCGTTGTTCGTCAACTGCTCGATCAAGCGAGACAAGTCCGGCTCCCACACCCAGCGCCTGATGGACAAGGCCGCGGCGATCATGGTCAGCGAAGGCGTGGCGGTGGATCACGTCTATGCGCTCGATCACAAGATCGCATTCGGGATGATCAAGGACGGCGCCGAGGACGGCGTGGCCGATGACTGGCCCTCGATCCAGCAGAAGATCCTCGCTGCAGACATCCTCGTCATCGGCACGCCGATCTGGCTCGGCGCCAAGTCGAGCGTCGCGTCGCTGGTGATTGAGCGGATGTACGCCTACAGCGGCGACCGCAACGAACACGGTCAGTGGCTTTACTACGGCAAGACCGCCGGGTGCGTGGTCACCGGCAACGAGGACGGTGTGAAGGCCTGTGCGCGCGACCTGCTCTACGCGTTGCAGCACGTTGGCTACATGATTCCGCCGCAGGCCGACTGCGGCTGGATTGGCGAGGCCGGACCCGGCCCGAGCTATGGGGACACGACCTGGGCCGGCGCGCCGATCGGAGACGGCAAGACGCCGCTCGGGTTCGACAACGACTTCACGAACCGCAACACGACCTTCATGAGCTGGAACCTCATGCACACCGCGGCGATGCTCAGGGAGCGCGGCGGCATCCCGCCGATCGGAAACACGACTGAAGGCTGGGAGCACGTCAGCCACGTGTCGAGTGACAACCCGGAGTATCGCTAGCCCTACGGCCCGCCTATCTACACTCGACGTGCGCTGGGGTCCGACCGGATCTCGGGTGTGGGGCCGTTAGCTCAATTGGCAGAGCTGCGGACTTTTAATCCGTAGGTTGTGGGTTCGAGTCCCACACGGCCCACCGTTTCAGCAGGTCAACGCCATGATCAACGATCTTGAACGCGAAATCGTTTGTCGACGCTCGTTGAAAAGTAGGCCGGTTCTGCTCTTCGAAAAGTAGGCCGGTTTCAGTTCTCTGATTGTTGCTGGTTCTCCGCGCGGGCGGAAGGCAGGGTCGTCACCCCGCTGTCTTTGAGGCGGTAGCTGGCGCCTTTGAGTGAGATCACTTCGGCGTGGTGAACGATTCGGTCGATCATCGCGGCGGCTGTGACTTGGTCGCCGGAGACGTCGCCCCAACGGGAGAACGCGAGGTTGCTGGTCAGGATGAGCGAGGCGTGCTCGTAACGGCTGGAGACGAGCTGGAAGAACAGGTTCGCGGCGTCTTGCTCGAAAGGGATGTAGCCGACTTCGTCGACGATGATCAGCCCGTAACGACGCAGGCGTGCGAGCTCGGTGGCGAGCCGTCCTGCTGAGTGCGCGCCTTGCAGGCGGGTGACCCACTCGGTCGCGGTCGCGAACAGAACGCGGTGTCCTTGCTGGGCGGCTTTGATCCCCAGACCGATCCCGAGATGGGTTTTGCCGGTGCCGGGTGGGCCGAGCAGCACGACGTTGGAACCCTCGGCGAGGAACGCTCCGGTCGCGAGGTGGGCGATGAGGTCGCGTTTGACCGAACGTTGGTGATCGAAGCTGAACTCCTCGATGGACTTGCGGGCAGGGAACCCGGCGCCGCGGATGCGCAGCTCGGCGCCGGAGGTGTCGCGTGCTGCGACTTCCCGGTCGAGCACGGCGGCGAGGTAGTCCTCATGAGACCAGCCATCAGCGCGTGCCTGCTCGGCCAGGCGGGCAGCGGCCTCACGGATGCGTGGTGCCTTCAGGGCGCGGGACAGATAT
>DATAVE010000111.1:0-8787 GCA_036267875.1 Mycobacteriales bacterium
TGCACCGCGCCCCGAGGCGGGTCGCGCGGCGACTCGCTGGCCCGCGACGATCTCGGTGAGCAGCTGCTCGACCCGCAGCTGATGCTCGCGATCGCGACGAGCGTTCTCCTCGTTGCTGCGCACGAGGCGCGTCATCCAGTAGGAGAAGAACATTGCGACGCCGACGCCGAGCAGGCCGAGGCCCAGCAGACCGCCAGAGATCAGGTACGGCGTCTGCTCCCAGTCCAAGGTCGTCTGCGCCGCGCCGTACCAGCCGAGCAGGATCAGCCCGATGCCCAGCGGCAGCAGTGCGCTGCCGATCATCAGCAGCCACGAGTCCGACCATCGGATCCGGCTCGGTCGAAGCCCGGACAGCGACTCGCGCAGCTCGGTCAGGTTGGACTGCGCTGAGTCATCAAACCCCGTGCTCACTCGTTCTCCTCACAGTCGGCGCCGGCAGGTGCGCTGAGGAACCGGCCGGCAATCCGTGGCAGCGCGACGGCGCAGATGAGCATCGCGGCGATCACTCCGAAGACCATCCAGCCGGTCGGACCGCCGGCGAGCAGGTTGTTGGCAGTGTTGGTGGTCGGCCCCGCGACGGACGGCGGCTCGTTGCCGCTACCCGTACCGACCGTCGTCTGGCCGTCCGGCGGAAGGCTGAAGGAACCGCCGCCTGGTGACGACGATCCGGGCGTGGTCGACGGCGGCGGAGCCGTCGCGGTCGCCGGCGGGCCGAGGACACCCGGTGCGAACGATGCGGTCGCGCCGACCTGCGCGGCGGCGCGGCCAAGGGTCAGCGTGTAGGTCGTCGTCCCCGAGCCCGGGTGATAGGTCAGCAAGACGGCGCCTGCGTCGTAGGACGCCGAGCCACCCGTGTGGGAGAACAGCGTCGGCGTGAACGTCGTCGACAGGTGCAGCGTCGCGAGCGTCTTCGTCAGCAGCGAGGTGATCGCGTCCGTCGGGACGATCGACTTCGACAGGTGGATGCCGGCCTTGTCGATCGTCACGGGAATGCCGGCGATCGTCACGTTGGCGACGGTCGTCGTGGCGTGGCCGTGTGAGGTCTTGCCGTTGCTGACGACGACAGCGTGTGAGGCCAGCGCACCGATCTTGATCAGCCCGCCGGCCAGGTTGATGCCGGCCAGCGTGCTGTCTGCGACGGCCCGGATCGTGCCCGGCCCGACCAGCTTCGCGGAGCTCGAGCCGGTGAACACGCCGAGTGAGCCGAGTAGCGGCAGCGCGAGGTTGGTCTTCGACAGGGCGGTCACCGCCGTGTGTGTCGCGCTCGACTCCATCACCGTGCCGGGGATCGTCTTGTTGATCACGTGATGCGTGCCGGTGCTGTGCGTCTCGGCCTTCACCGGGTCGTTGAGGATCGTCACGAAGGCCGGTGCGCTCGGTTCGAGGACCTGAAGCGCCGTACCGGCGTTGCCGCCGATGTCACCAGGCCAGGCGAGTGATGCGAGCCCGGCTCCGACGCCGCCGGTCGTGAGTGAGGAGTTGGCCTGCGGGATATCGAGCGAGACGCCCATGTAGATGCCGCTGATCCCGATGCCTGGAGCATTCGCAAGCGCGGTGTAGCTCAGCAGGTTGGACCCGACCGGCAGCAACGCATGAGTGGTGCGCGTCGAGATACCCATCGCTGCAGGCGCGACGCCGAGGGTCAGCGCTGCGGTCGCGGCGATGGTCGCGAGGATGGCTCGTCGCAGATTCATGCGGACTCCCCGAGGTAGGTCTCGTCGAGGCGGTCGGCGACGTCAGCGGGCTGTCCGACGCGGATGATGCGCCCGGCTGCCATGAGTACGGCGTAGTCGGCGATGGCGAGCGCGGTGTGGGCGAACTGCTCGACCAGCAACACGGTGATGCCGCGGTGGCGGACCTTGTCGACCAGCTCGTAAAGGTCGGCGACGATCTTCGGCGCCAACCCCATGGAGATCTCGTCGAGCAGCAGCAGCTTCGGCGACGTCGCGAGCGCCCGGGCCATCGCGAGCATCTGCTGCTCGCCGCCGGACATCGTGCCGGCGACCTGCTTGCGACGCTCGGCCAGTCGCGGGAACTGCTCGTAGGCGATCTCGGCGACGTCGTGCGCCGACTTGTCACCGGCGTAGGTCACTAGGCGCAGGTTCTCGGCGACCGTCAGCCGCGGGAAGATGCCGCGGCCCTCGGGGATCAGACACACGCCGGCGCGGGCGAGCGCGGCCGGGCTGGCGCCATTGATGTGCACTCCGGCGATGTGGACGTGCCCGCGGGTCGGCCGGATCCGACCGCTCGCGACCCCGAGCGTCGTGGACTTGCCCGCGCCGTTCGCGCCGAGCAGGGCGACGATGCTGCCGGCGGGGACGACGAGGTCGATGTCGTGCAGCACGGTGATCCGGCCGTAGCCGGCACGCACGCCGCGGAACTCGAGAGCTGGCGCCGGGGTTAGCTCAGTTGCTGGCACCGGCGAGCTCCTTTCGCTCGACCACAGCCGGGAGCTCGAAGCGCGGCCGGCGTGCCATCAGGCGACCGACCTCGCCGGCGAACCCGGCAGGGAAGCGCCCGATGAACAGCGACGCGATCCCGGTCACGAGGAACGCCAAGCCACCCAACGACGGGACGTGCTGCTGCACGACCGGCAGCACGGCCGTCACGACGCCGGCGATGAGCGCACCGGTGATCGTCTTCACCCCGCCGACGCGCAGCAAGAGATAGATGACGGCGCTCTGCAAGGTCGCGAAGTCGTTGGTGCTGACGATCTGCGCGCCGAGCCCGCCGAACAGCGCACCCGCCAATCCAGCGAGACCGGAGGACACCGCGAACACGACGAGCTTGAGTCGGGTGATCCGAAGCCCGATCGTCGCGCAGGCCGCTGGAGAGTCGTCGAGTGCGGCAAGCTGCCGGCCGTAGCGGCCGCGGCGTACCGCGAGCAGGCCGATGCCGACGGCAAGGAAGACGGCGCTGCAGAAGATGAAGTACGAGCGGTCGGAGCCGAGATCGAGGCCCGGGATCGACAGCCGATGGACATCGAGGCTGCCGCCCGAGCCGAAGTGCTGGCCGAAGAACGAGATGTCCATGATCTCGCCGAATGCGAACGTCGCGAGCGCGAGGAACAGGCCGCGCAGCCGCAGCGTCGGAAGTGCGACCAGTGCGCCGACGGCCGCACTCACCAGGACCGCGAGGACGAGCCCGAAGATCGTGTGCGAGCCGGCCTTGGCCATCATGTAGGCGCCGACACCGGCGAAGGTCAGCACGCACAGCGAGGTCTGCCCGCCGTATCCGGACAGCAGGACGAGCGACGTCGCGATCAGCGCCATGACGACCGCGAGTGATGCGGTCTCGAGGTTGGTGTCGCTCAGCGTGCGTGACAGCACGATCGCGATGACCAGCCCGACTCCAGCCACCATCAGCGACTGGACGAACGACGGGATCGACGGCAGCCGCCGGGCTGCGGTCACGCCCGCGCGCAATGGGTCGGGTCGCAAGAAGACGAGTACGGCGAACAGCAGCAGCATCGGCATGCCCTGCTGGAGCGTGATCTCGATCGACTGGTGGTTGTCGAGATGCAGCTGCGAGGAGTAGCCGACCGCGTAGGAGATCGCGAGGCCGAGGACCAGCGCGCCGACCGTCGCGCGCGGCAAGCTACGCAGCCGGCCGATCATGGCGGCGGCGTAGCCGTTCACGACCAGCAGCGTCATGTTGAGGATGTTCATCTGGATCAGCGGCACGAGCAGCACGCCGGCCAGCGCGGCGAGCATCGAGCTCAGCGCCCATGCGACCTGCTGCACCTTGGCCGGCTCCTCGCCGTACAGGGACAGCAGGTCTGGGTTGTCGACGGCGGCGCGCATCGCCATGCCGAGCCGCGTGCGGGTGAACATCAGCCGCAACCCGACCGCGATCGCGATGGCCGTGGCGATGATCAGCAGCTGCATCGCGTTGATGTTGAGGATGCCGATCGTGATCGAGCCGTTGCCCGCCCACGACGGCACGTTGCGTGCGGACGTCGGCTTCCAGATCGCGTTGGCCGCGCCGAGCAATACGAGCAGCAGCGCAAGGGTCAGCGCGAGCGACTGATCGGCGCCGGAGCTTCGGCCATTGAAGAGAAACCGCGCGACGAGGATTCCGAACAGCGGTGCGAGGACGCCGAGCACGATCAGCAGCGAGAACCCGAGGGGGATGTTCCAGGCCTGCCAGAGCTGCCAGAACGAAAAGGCGCCCATCATGCCCATCGCACCTTGGGCGAAGTTGAAGACGCCGGCGGTCGTGTAGGTCACGACCAGGCCGGCCGCGGTCAGCGCGTAGACGCAGCCGGAGACAAGGCCGACCAGCGTCAGAGCGACGAACGTCGTCACGGCTTCACCCTGCCACAACTTGCATGCACTGTCGCATGTAAGTGAGGTACGCCGAGAAGCGCCGCGGTCATTCGAGTCCGGCGCCGGCGACGAGCTGGTCCCGGGCGGCGGGCCACAGCCGGCGGATCCGTCGCTCGCTGGTGACGGCGCGCATCAGCCACAGCCCCCGGATCATCGCGAAGCCGTTGATCAGCAGATGCGGCGCCTCTGGCAAGGCGGTGAACTCCGGGGCGACGGTCTCGGCCGTCTCCACGAGGTGGCGGCTGATCTCCTTCTGGAACCGGTCGAGGTGCTCGGCGAGCTCGGAGTCGGTGCGGGAGGCGACCCACAGCTCGATCAGCGCGGTCGACGCGATGCCGGCGTTGAGCTCCCAGAGCCGGTTGAGTAGTAACTCGTACTGCTCTCTTACCGACTCCGAGCGTTTCGGCGGCTGCGCGATCAGCTCGGCGATCAGTTGGTCGGTGATGTGGCGCAGCGCCTGGACGACCAGGTCGGCCTTGGTGGCGAAGTAGTGCGCCTGGGCGCCTCGCGTGACTCCGGCGCGAGCGACGACCGAGGCGGTGGTGAGGTTGGCGTAGCCGACCGCGTCGAGCTCCTGCAAGGTCGCATCGAGCAGCGCCCGGCGGGTGGTGGCGCGGCGCTCTGCCTGGGTGCGACGGACCTTCGGCGTCTCCCGGGAGGCGATGTCAGTGTCCGTCGCCATGCGGCTGACAGTAACCACTGGCGAGGTTCAGCGGTAGCGAACATACGTTCAGAGCCGCATGTAAGTGCCTGCCTTGACCGGATGTTTCCGCTACGAAAGATTGACGGCATGGACTTCGAGGACACACCGGATGAGGCGGCGTACCGCGCAACCGTGCGCAACTACATCGAGACGCACCGCGACGAGCTGATGTCGATCAACGAGGGCGGTCGGCGCGCGATCGATCTCGACGCGGCGAAGAAGCACCAAGCGCTGATGTACGACGGTGGCCTCGTCGGCGTGACCTGGCCGAAGGAGTACGGCGGCCAGGGCGGCACTCAGATGCAGCAGGCGATCGTCAACCAGGAGACGGCGAAGGCCGGACTCGCCGGCTTCGTCGGCGTGATCGGGCTGGGCATGTGCGGTCCCACGGTGATCGCTCACGGCAGCGACGACCAGAAGAGCCGCTACCTCGGCCGGTTGCTCCGCGGCGAGGACGTGTGGTGCCAGCTGTTCAGCGAGCCGGCGTCGGGCAGCGACCTGGCCGCCCTTCGCACCAAGGCGGTCAAGGGCGACGGCGGCAGCTGGCGGGTCAACGGGCAGAAGGTCTGGACCACACTCGCGCAGGTCTCCGACTACGGCATCTTGCTCACGCGGACCGACCCGGACGTCGCGAAACATCGCGGCCTGACGATGTTCGTCGTCGACATGCACGCTCCGGGCGTGACGGTCCGGCCGCTGCGTCAGATGAGCGGCGTCTCGGAGTTCAACGAGGTCTTCTTCGACGACGTCGAGATCGCTGATGAGGAGCGACTGGGCGAGGTCGGCGACGGCTGGCGGGTCGCCCTCACCACGCTGATGAGCGAGCGGCTCTCACTCGGTGGCGGCGGCACCGACGTCGGTACCAGCCTCGACGCCGCGGCAGCACACGTCGCGAAGCGGATCGGCGCGCTCCCCGAGGGGCGCCAGGCGCTGGTCCGCCAGGAGTTCGGTCGCCAGTACGCCGCCTCGCTCGCAACGCGCTACACCGGCTACCGGCAGCTGTCGGCGATCTCCAAGGGCGCGATGCCCGGACCCGAGGCCAGCGCGGGCAAGCTGGCCGGCACCAAGACCGGACGGGCGCTTGCCGACCTCGGCGTCCGGCTGCTCGGCGACGAGGGTGTCTACGCGACGACCGCCGAAGGCGACGGCCGCTGGCAGAGCTCGCAGGCCGGGTTGCCGGGCATGGCGATCGCGGGCGGCACGGACGAGATCCTGCGCAACGTGCTTGGCGAACGAGTGCTCGGGTTGCCGCCGGAGCCTCGTGCGGACAAGGGCATGTCGTTCAAGGACAGCCTCAACATCGGCGGGGCAGCAAAGTGAACTTCGACCTCAGCGATGAGCAGCGTGCGCTCGCGGCCGCGGCCGCCGACTTCTTCGGCTCGGCCGCCTCGCCTGGCGCCGCGCGAGCGAGTCTCGACGACGGCGCTCCTATCGCGCCAGGGCGCAAGGCGATCGCCGACACCGGGTTCGCCGCGATCACGGTGCCGGAGTCTTGCGGCGGTGGTGGCGGGTCGATCCTCGACCTCGCGGTCGTTGCCGAGCAGGCCGGTCGGGTGATCGCCGGTCCGAGCCTCGTGACCGCGGCGCGCGTCGCGGTGTTGCTCGAAGGCGACGACGCGCGGCTGGCGGCGTTCGCCGACGGCTCCGCGGCGTACGCCGTCATCGAGGAAAATGATGGTCCCGTCCTCGACGCGACGACGGCCGATCGCTTCCTGGCGTTCCGCGACGGCAAGATCGTCGAGGGCACCGGGTCGATCACCGAACGGGCGCCGATCGACGCGACGCGCGGCCTGGCGGACGTGACGCTCGACGACCCGACGGTCGTCAACGACGACGCGGTCGCTCGCTGGGAGCACGCACTGCACGTCGGACAGATCGTGCTCGCCGCCGAAGGGCTGGGTACGGCGAGCAAGGCGCTCGAGGTCGCCCTCGACTACGCCAAGCAGCGGGTCGCGTTCGGCCGCCAGATCGGCTCCTACCAGGCGATCAAGCACTCGCTTGTCGATGCGTTCGTCGGCGTCGAGCAGCTGCGGTCGCTGGTGTGGTGGGCGGCGTGGACGGCGGACGAGTCGTTGCACGAGCTGCCACTGGCAGCGGCCGCGGCGAAGGGCACCGCTGCCGTCGTGCTCGACAGCACCGCCGAGACTTTGGTGCAGGTGCACGGCGGCATCGGCTTCACCTGGGAGCACGACGCGCATCTGTATTGGCGGCGGGCGAAGGTCGACCGGTTCCTGCTCGGTGACGACGTCGAGGCGTTCGACACGGTCGCGCGGCTCGCGATTGCGGCGGCCTCAGCATGAGCCACAACCTTGCCGAGCTCTCGGACAAGCACTTCGAGAAGACCGGCGACTACGAGTCGCTGTTCTTCGAGGGCAAGGCCTACGGCACTCGCGACCAGCACGAGCGCGGGCTTCGCTTTGCGACCGGGCTGCAGTCGATCGGCATCGAGCCAGGCGACCGCGTCGTCGTACTGATGATGAACACGCCCGAGGTGTTCGTCTCCTACAACGCGATCTGGCGAGCCGGCGCGGTCGTGACGCCGATCCTGTTCCTGATCAGCCCGCCCGAGCTGCACCACGTGCTCGAGCACTCGGGCGCGAAGGCCGCGATCCTCACCCCTGAGCTGGTGCCGCTGCTGCAGTCGGCGATCGAGGGCCTCGACATCAAGATGATCGTGGTCGGCGACGCACCCGCTGTTGAATCGACACAGGGTGCGATCTCCTTCGCGTCGCTGGAGAACTTCGAGCCCGGTGAGATCGTGCCGCGCGACGATGACGACCTGGCCGCTCTGCTCTACACCGGTGGGACCACCGGCCGTTCCAAGGGCGTGATGCTGACCCACCGCGGCCTGTGGTCGGCTGGGCATTCACTGCACGAAAGCACCAGCCAGTCAACGTTCAAGTTCACGCGCTCGCTGCTGCCGCTGCCGCTTTCGCACGCCTACGGGCTGATGCTCGTGTGCGCCTCGATGCACAGCGAGGAACAGGGCTTCAGCGTGATGCAGCGGTGGTTCGACGCAGCGTCGTGGGTGACGCTGGTCGAAGAGCACCGGCTCGAGGTCAGCGCGATGGTGCCGTCGATGATGACGATGGTGCTCGCGCTGCCGATCGAGGACCACGACCTGTCGTCGATGCAGATGTTCGGGTCAGGGGCGGCGCCGTTGCCGATGGCGCTTCGCGAGGAAGTGCAGCGCCGGCTCGGCGTCGAGGTCTATGAGGGCTATGGGCTGACCGAGGCGTCGGCCGGTGTCACCGCGAACCGGCAGGGCTTCAACAAGCCGGGCACCGTCGGTCGCCCGCTGCCGGGCGTGACGGTGACGATCCAGGACGAGGCCGGCAACCAGCTCCCGATCGGTGAGGACGGCGAGATCTGCGTGCAGGGCCCGAGCATCATGAAGGGCTACTGGCAGGACCCGGAAGCGACGGAGTTCGCACTGCGTGGCGGCTGGTTGCACACCGGTGACGTCGGCCGCTTCGACGACGAGGGCTTCCTGACGATCGTCGATCGACTCAAGGACCTGATCATCCGCGGCGGCTTCAATGTCTACCCACGTGACGTCGAAGAGGTGCTCTTGCAGCACCCGGACGTCACACAGGCGGCGTGCGTCGGCAAGCCCGACGTCGAGTCAGGTGAAGAGGTCGTGGCCGCAGTGGCCTTGCGAGCGGGAGCGACGGTCACTGGCCAGGAGCTGGTGGAGTTCTCGAAAGGTCAGCTCGCGAAGTACAAGTACCCGCGCGAGGTGCGAATCCTTGACGC
>DATAVE010000112.1:0-4218 GCA_036267875.1 Mycobacteriales bacterium
GCCGCGCTCGCCGGTGTAGTCAGTCGCGGTCTGCGCGTCGTACGTCCAGTGCGGGACGTACGTGCCCTTGAGCGCCTCGGTCGAGCCAACCTTCTTCAACGCGTTCGGCGCGAACCACCGCGACTTCACCCACTTGCTGAACGCCTCGTTCGCAGCCTTCTTCGCGACACCGAACGGCAACACGGCCTCCGGGGCGATCAGCCCCTCTGGCTCACTGACGGCAAGCAGCGCTCCGCCACAGAACTGGCAGGCTCCGGCTAGCTCGTCGGTTTCGGTCGTCGCACCGCAGCCCTGACACTTCAGGACCTGCTTGCCGATCGTCGCGACCCGCTTCTCCGGGATCGCGGCCCACGCATCGAACGAGTGCTCCTCGATCGCGCGAGTGCTCTCGATGGCCTGCTCTGCGCCACACGCCTGGCACTTCAACATCGTCGTGCCAGGCTTGTACGTCATCTGCGAGCCACATGCCTTGCATGCGACCGACAGCAGTGCAGCGGTCCCGTCCTCGCCGGTCGGGGCGGGCGGTGCCGGTGGCGCCGGCGCAGCGGCAGTCCCAGCCGCGGCAGCTACCGGAGCGCCAGGCATCGGAGGTGGCGCCATCGCCGGAGGCGGCATGGAGGGTGGGGGCATCACTGGCGGCGGTGCGCCGGCGCTGCCGGCGAAGTAGGGCTCTTCAGGGGGCGTCGTCATCGCGAGCCTCCGCTACGCCGCGTCAGGCCGACGGCGGCGCGGGCGGGGCCGGCGGTGCGGCCGGCGGCAATGGCGGCGGCGCGGCGCCGAAGGCGGAGTTGACCTCGGGCACGTCTGCCGCCCGGGCCCAGGCGCCCATGCCCTGGCGCCATACAAGGGTGTCGGGAGTCAGCTGACCACTGGCCACCTGGGCCGGGAGATCGTTCGGCCCGAATGGGCCGACCTGCTGGCCGTTGACCCCGAGGTAGAAGCCCGCCGCGACGGGCAGCGGTGGCGGCGCAGCACCTGCGGCCGTCGAAGTGGTGGTCTGCGGCGCCATCGCCGCGGCCATCTGCTGTCCCATCGCAAGACCCGCGCCGAGTCCGACGCCAGCACCCGCGACACCACCAGGATTCTGCGCGGCCTCTGTGATGGCGCTCGCCGCCTGGAACTTCGTGAACTGGTCGAGGTTGCCGAGCACACCCATCTCGGTGCGCTTGTCGAGCATCGCCGAGACCTCGGGCGGCAACGAGATGTTCTGGATCACGAACTTGGGGATCGAGACACCCATGTCGGCGAAGGCCGTCGTCAGTGTTCCGGCGAGCGTCTCGGAGATCTTCTGCTGGTTGGCCGCGAGATCGAGCATCGGCACGCCCGAGCTCGCCAGCGCCGTACCGACCTCGCTGACCATCTTCTCGCGAAGGAAGTCCTGAACCTCTTCGGTCGTGAAGTTCGGGTCGGTGCCGACCAACTGACGCAGCAGCGCCGCGGGGTCGGTCACCTGCAGCGCGAAGGTGCCGAACGCGCGCAGCCGCACCATGCCGAACTCGGCGTCGCGGACCGTAACCGGCTCCTGCGTCCCCCACTTCATGTCGGTGTAGAGGCGCGTCCCGACGAAATAGACCTCGGCCTTGAACGGTGAGTTGAAGCCGTACTTCCAACCCTTGAGGTCGCTCAGGATCGGCATGTTCTGGGTCTCGAGTGTGTACGTACCCGGCTGGTAGACGTCGGCGATCTTGCCTTCGTTCTCGAAGACCGCAGCCTGGCCCTCGCGGCAGACGAGCTTGGCGCCCATCTTGATCTCGTTGCCCTGCCGTGGGAAGCGCCACACGATCGTGTCTCGGCTGTCGTCAAGGAACTCGACGATGTCGATGAACTGGCCCTTGACCTTGTCCAGCAGCCCCATGACGGATCCCTCCCGTGCCCAGCCGATTCCCGCTCGTTGAGGACGGTACTGGAGCGTCGCGCAAGCCGAAAGGCCAAGCAATGTGACATTGCCTGGCCAAATCGGCGTCGAGTGGGCGAAATCGCGCAGGCAATGTCACATTGCTTGGCGAACACCTTGGGGTGCAGCGCAACGCTTTCGCCCTCCGTACCCTTCTCGCCACCGCTCTGCTCGCAGGCTCAGGCGTCGGACTGGTCGCCGCGACGGCGGCTCCTTCGGCGAGCGCGACCGCGTCGGCAAGCACCGGCTGTCCGTGGATGAACACCAAGCTGTCGCCAGCCCGGCGCGCGCACATGCTCGTCGCGCACATGACGCTCGCCCAGAAGATCAGCGAGCTCTACGGCCGCGGCGACCTCACCCACTACGGCGCCGCCAACGACGTCCCGGGGATCCCGTCACTGTGCATTCCCGAACAGGTGGAGAACGACGCAGGTGCGGGCCTCGGCGACGCACAGCTACTCGTCACGGCCTTTCCCGACGGCATCACCCAAGCCGCCAGCTGGGACACTGCGATGCAGTACGAGGTCGGCGCCGCGCTCGGCTGGGAGGCCTGGCACAAGGGCGTCGACGTACAGCTCGCCCCGGGCGTCGACATCACCCGCAACCCGCTCGCCGGTCGCTCCTTCGAGTACGCCGGGGAGGACCCATACCTCGCCGGTCAGACCGGCGTCGCCGAGATCAAGGGCATCCAGAGCCAGCACGTCGCCGCGACGGTGAAGCACTACGCGCTCAACGACCAGGAGACCGATCGCATGACGGACTCCTCGGACGCCAGTGTGCGCACGATGCAGGAGATCGACCTGCCGGCGTTCGAGGCCGCAGTGAAACAAGGACACGTCGCCTCGGTGATGTGCAGCTACAACCTGGTCAACAACGTCGATGCCTGCCAGAACCGCTACCTGCTTCGGACCGTGCTCGACAAGCAGTTCGGCTTCAAGGGCTTCGTCATGTCGGACTGGGGCGGCACGCACTCGACGGTCGCCGCAGCCAACAACGGCCTCGACCAGGAGCAAAACATCACGGCCGGTACGTACTTCGCACCAAAAGCAATGGATGCGGCGATCGCGGCGCACCAGGTCTCTGTCGCGACCATCAACGAGATGGTCTTCCGGATCATGCGAAGCCTGTTCGCCGTCGGAGTCTTCAACGATCCGCCACCGGCGGATCCTGTGGCGCTCACCGCTGACGTGAACACGCCGCAGGAGAAGACGGTCGCACTCGACGCGGCCGAGGGTGGCGCCGTGTTGTTGAAGGACGCCGACAACGCGCTGCCGCTGCAAGGAACCGACCAGAGCATCGCCGTGATCGGACTGCCGGCCACGCCGGTCGGCGCGCAGCTCGACTACCAGGGCGGTGGCAGCTCGAAGGTGCCGATCACCGGCACCGACCCCGCAGTGGTCGACCCACTGAGCGCCATCACCCTGCGCGCGGAGGCCAACAGCGACCTCGTCGTTCCCGCACCCGGCTTGACCATCCTCGACGCGGTAGCTGCGGCCAAGCTCGCGAAGACGGCGGTCGTCTTCATCGGCGACGGCGAGACCGAAGGCGTCGACCGCAAGTCGCTGAACGTCGTCGACTCGGAGTGCACGCTGACCTGTCTGCCAGCCGTCGGCCCAGACCAGAACGCCTTGGTGTCCGCGGTTGCGAAGGCAAACCCCAACACGATCGTCGTCGTGCAGGCCGGTGGCCCGATCGCGATGCCGTGGCTGAACCAAGTCAAGGGCGTACTCGACATGTGGTCCCCGGGTGAGCAGGACGGCAACGCCGCCGCAGCGCTGCTATTCGGTGACGTCAACCCGTCGGGCAAGCTCCCGCTGACGTTCCCGAAGTCGGTGAGCCAGGATCCGATCAAGTCGGCGCAGCAGTGGCCCGGCGTGCCCAACAAGGCCAAGGTGCCGCAGTCGCACTACAGCGAGGGTCTGCTCGTCGGATACCGCTGGTACGACGCGAAGCACATCACCCCGCTGTTCCCCTTCGGCTTCGGGCTGTCGTACACGAGATTCCGCTTCTCACACCTCACGGTCCGGCAGACCGAAGGCGGCGCGACAGCGCGGTTCGCGGTGACGAACGTCGGCACCCGATCCGGCTCCGAGGTCGCGCAGCTCTATGTCGGAGACCCGAAGGCCGCGCACGAGCCGCCGATCCAGCTCAAGGGCTACCAGAAGGTCTCCCTCGAGCCGGGCGAACGGCAGTGGGTCACGTTGCACCTCGACAGCCGATCGTTCGCTTACTGGAACACCACGGCGAACGGCTGGCGCGTGGCACCCGGCTGCTACTCCATCGACATCGGCGACTCCTCGGCCCACCTCCCGCTGCGGGCGCGG
>DATAVE010000113.1:0-118468 GCA_036267875.1 Mycobacteriales bacterium
GCCAGCTTGGCGCGGCAGACGCGTTTGCAGTGGTGGTGCGTGATCCCGCGGCTACGGCGCTTGGCCGGGTCCTGGCCGAGTGGTCGCAGATCTACGGCGCCTTCTTGCTCATGGAGCAGGAAGCGCTGAGCTAGCCGCTGCAGGCGGTGTACTCAACCAAGTTGTGCGCACTCAGCACCGGCGGTGTTGGATACCTGGCCGCGACTTCGACGCTTCGATCGACGGGCTTGTGCCTATCAAGCTCACCATCCGAAACGTACGAGGGGCTTGCTGAATCTTGCCGAACTTGCTCCGATCTGATGTCGTCGCCCACCTACTACTCGTTCAATCTCGCGGGGAAGCCGCTCCTTTAAGGCGTGGTCAGTCGGCGGCGGGATTGCCGGAACAACCTTGGTCGTTGGTGGCTACCTCGCCTGGCGCTACCGAGTGCACTAGCGGCCCTGGCAGTCGCCGAGCCGCTAGCTGGACGGCGTGAAGTGGCCTTGCAGGTGCCAGTAGCCGGAGAAGCTGTTGAACGGGCCGCCGACGATCGAGCTGGTCCAGCTCAACGTGAACGCACCAGTCGACGCGTCGTATGTTCCGGTGACGGGAGAGGTGATGCCCGGCATCGCGCCGCCCGGCTTCGGTGAGCCCTGGTTGAAGTACTGGTTGTTCCACGACGCCGACCACGCTTCGAGCTGACCGGTGAGCTTGCCGTTGTCGTCGAAGATCTGCGGTGCCGGCACAGTCGTGTGGCTCTGCGGGTCGGTCGACTCGGTCTGGATCCCGAACTGGATTGCGGTGAACGTGCCGGTCTCGAGGATGCGGTCGGCGAGTGAGTTGCCCTGCGCATCGAACGCCTTCGCGGGCGGTGGCTGGAACGTGCCGGTGACCAAGCCGCCGTCAGTGCCTGGAATCTCGACCGAGTAGGACTTGTCCTTGCAGACGGAGTCAGGGTTCTCGAAGTACGGGCCATTCGCGAGCGTGCCGTTCGCGTCGATCATCCGGAAGTAGCTGCCGGTCGGGGCGCCTGAGCCCGTGCACCTGCCTGCCGTGATGTGGAAGGTGCCGACCAGCGCCGTACCGCTGCTCGCGGGCGCACCGCCGCCTGACGACCCGCCTCCGCACGCGGCCGCGGCGATCGCGAGCGATGCGGCGGACAGGACGATGCGGGTAGTACGGCGGGACATGACACTCCTCATACGGAGACGGCTTCGGTGGTTTCGAGGTGCTCAGAGACATCGGTACGCCGGACCGGCGCGTCGCCCGCCGCGCCAATCGCGACGAAGAAGACCAGCGCACCCGGGATCACGAAGAACCAAGGGAACAGCTTGAACGACGGCAGCGAGGAGATCGCCTGGTAGCGAGGCTCGCTGTCGCTCATCGCGCCGATCATCGGCGTCATGTCGTTGAGGATGTGAATCCAGCTCGCGTCGAGAGCCGTGGTCGCGGGGTAGCTCGTCGCGAGATCCTGCGTGGTCGAGCCGGTCGACTGCAAGGCGGGGACGATGTCGTTGCGGATCGCGCCCTGCCCGACTGCCATCGTCGCGAAGTAGCTCTGGATCTGGCCGATCCTGTGCGGCGTCTCGATGGTCTTGAAGGTGCTCATCATGTCCGCGCCCTTCGGCGCGCGATCGAACATCTGGAACGCGACCGGCGCGAGGATCAAGCCGACTCCGATGACGCCGAGGCCGATCCGAGTCGGCCTCGGCGACAGCCCGCCGAGCAGCCCGACGATGGCGAGGACCGCGATCAATGCGCCCGGGATCACGAAGAACCAGGGGAACAGCTCGAAGCTCGGTAGTGCCGCCATCGCCTGGTAGTTGCCGAGGTTGGCCTGGACCTTGTCCAGCAGGGTTGTCATCGTCGAGTCGATCTGAGGCCACTGCTGCTGCATCGACCGGTACGTCGCCAGCGTCTGGTTGGCGTGCTCGTCGGCGCTCGTTTCGAGCTGCGGAACCGCCTTGGTGTCGACCTCGTTGACAGCGGCGTTGATCTGGCCGATGTCCTGCTGGAATCCGTCGAGCCGCTGCGTGGTCATGAACGGCTTGAAGTCGCTCAGCATTGCCGCGCCCTTCGGGGCGCGCGAGAACATCTGGAACGCGACCGGCGCGGCAGCCAGGCCGATCCCGATGACCGCGGCAATCACCAGCAGGGTTTTGCGGCTCATAATATGGAGTAATATACCCCAGAAGATAGGGTTACACTGAAAGCCATGGCTCAGACGGGAAAGCGCTTGAGGACAAAGAACCGGCTCGCGGCTCGATCTGCTGCGATTGCTGCACTCCTTACCTCTGCGACCGTGGCGCTCGTCTCCGGGGGCTCTGCCGCGGCTGCCTCGAATGCCATGACCGGAACATTCGAGCTGACCGCAGGCTCGTGCTCTCATGGCTCGATCGTCGGCAGCTACATCCAGATGATCCTGCCGAGCGGCTCGACGGCCGGGCCGTACATGTCCAACAGCGACTCGGCCTGCTCGAACCAGGCGTACACGCTGCTCACTCCTGGTCGCGACGGCGGCCTCACGTTCGGGGCCTACCAGCCGCTGCCGAACCCGCCGTTCGACTCAGCCGGCAACGCGCAGGCCGACTCGATCAGCTCACCGGCGCAGTACGAGGGCACCGGCTTCGCGACATCGACGAACCCGGTGGACCCGCAGACCCATACCAAGGTGCCCGCCCCATCGCTGACCGTGCGCGGGAACAGCGTCACGGCCAACCTCGAGAGCTTCTCGGTGTCGTGGAACAACCAGTACTTCAACCAGGGTGCGCCGAAGCCGGGTGGCACTGAGCCCGGCATCACGCGTACCCCGACTGGCACCTACGACGCGGCGACGCGCGCGATGACGCTTGCCTGGACGAGTGAGGTCGTCGGCGGACCGTTCGACAAGTTCACCGGCTCGTGGCACCTCGTCGGGCGGTTCGCGCCGACGGCACCGACGTCGGCCGTAGGTTCCGGGACGAGCCACGGCAGCGGTACGGCGGTCGCGCCGACTGCCGGTGCGTCATCGGTTGCCACACCGGGCGTGACGGTATCGCCGACAGCGTCAGGGAAGGCGGCAAAGCCCGGAGCCGCAACGACAGCGGCGCCAGTTTCGGCCACCTCGGCATCGAGCCCGGTCGCTGCCGCGTTCAGCACCAGCGTCGTCACCAAGCACACCTGGTCCGTGTCGTGGTGGCTGGTCGCGTTGCTGCTGATCGTGGCCGTCGCCGGCTTTGGAGGACTGGCGGCGCTGCCGCGGTCGGAGCCTGACAAGGCGACGGAGTCGTCGTGACCGTCCTCGGGTTGTCGCTGCGGACGGCGCGTGCCGGCCTCACGACGCTGATTGTGCTGGCGCTGCTCGCCGGCGCCGGCTTGGCCGTGCGGCGTACGACGACCACGACCACGACGTCTCGGCCAGCCGCAGACGCAGCGCCGGTGCCGTCCACGAGCGCGCCGGCCGTCTCGGCGCAGCCTCCTGTCAGCGCGCAGCCACTGCCTGTGTCTATGACCGCGTCCGCTGCGCCGGCGGCGCCGACCACGCCGACCGCAGGCGAGCCGACGACCCCTGCGTCGGCACCGGCCTCGGCCCCCGCGACTGCTGTCCCGGCGGTGCAGGTTGCGGCGCTCGGCAAGTGTCCGCTCAAGCTCTCGACGCCGAAGGAGATGGGTGGCGTGCAGTCTCTCGTCGCCTTCGCACCGGCGTTCGGTCCGTTCTCGGCGGAGGCGTTCGCCGCCGCCGCGGCGTACCAGCCCGAGCTCGAGCTGCTCGGCCCGATCCTCGCCCAGTACCCGCAGTTCGCCCCTATCGTCGCGCCGCTGCTGAAGCCGGTGCTTAGCCTGTTCGCGACCGGGTCGAACTCGCTGTTCGCCGTCATCGAGCCGCTCTACAAGCCGTACCGCACGCAGGTGCTCTCGGCCGAGACCAAGCTCGCTGCGGCGCTTGCGCCGTACTCGGCGAAGGTCGCGGGAACGCCGATGGCCGGTTGTGTTGTTGATCTAGAGGCTGCGCTGGTGGGCGACACCAGCACGAAGAAGAAGTAAGTAGCGAAAGGCATCGTCGTGTCGAAGCTCTTCGGGTTCCCGAACCCCGTCAACGAGAAGGCCGCACGCACTGTTGCCGGTGTCGTGCTGCTCGCCAGCATCGTGCTGCTGGTGCTCAGCCTCACCGTCAGCGACGAGTGGGGTTGGGGCACCACGGCGCTTGCCTACGGCTTCGTCGCGCGCGTGCTGACCGGGCCGAAGCTGAGCCCGCTCGGCAGCTTCGCCATGAAGGTTGCAGCACCCCGCCTCGGCGAGCCGAACTTCGTTGCAGGTCCGCCGAAGCGCTTCGCGCAGGGTGTCGGCGCGACCTTCACGCTGGGCGCCGTGGTGTTCATGGCGGTCGGTCACCCGGGCGGAACGCAGATCCTGCTCGGCTTCATGGTGATCGCCGCCGGACTCGAGTCGATCTTCGCGTATTGCCTTGGGTGCAAGGTGTTCGCCGGTCTGATGCGCCTCGGTCTGATTCCCGAGGAGACCTGCGAGGCCTGTAACAACATCTCGCTGCGCGTCGCGGCGTAGTCGCGCCGGCTGCCTGCCCGCTGCCTGCTCGTGTCATCGTCCCGGGTGCAATCGACCGCCGCGATCTGCAGCGCGCCGGTCGCAGTGGGCGCCAGGCGCGTTCGGCGATCGGGACGGCAATCGACGACCTCTGGGCGAAGCTTCGCGCGAGTGTCGACGCGGTCGTCACGACCACTACGCTGCGCGATCTGGTGATAGCCGCCGCGGAGTAGAGCCGGGTGGGTAGCGTCGGCGTTGTGACCGAGCCCCAGCCGCAAATCCAGATCCAGGTTCCTGAGGACGTCCAGACCGGCGTCTACGCCAACATGGCGATCGTCTGGCACACGCCGTACGATTTCACCCTCGACTTTGCGGTCACCAATCCGCCGGCGACCGGTCCCGACGGGCAGACCGTCATTCCTTCACGGGTCGTCGCACGGGTGAAGTTCCCGCCGTCGCAGATCTTCCAGCTGCTTCAGGCGATCAACGCCAACATGACGAACTACGAGGCCGCGTTCGGTCCTATCAACTCCCTCGGCGCGCCTCCTAAAGAGTGAAAGCGGACCCGCCGTTGAGGGCGATCGTCTGACCGGTCACCCACGATGCGCGTGGACTCGCGAGTGACATGACGGCCCAGGCGACGTCGGTCGGCTCGCCAGGACGCCGTACGAGGTAGCTCGACAGGACTGAGCGCTTCAGTTCTTCGTTGCCTGGATCGCTCCAGAGTGGCTCGGTCATCGGCGTGCGCATTGTGCCGAGCGAGATCACATTCACGGTCACGCCGTGGCGGGCGACTTCGCGCGCGATCGCACGCGAGAACCCGGCCGCTCCTGCCTTCGCCGCGCTGTACGCCGCATAGCGCGCACCGCCGGTCCGGCCGGCGTCGGAGGAGATCGTGATGACTCGACCCCAGCCCGACGCGACCATTGCCGGCAGGACCGCGTGCGTGCAGTTCATGACGCCGGCGAGGTTCACGGCGAGGACCGGTGCCCAGTCCTCGGTTGTGGTGTCGACGAATGATGCGATCGTTCCGAACGTGTCGGGTCCACCGTTGCCTGCGTTGTTCACCAGGATGTCGACGCCGCCGGTTGCGGCAATCGCCTCGGCCACGGCTGCGTGGTCGGTGACGTCAAAGGCGGACGCGGTCGCCGTCCCTCCGTCAGATCCGATTGTCGTGGCGACGCGTTCGGCACGGTCGGCATGGAAGTCGTTGACGATCACCGCGCAGCCGGCTGCCGCCAGCTCTCGGGCGATCGCCTCGCCGACGCCTTGGCCTGCGCCGGTGACGAGTGCGCGCTTGCCGGTCAGCCCGGCGTCGAGGGACATGTGGCTGAGCGTATGCTCAGCCGCGCAAACGGAAGGGACATCGATGAAGCTCGAGCACGACAACAACCGCTGTGAGGCGCATGGCGTATGCACCGCGGTGGACCCGGACCGCTTCGAGCTCGATGACGACGACCAGCTGGTAGTGCAGAACTGGGACGTAGCGCCCGAGGATCTCGAGACGGTGCAGCACGCCGTCGACAGCTGCCCGCGCCAGGCCCTCAAGCTCGTCGACTAGCCCCGGTCGACGTCGTGGTGATGTTCGGTCTGCGGTTCGACCTGCGTAATCCCGGATTCGCGGGAGTCTCGATGGCGGACCGATATCAAGCGGCGCTCGAGATGTCACTGTGGGCCGAGCAGCACGGCGGGCTCGCCGTGAGCATCTCTGAGCACCACGGGTCCGAGGACGGCTACCTCCCGAGCGCGCTGCCGTTTGCCGCTGCGATCGCGGCGCGCACCTCGACGATCACCATCGGGATCAACGCACTGGTTGCGCCGTTCTACGACCCGTTGCGGCTCGCCGAGGACATCGCGGTTCTCGACCAGCTCAGCCGGGGTCGCCTCTCGGTCACTCTTGGCGCGGGCTATGTGCCGGACGAGTTCGCAATGTTCGGTATCGGGTTGAACGAGCGTGCGCCACGAATGACCGAGACCGTCGAGACGCTGCGGGCGGCGTGGACCGGGGAGCCGTTCGCGTTCCGCGGTCGCACGGTTCGGGTGACGCCGACGCCGTACACCGATGGCGGCCCGCCGATCGTCATGGGAGGTAGCAGCGAACCTGCCGCGCGCCGTGCCGCCCGGATCGGTGACGGCTTCATCCCATCGGTGCCCGAGGTCTACGAGTTCTACCGCGACGAGTGCCGGCTGCTCGGCAAGCCTGACCCCGGTCAGTGGCTCGGTGGCGACACTACGTCGACGTTTGTCGCCAACGACCCGGACGCCGAGTGGGGAGCGATCGGTCCGTACCTGCTGCACGAGACGAATGCCTACGGCGCGTGGCAGGCGCAGACCGACGGTCTCGCGACCGGCTTCACGACGGTGACCGACGCGGCACAGCTGCGCGCCGAGGAGCGTTACCGGATCCTCACTCCCGAGGCGTTTCTCGAGCAGCAGAAGGCTACGGGTGACTTTGCGTTCGTGATGCTGCACCCGATGTGCGGGGGCATTCCGCCCGAGCTCGCATGGCGTCATCTCGAGTTGTTCGCGGAGCGCGTGCTCGCGAGCTAGGACTCGCGACATACTCCATAGCTATGTCATGGGACTTCGAAACCGATCCGGACTTCCAGGAGAAGCTGGACTGGGCTGACGCCTTCGTCACCGAGCACGTCGAGCCGCTCGACTACGTCTGGCCAGGCCTGGAGTTCACGCCGCTCGAGGGCGAACGCCGCAAGGCGATCGAGCCGCTCAAGCAGATGGTCCGCGATCAGGGCCTGTGGGCCACGCATCTGGGGCCTGACCTGGGTGGCGCCGGCTACGGACAGCTCAAGCTCTCGCTGCTCAACGAGATCCTCGGCCGCTCGTCGTGGGCACCGATCATCTTCGGCTGCCAGGCACCGGACACCGGCAACGCCGAGATCATCGCCCACTTCGGCACCGAGGAGCAGAAGGAGCGCTACCTCACGCCGTTGCTCGACGGCGAGCTGTTCTCCTGCTACTCGATGACCGAGCCGCAGGGTGGTGCGGACCCGTCGACCTTCACCTGTAGCGCCGTCAAGGATGGCGAGGAGTGGGTGATCAACGGCTGGAAGTTCTTCTCCTCAAACGCCAAGACGGCGTCGTTCTTCATCGTCATGGTGGTCACGAACCCCGACATCGAGATCTACCGCGGCATGTCGATGTTTCTCGTACCGGCGGACACACCCGGCATCAACATCGTGCGCAACGTCGGGCTCGGCGCCGAAGGCCCGGACCACGGGTCGCATGCGCTAATCCACTACGAGAACGTCAGGGTGCCCGCCGATGCGCTGCTCGGCGACGAGGGCCAGGCGTTTGCGATCGCGCAGACGCGGCTCGGTGGTGGGCGGATCCATCACGCGATGCGGACGATCGGCATGTCGCAGCGGGCGATCGACATGATGTGCGAGCGGGCCCTGTCGCGGCACACCGCAGGGTCACTGCTTGCTGACAAGCAGTTCGTGCAGGGCTACATCGCCGATTCCTACGCGCAGCTCAAGCAGTTCCGGCTGTTCGTGCTCTACACCGCGTGGTCGATCGACAAGCACAACAACTACTTGAAGGTCCGCAAGGACATCGCGGCGATCAAGGTACTGATGCCCGGCGTGCTGCACGACATCGCGCAGCGCGCGATGCAGATCCACGGCGCGCTCGGCGTTTCGAACGAGATGCCGTTCTCGCGGATGCTGATCGGTGCTGCCGTCATGGGCCTCGCGGATGGTCCGACCGAGGTACACAAGGTGACGGTCGCGAAGCAGGTGCTGCGCGACTACAAGCCGACGGATGACCTCTGGCCATCTGGACACATCCCGAAGAAGCGTGAGGCGGCGCTGGCGAAGTACGCGGAGTTCCTCGAGCACGAGGTAGGCAATCTCTGATGAGCCAAACCCGATGACGGGGCTGTTCGACTCGGCGGATGCGCCCGCGCTCGACGCTGAGGCGCTGGCCACCTGGCTCGACACCCAGGACGTGCCCGGTCGCGGCGAGCCGCTGGAGCACTCGTTCATCTCGGGCGGCTCGCAGAATGCGATCTATCAGATCCGCCGCGGCGACCTGCATGGCGCACTGCGGATCCCGCCGCCCGCGGCACCCGAGAGTCGCGACGAGGGAATCCTGCGCGAGTGGCGGATCATCGACGCCCTAACCGGCACCGACGTACCGCACACCGAGGCGATCACCGTGTGCTCGGACCCGTCGGTGCTTGGGCGCACGTTCTATCTGATGGGCTTCGTCGACGGATGGTCGCCGATCGGGCTCGACGACAAGAGGTGGCCCGCGCCCTTTGACGCCGACATCGAGGCGCGGCGGGGGCTCGCCTTCCAGCTGGCTGAAGGCATCGCGCTGCTGTCGAAGGTCGACTGGCAGGCCAAAGGCCTGGCGGACCTGGGCCGGCCGGACGGATTCCATGAGCGACAGGTCGAGCGCTGGACGCGCTTCCTCGACCGCATCAAGGGCCGCGACCTGCCGGGGCTGGAGGTCGCGACTGCATGGCTCGGCAACCACAAGCCGCTCGACTTCATCCCGGGGCTGATGCACGGGGACTACCAGTTCGCCAACGTGATGTACCGCCATGGCGCACCGGCTCGGATGGCGGCGATCGTCGACTGGGAGATGGGTACGGTCGGCGACCCGAAGCTCGACCTCGCGTGGATGATTCAGGGCTGGCCGGCCGACACGTCATCGCCTGACACGGTAGGGGAGAGCTACGTCGACATGGTCGGCATGCCGACCTCCGACGAGGTGCTCGCGCACTATGCATCGGTGTCCGGTCGTCAGGTCGACGACATCGACTACTACCTGGTCCTCGCCAAGTGGAAGCTCGCGATCGTCCTCGAGCAAGGCTTTCAGCGGGCGGCCAACGACGAGAAGCTGCTGGCGTTCGGGCCGCTCGTGCTCGGTTTGATGGAAGGCGCCGCCGAGTTGGCGTCCTCGACGGACTACCGCGGCCCCGCCAGCTGATGCGCGCCGCAGTGTGCGAGGCGTGGGGCGGGCCCGAGGCGCTCGTCATCACCGATGTCGAGGTGCCGTTTCCCGGGCCCGGTGAGGCGCGAGTCGCTGTCGACGTCGCGGCGGTGAACTTTCCCGACGTGCTCGTGCTGGCGGGGGAGTACCAGATCAAGGTGCCTCCGCCGTTCGTGCTGGGCAGTGAGTTTGCCGGAGTTGTCTCGGCGGTTGGCGATGGAGTGATCCAACTCGCGGTCGGCGACAAGGTCTTCGGGTCGTGTCTCGTCGGGGCGTTCGCTGAACAGGTCGTCGTGCCTGCGCCCGGACTGACGAAGGTGCCGGATGGTGTCGCTACCGATGTCGCTGCGGGGTTCGGGGTCGCGCACCGCACGGCGTACCACTCGCTGCGCTCGGTTGCCCGGCTCGCTGCGGGCGAGGAGCTGATCGTCCTTGGTGCGGGCGGTGGCGTCGGGCTCGCGGCGGTGCAGCTCGGAGCGTTGATGGGCGCAACGGTGACGGCAGTAGCGTCGACTGCCGAGAAGCTGGCCGCTGCCGAATCGTGCGGCGCGACCCGGCTGATCGAGCATCGCGGAGCTGATCTGCGCGCGGTGTTGAAGGAACAGCTACCCGGCGGATCCGACGTCGTGATCGACCCGGTCGGTGGCGCACTGAGTGAGCCGGCGCTGCGCTCGCTGCGTCGCGACGGCCGCTTCGTCGTCGTCGGCTTCGCGTCAGGTGAGATCTCGAAGATCCCGCTCAATCTCGTACTGCTGAAAGGCATCGAGATCGTCGGCTTCGAGTTCCGCGGCTGGGCCGTCGCGAAGTCTGAGGAGATGGCCCGCAACGACGCCGAGCTACTGGCGCTGCTTGCCGAGGGAAAGGTCGCGCCGTACGTCAGGGCACGGTTCGCGTTCGACGATGTTGCGGAGTCAGTGCGTCACGTCGCCGACGGCAAGGCGATCGGCAAGGTCCTCCTCGACGTCAGTACTTCATGACAGTCGCGGTCAACGAGATGAAGCGCGTCGGACACCTGTTGATTGCGGCGGTTCTTGGCGCGGTAGGAATCGGCCTGCTGGTCGGCGTTTCCCTGATGGCAGACCGCGTCAGTTTCGTGGCCGCCGTACCCGTGGGTGTGGTGGCGGCGCTGGCGTTGACGTTGCTCGCAGTGAAGTCCTCCGACTTCTATCGGAGAGGTCGTGGTGATCTGATCGGGCCCGCTGCTTCGGTTACGAGGGACTTTCTCGGTCTTGCTGGTTACGGCGGGCCGGACTTCGAGCGGTCTGCGCCTCGTGCCGCTCGTCGACTGACCAAGCTCGGCAAGCGAGCGACGCTGAGCGGCTCACTTCACAAGGATGCGAGCGGGTTGAAGTTCGTGCCGTCACGCACGTGGCGTCGGCTGGGTGCGCAGACGTTCGCGATCGATCTCACCGCATGGGGGTTCGTGCCTGAAGCGTCGAGGTGGGAGCGAGCCGCACGCTGGGTGTTCGACAGCTCCGCTGTCGACCTCGCCACGAACTCCGGGATGAGCTTGCGACTAGCTGTGCGCGATGTCCGTTGGACTCGTGCGATCTTGTCGGAATCGATCGGCTAGGTGAGTGCCGCAGCCAGGGCTCGCCACTGATCGCGCGGTGCGCCGGCGCCCTCATTCACGACCTGAATGCAGACGTGGTCGGCGCCAGCATCCCGGTGCTCCTCGACGCGGGCCGCGATAGCGCCCTCGTCGCCCCACGCGACGAGGGCGTCGATGAGCCGATCGCTCCCGCCATCGGTGAAGTCGTCGTCGGCGAAGCCGAGGCGGAGCAGGTTGTTCGTGTAGTTGGGCAGATCGAGATAGATCGCCAGATGTTGGCGTGCTGCGGCGCGCGCGACCGACGAGTCCGTCGTCAGTGCCACTGCTAGCTCGGTCGCGACCAGCGCATCCGGGCCGAGTGCCTCGCGGGCGATCGCGGTGTGTTCCGGCGTGACGTTGTAGGGGTGCGCTCCGGCGGCCCGGTCGCTAGCGAGCTCGAGCATCTTCGGGCCAAGTGCTGCCAGGACACGGCGATCGCGCGGCAACGGCTCGTCGGCCTCGTCGAGGCCATCGAGATAAGTGCGCATCGCGGCGAGTGGCTTCTGGTAGCGCCCGGCTTCCTTCCGGTCGACCAGCGGCTGATGGCTTACGCCGATGCCGACCAGAAATCGATCGCCGTGGGCTGCTGTCAGTCGCGTGTGTTGCTGAGCGGTCTCCTCGGCCGGGTGCATCCAGAGGTTCAGGATTCCGGTCGCGATCGTCGTTCGTTCGGTCGCGTCCAGGAGCAGCTCGACGGAGGAGAAGAGGTCGCCGCCGACATCGGGAATCCACAACGCGGAGTAGCCGAGCTCCTCGAGCTCCGCGGCCATCTCCCGAATCGCTCCGCCGTCGCCGTATCGAAGCTGTGCCGCCCAAATGCCTGTACCAGTGACTGGTTGCACGAGGCACATCTTGCCCTGTTGCTACGGCTGTTAGCAGGTCCTGGCCCGAGCGATGATGCGGATGTTGTTGGTGGTGAGGACGACTGGGGCTCGGCGAGGCTAGTGGCGAGCGGGTGGCGGACTCGTGTAGGTGAAGTGGTCGGTCGTGCCGATCGCCGACGTCCCAGTGGGCGTGGTGACGGTGACGTCGACGACGCCGGCGGCGTGCGCCGGTGAGGTAACAGTGATCGAGGTTGCGGAGTTCACCTTCACGCTTGATGTCGCGGTCGTCGCGAAGTGGACGGCGGTCGCGCCGGTGAAGCCGGTGCCGGTGATCGTCACTGAGGTGCCGCCGGCCGTTGTAGCGGTTGTCGGCGAAATCGAGGTGACAGTTGGTGGCGCGACGTAGGTGAACTTGTCCGAACTGCCCGTCGCGGACGTGCCGCCCGCGTTGGTCACGGTGACATCCACCGCTCCGGCGGCAGCGGCAGGTGCTGTGACGGTGATCTTGGTGGCGGAGTTCACGGTGACGGAGGATGCGGCGACGGTGCCGAAGTGGACGGCGGTCGCGCCGGTGAAGCCGGTGCCGGTGATCGTCACTGAGGTGCCGCCGGCGATCGGGCCGGTGGTCGGCGACACGGAGGTCACCGTCGGCGGGGCGACGTAGGTGAAGGTGGCGGACGCACTGACCGACGTCGTACCGCTCGGATTCGTCACGCTGACGTTGACTGGTCCGGCGGCGTGGGCGGGAGCGACGGCGACGAGCTGGCTGTCCGAAGTCACGGTGAACTTCGCGGCAGGCGTCCCTGTGCCGAACTGAACGACACTCGCCGCGGTGAAGCTCGAGCCGTTGATGGTGACGGACGTCCCGCCGCCGGTAGACCCGGTCGCAGGCAGGATCGAGGTGATCGTCGGGGGCAGGATCGGCGTCACAGTCAGGAAATAGGCCTCGCCGTCACCGAACGACGGGATCGAGACCGAGACGAGGCCGTTGACGATCGGCACGGCTTGCGTCGTCGTCGCGGGAGCAGTCGTCATGTCGGCGAGGGAGTTCGGGATCTCCTGGACCGTGACAGCCGCCGCTGGCGCCGAGGACGACAGCGCGACCTGCACTGTCGTGGGTACGGCGGGCGCCAGCGTCGACGGGCCGCTGCAGTAACCGGATCCGGTCGTGGGCTGGGAGCACGTCTGATGACGACCCAGGAGCACCCGGGTCGTGCCCGAGGTGTCGGTGACCGCCAGCGAGCTGAGGTTGAGGTCAGAGACCTCCGAGTCGACTCGCGTCCCCATCATCGAGCCGTAGTCGGCCATCGCCCAGTAGTTGGGGTTGGGGTTGCCGTCGGCGTTGAGCAGGCCACCAAGGTTCGCAGTGCAACTGTGCCAGCAGGAACGGTTGGCCTCGTCGACTCCGGCCTGATCCTCCGCGGCGAAATAGCCGGCCGTGAAGCCGGGGATGGCGCTGCCCGAGCCGGAGGTGTTCTCGTCGACGAAGATCTTGGGCGAGCCGATCCCAGGGTTCTCCGCGATCAGCTCGCGGACCTCCTCGGCTTCGTTCTCGATCGCCTGCGGCATCTCCGAGTAGGCCAGCGGGTTCTGCGCGGGAATGATGCCGTTTTCGTGCCACGCGATCGCATAGAGCTTCATCCCGTTGGCCGCCGCGAACGGGATGAACGTCTTCATGTCGATGTAGACCGGCGCACTCGGGTACTCATAGACCCAGTCGATCGACGGTCCGATGACGCGCGCGTTCGGATCAACGGTCTTGATCGCCTGGTACGCCTTCAGGTACTCCTGCTCCACGAGTGCGCGGGTCGGCCGTTGGGCAGGGCTGTACGGATAGTTCTCCGGCTCGTTCTGGATTTCCCAGATCGGGTTCTGGCCGGCCTTCTCGGCCGCGGTGACGATCGAGGCGATGTAGCTGGTGTACGCCGTCCAGTTGCTCCACGGATCGGCCGCGTATCCGCCGCTGGTCGTGTGGGCGAGCCAGCCGTCGGAGAGAAGCTCGATGACGTTCTGGGGGCTGACCACGCTGGAGACGTCGGCGTATTCCGTCGCGTCAGTAGCGGCGATCCGCCAGTAGTTCAGGTGAAGGGCGCCGACCCACTTGTTGCCGGGGGCAACAGCGCCGTGGAGCAGTCCGGCTCCGGGTCGGGTCTCCGGCCCGAGGCTCTGAGCGGTGTTGACCACGACGCAGTAGCCGGTCGCCGTCGATGGGCAGCTGGCGTTCGTCGGCGTGACCGCTGGGCTCGTGGCGTAAGTCCCCGCCGCGCCTGACGTGCCGTCCGAGGCATCGGTCCCGATCGCCACGATCGTGAAGTAGACCGCGTGGTTCAGGGGGAGCGCGCCCCAGACGATCGACGTTCCGCTGACGATCCTGGTACCAGAGTCAGCCCAGATCCCGGGGCTGTAACCGAGGAGGTGGGCCTGGACCGCATACCGCGCAACCGTTCCCGTCGCGGGCGCCTGCCACGACACTGTCGCCTGGTCGCCGCTGACCGAGGCGGCAACATTGGTGACCGTGCCCGGTGCAACGCCTGTTGCTGCAGAGACGGCCGATGAGCCGGCGACGCAGAGGGCTGCTGCCACGACGATGGCCGACACCGCGCGCAGTGTGAGCAGTCGCGACCGGGTCAGGGCGGACACGTTCAGGGACACTCCTTCAAGATCGACTCAACCGCCCTGCTTCTTAACTGTCTTCGGGCTTTATCGCGCCGCTATTTCGAGAAGTGCATCGGTCACCGCTTGCGGCTCGGTGATCATGAGGTCGTGTCCGGTGTCGATGTCCCACAATCGTCCCTCGTTCCGGACCTTTTCGACGATTTCCGCGCCGCGGGTGATAAGTGTCGAAGAACACACGCTGTGGAACTGCGGGATCGCCCACAGGGCGTCCGCATGCTCGAGGTCGATCGGCGGGATCCGTTACGCCACAGAACATCCCGATCCGGGCTCGTCTGGACAGAGGATGACCTCGACGCCGTCGATGACGCGCGGGGTCGGCGCGTCGTGCCAAGGTTTCGGCCTTCCCGGCGTACCCGCATTTGCTGATATTGACGTCAGTGTCAAAGAGAGGTTTTATCGAATCATGGCCCTGAGTGACGTCACGATCTTTGACGCGGACAACCACCTGTACGAGACGCAGGAAGCGCTGACCAGGTTCTTGCCTGAGAAGTACAAGAGCGCGATCGACTACGTCGACGTACGCGGTCGTACCAAGATCGTGGTCCGAGGCCAGATCAGCAACTACATCCCGAACCCGACGTTCGAGGTGGTCGCTCGGCCGGGCGCGCAGGAGGAGTACTACCGCAAGGGCAATCCGGACGGGAAGAGCCGTCGCGAGATCTTCGGTGAGCCGATGCGCGCGATCCCGGCGTTCCGCGAGCCGGCCTCGCGGCTCGCGTTGATGGATGAGCAGGGCATCGACCGCTCGCTGATGTTCCCGACACTGGCCAGCCTCGTCGAAGAGCGGATGCGCGACGATCCGGAACTGATTCACGTCGTGATCCACGCTCTCAACGAGTGGCTGTATGAGACGTGGCAGTTCAACTACTCCAACCGCATCTTCACGACTCCGGTCATCACACTGCCGATCGTGGACAAGGCGCTCGAGGAGTTGGACTGGGTGATCGAGCGCGGGGCTCGCGTCGTCCTGATCCGTCCGGCACCGGTTCCCGGCTTCCGCGGTCCGCGGTCGTTCGGGCTGCCGGAGTTCGACCCCGTTTGGCGCAAGATCGTCGATAACGACATCCTCGTCGCGATGCACTCGTCCGACAGTGGCTACGAGCGCTACACGAACGAGTGGATGGGCTCCGGCTCGGAGATGCTGCCGTTCCAGCCGCAGGCGTTCCGGATGCTCTCGGCGTGGCGCCCGATCGAGGACGCGGTGTCGGCGCTGGTCTGCCATGGTGCGCTGTCGCGGTTCCCGCAGCTGAAGGTTGCCGTTATCGAGAACGGTGCGAGCTGGGTGGCTCCGCTGCTGAAGTCGATGAAGGACCTCTACAAGAAGATGCCGCAGGAGTTCGCCGAGAACCCCGTCGAGGTCGTACGCCGCAACATCTACATCAGCCCGTTCTGGGAAGAGAACTACGCGGAGCTGGCGGAGCTGCTAGGCGAGGAGCACGTGCTTTTCGGTTCGGACTACCCACACCCAGAGGGGCTTGCGGAGCCGGCGAACTTCGTCAACGACCTGGCGGAGTACGCGAGCGAAGAGTCGATCCGCAAGTTCATGGGCGGCAACCTCTCCAAGCTGATCACCCCGGCGAAGGTCCCGGCGTAGTCAACTTGTCAGGCTCTCGACACGCTGGAGCGCGCTTAGGGCCTGACAAGTGAGCAAGCTGCGGGTTGTGCAGTGGACTACTGGGATCGTTGGTGCGTCCGCACTGCGCGCGATCTTCGATGATCCGCGCCTCGAGCTGGTCGACGTCTTCGCTGATGGCGCCGAGAAGGTCGGCTAGGACGCGGGCGTGTTGGCTGGTCGGCCGGCTATGGGCGTGATCGCCACGGACGACGTAGGGGCGTTGATCGACTTGCGCCCCGACTGCGTCGTCTGCATGCCGCACTGGCCGGACGTCGATCTGCTCGTCGAGCTCCTGCGGGCCGGCATCACCGTCGTCACGACGGCGCGGCTGGTCACCGGCGATGAACCCGATGTATGTGCCGGCGATGGCATTGGCCTCGACGGCGATGTGCCGCAACGTGCAGCGCATCACCATCCACGAGTCACTGGACTACATGGGCTACGCGAGTGCGTCGATGTGGCAGGGGTACGGCTTTGTGGTCCGCCAGACGTCGCAGCCCTGCACGAGAACTTCTGGCGTACCGAGCCTGACTACCAAGAGGCGCTGGACGAACTCGCACGCGGTATCGGAAGCGACCTCGGATTCAAGCAGAGTCCCGAGTGGCCGATCCTGTATGGCTACCGGGTCATGGTCGAGGGTGACCCGAACGTGTCGCTCGAGCTCTCCTTCCGGGTGGCGGACCTAGCGACGTTCGACATCGGTACGACGACCGCCATGCCGGCGATCAACGTGGTGACCCAGGTAGTCGCCGCGCCTGTCGGCGTCGTGTCGATCTTCGAGCTTGCGATGGTGACTGCCCGCGGGAAGGTCGGTCAGGCGACGGCCTTCTTCACGAGTGCGACGATCTTCTTCTCGACCGTGGGGCTCCAGCGCTGGATCGCAAACATGATCGGCCACATGTCGCCGTCGTCGAGCTGGGCCGTGTCGTTGAAGCCGAAGTTGGAATACCGCTCCTTGAACTTGCCGGCATCGCGGAAGTAGATGACGGTCTTGCCATCGGCGTTCATGTACGCGGGCATTCCGTACCAGGTCTTCGGCGACAGATCCGGCGCGGTCTTGGTGACAGCCGCGTGAACCCGCTCGGCGATCGCACGGTCGTCGGGTGCCATCTTGGCGATGGCATCGAGACAGGCCTGCTGCTCGTCGGCCTTCTTCGTACCTTTCTTGCCCTCGGCCCGCAGCTCTTCTATGCGCGCCTTCATCGCGGCGCGCTCTTCTGCGGTGAAGCCGTCCTTGGGTGCCATTGCTGAGTGCCTTTCGTCGGGTTCGAGGACCTGACCTCAGGCTAGATACGTCAACCGCGCGACTGCTTCTCGATTCCTGCTCGATCGCTTGGTTGCCTCGGAGTTCATCGCGCTGCGGGGCGCCGGCCGGCAGAGCCGGTCGTTCGGTGATAGCGACGCACGGTCTGCCGGATGGGCCGGCCCAAGAGAGCTACATCGAGGTTCAGCTCTGGGTCGGATGATCCGATCGCCGAACACCTGGCTGACTTGTCAGGTTCTGAGCGCGTTATACGGCCGTGAGGGTCTGACTAGTCACCCTTTCGTGTGAAGCTGAGGTGGAGCTCGCGAAGGCCTCGAAGGATGTACGTCGGAGCGTAGCGGTAGCGGCGTGCCCCAGGCGGCCCGTGGTGCTCCTCGGAGATCGTGATGTCCGCGGCTCGGGCGAGCATGCGTTCGAGGCTGACCCTGCCCTCCGCGCGGGCGAGTGGTCCGCCAGGGCAGGTGTGGATGCCCCGGCCGAACGCGAGGTGCTGGCGGGCGTTGGACCGATCCGACTGGAACTCCTTGGGATCGGCGAACTTGCGACCATCGTGGTTGGCGGCGCCGTTGACGACCATCACGATCGCGCCGGCGGGAATGTCGACGCCGCCGACCTTCGTCGCCGTACGCGCAAGCCGGAAATCCCCCTTGACCGGGCTTTCGTAGCGCAGACTCTCCTCGACGAAGTTGGTGATCGCCGAGGGGTCGTTACGCAGCAGGTCCTGCAGCTCGGGGTGCTCGGCGATGAGCTGAAAGGACGTAGCGATCAGTCGGACCGTCGTCTCCTGGCCGGCAGCGAAGAGGTTCGCCGCGACTCGAACGACGTCGATGACCTCAGGCAGCGTCCCGTCCTCGAACGTCGCCTGCGCCATCCCCGTCATCACGTCGGCGCGCGGGTTGCTGCGTCGGTCCTCGACGTATGCCGACAGCCGCTCGTAGAGGTACTCGAGCGGCTTGTGCGCCATCTCGCGGCTGGTGCTGCCGACCGACCCCTTGCGGTTCTTGAACTCGTTGTGCAGCTCCTCCTGCTCGTCGTCGGGGACTCCGAGCAGGTTGGCGACGACGAAGAAGGTGAAGGGCGTGGCGAAGTCGGAGAGGATGTCGCAGCTGCCCGATGCGATGAACTTGTCGATCTCGCGGTCCGCGATCGACGCCATCGCATCTTCGTTCTCGCGCAGCCGCGCGGGGGTCAGCAGGCGCATCAGCAGGCCGCGGTGGTCGCGGTGCCTCGGTGGGTCCATGGTCGGGAGTTGGTCGCTCATCGGAAGTTCGTCGCGGTGCTTCTCGATCAGCTCGCTGACGTCGTCGCCGACCAGCGGCACCGGGAAGCCGGGAAAGGGACCGCTCACCGACAGGCACGAGGAGAACGTCTCGGCGTCGTTGTAGATCTCGCAGGCTTCCTCGTACCCCGTGACCATCACGACGTTGTGATGTTGCTCGACCTGCACAGGGCACTTGTCCCGCAGATAGTCGAAATACGGGTACGGATCGGCGATCAGCTTGTCGTCGCGGAAGAAGTCGATCGCGTCGTAATCAAGCGCCTCGGTCATGTCTCTCCCACAAATGAGAACCACGTTCTTGTCTAGGGTAACGTCAGTTCCGTGGAGACGCTCACGGCCACAGGGAGATCTCGGCGCTGATCACCGCCGAGATGGGCGCCGGATGACGCCGACGCAGTGCGGATCGCCGACGACTCCGACTACGGACTCTCGGCTTCGGCGTGGACGGCCGACGTCGACCGCGGGCTCGAGGTCTCGGGCGCCTAGCGCCACGTCGATCTCATTCGCGTAGGTTTCGCGGATGAGCAAGATCCACCCTGATCTACAGCGCGCGGCGCGACTGTCCCCGAGGGGCGGGATCGGCCCGCGGCTGCAGCCTGCGCTTCGTTGGCTGACTGATCGGATGTCGCGCAGGACTCGTAAGGGCATCGAGACGATCGAGCTCGGCAATCAGGTGATCCGGTTGCACCGTCCGCCTGGAGCGAGCGAACCGGGTCCTGCACTGCTGTGGATCCACGGCGGCGGCTACGTCATCGGTACGCCCGCGCAGGACGATCCGGTGTGCAAGCAGCTGTCTCGAGATGCGGGGATCGTCGTTGCCGCCGTGAGCTATCGGCTGGCGCCGCAGGACCCCTTTCCGGCAGGACTGGACGACTGCTTCGCTGGTCTCCTCTGGCTGCTCGAGCAGCCGTTCGTCGATAAGGCGCGGGTTGCGGTCGGGGGAGCAAGCGCCGGCGGTGGACTTGCCGCCGCGGTCGCGTTGCGGGCGCGGGAGCATGGCATTGCGCTCAGGCTGCAGCTGCTCGTCTACCCGATGCTCGACGATCGGACCTGCTTGCGAACCGACGTCGACGAGAGCGATTTCAGGCTCTGGAACCTGCGCGGCAACAACTTCGGTTGGCGCAGCTACACCGGCAAGGACCCGGGGGCGGCAGACATCCCACAGCTTGCCGCACCGGCTCGCTGTGAGGACCTGCAAGGTCTGGCGCCCGCATGGATCGGGGTCGGGACGTGTGACTTGTTCCACGACGAGGACGTCGAGTACGCCGTGCGACTGCGTGGCGCTGGCGTGCCGTGTGATCTCGATGTCGTCGACGGCGCCTTCCACGGATTCGACAGCGTCGCGCCGAAAGCGCCCGTCGTACGAACGTTCAACCAGGCAAAGGTCGCTGCGCTAGCTGCCGCCCTCGATTAGCCATGGCGCGATGGTCAGTTCGCTGATTCTTCCGTCGCGCAGGGTGAAGTCGAATCGGAGATCGACCACGCCGCCGGGAAAGTTGCCCTCGAGGTGTTGTACGACCACGAAGTGGTCGTCAGCGATTCGGCGAGCGCCCGTCAGCGTGGCCGTGAAGGTGAACGCGCTGCTCACCGATGCGAGCCACTCGCGGATCGCATCGGTGCCGGCGTAGGTATTGCCCTCGTCGATCACGGTCGCGTCGGCGGCGTAGTAGCCGACTGCGACCTCGAGGTCGCCGGCGTAGCGCGAGGTCAGGTAGCCGGTGATCGGCTCTGGCAGCTCGCTCGGATCGATTGTGTCGGCTGAGTTGGTCATGACCTGACGATCAAGCCTCCCGCTGCGGGAGAGTCAAGTGGCACAGTGACGGGGTGCAGGCCGGTCTGGCGATTGGTGAGTTCGCGGAGCTGACGCACCTGAGCGTGCGAACCCTTCGTCGGTACCACGAGTCAGGTTTGCTCGAGCCGGCCACCGTTGATCCGTCGAGCGGCTACCGCTACTACGCCAGCAGTCAGATCCCGACTGCCCAGGTGATCCATCGGCTGCGAGAACTCGACGTACCGCTGGTCGAGGTTGCCGAAATCATCGCCACCGAGTCACCCGAGGTGCGTGCAGAGCTGATCGCCGCACATCTGCAGCGGTTGGAGGCGCAGCTTGATCGCACGCATGCGGCGGTCATATCACTGCGTCAGCTGTTGCGACCCGACGCGGAGAAGCTCCGGGTGCAGTTGCGCTCGCTGCCTGAGCGGGTGGTCGCCGGGATACGTGGTGAGGTCGACCATGGTGACGTGCTGACTTGGTACGACGATGCGATCGTCGAGCTGGACGAGTCACTTGACGGCGTAGCGCCTGTGGGACCGCTGGGTGGCTGCTACGCCAACGAGCTGTTCAGTGCGGGGCACGGTGACGTGCTGCTTTACCGACCAGTTGCCGAACCGCCAGTGCGCGGCCGGGTCAGCCGGGTGACCCTGCCCTCGGTCGAGTTGGCGACGACCCTGCATCGCGGTCCGCACGACAACATCGACGTCACGTACGGCCGGCTCGGGATGTGGGTGGTCGACCAGGCTCTCGCTGTTGATGGGCCGATTCACGAGACCTACCTCGTCGGTCCCCGTGACGATCCCGATCCGCTGGCGTGGCGTACCGAGATCGGCTGGCCCATCTTCCGGCTCAGCTCGCAGCCTTAGCTGTCAGACCCCGCCGGGAAGCGTTGTGCCGCTACCGCGCCGCCGTCGACGAGGATGTCGGTGCCCGTGACGAACGACGCGGCGTCGGAAACCAAGAACGCAACGACTGCAGCGAGCTCGTCGGGCCGGCCCTCACGTTCGAGTGCGCTCGCCGACACCATGCCGGCCATGCTCGGCTCGTTCGCGTCCTCGAGTCGGCCCATCGGGGTGTCGATGACGCCGGGTGAGACCGACACGAGGCGCGCACCCTTCGTGCCCCAGACCTTTGCCCGGCGTTGGACCAGCCGGATCACGCCCCGCTTGGAGACGGCGTAGGCGATCCCGGAGTGGTCGAGCAGGCCGAGGGCTTCGAGCTCGTCGTACAAGGTTGGTGACTCCGGTTCGTCGAGGATCGCGTCGACGGCAGGGTCGGCGGGAATCATCGCGGCCGCCATCGATGCAAAGCAGACGCCGACCGAGCCGCTAGCGAGCGAAGCTTCGAAGGCGCGTACGACGCGACTCATGCCGGCCAGGTTGACCTCGGTGATGCGCCGCCCGTCGGCCATCGTCGGCGACAATCCGGCAGTGACGACGAGCACGCCTAGCGGACCGGCTTGCGAGACCAGGTTCGTCACCGACGCCTCATCGGTGATGTCACAGCCAATCACCCGAACGTTGCCCGTGAGCTCTTCGGCAACGGCCCCTGCGGCGGCCTCATCGCGATCGACAAGCAGCAGTCGATTGCCGCGTCCCACGAGCAAGCGCGCCACTGCAGCGCCCATCCCGGAGCCGGCACCGATCACGACGTCGGTGGTCGAGTCCGTCATGGCGAAGAGAGTAGCGAAGCCCTTGTATTGAAAGGGAAAACTGTCGTATGTAGGTGATCCGACCTTGCGATGTCGATCATGTCCGAGGCCGGTCCATCGTCTGCTGAAGCGCTTCCGCGGAAGCATTTGGAAGAGCGCATCATCCAGCTGTCCAGCCAGATCGCCGGCGCGCTGTGTGAGTTGTCGGTACTGATCGGGGAGTTCGATGCGGTCAACGGCTGGGGTGCTTGGGGGCCCTCGACGAACTAGCTGCGGCGCCGGGCGCGCAGGACGATGTCCGCGATCTCCGGATGCCCGGGTGGCGGGTCGATGCGAGGCTCGAGCGTGTCCAGCTCGACGTTGAACTCGGAGTCGAGCAGGTCGCGGAGATCGTCGGCTCCGAAGTAATCCGCCGGGTCGACGCCGCGCGCTTTCATCTGCGCGTGATGCTCCTCGTCGAGATCGTGGTAGACCGCGAGTAGCAGCGCGCCGCCCCGCACGGTGTCGAGCAGCGCATGCATCGCTGCCACGCCTGCGGCCTTGGGTAGCGCCGGGTACTGCATCGACACGAGGTCGAATGAGCCGGCCGGGAAGCCCAACTGCAACGCGTCCCCGCTTACCCAATCGACCGAGACGCCGGCCGACCGTGCGGCCTCTCTGGCTCTGTTGAGGGCGACATCGGAGATGTCGTTTGCGGTAACCGTCCAGCCGTTCTGGGCAAGCCAGATCGCGTCAGCGCCTTCACCGCAGCCGACGTCAAGCGCTCGGCCCGGAGTCGATCCGGCGACCTCCGCGACGAGCCGACCATTCGGGCGTCCGCTCCAGAGGGCCGCACCGCCCTCGCGGTACCGGGCATTCCACTCGTCTGCTTGCGTTGTGGCGCTCAAGGGTTCGCCGCCCTGTCCCTGTCCGCTTCCCTGCACGCTTCCGCAGGTTAGACCGACCGCCGCAACCCTTAAGGTGGGAGCACCGCGGTTGCGGTGGTGAGCCGGGAAGCCTGGTCGGCACTAGTCCGAGGAGGACACGTGTCTGACCTGCGCGCAGGGTTGCGCGTCTCTGCTGTGTCGATTGTCTGGACGGTCCTGGCGAGTACGGCGAGCATCGTGCTCGGCATCCGTGCGGGAAGTGTCGTGCTCGTCGCGTTCGGTGCAGTTGGGGTGTTCGATGCCGTCGGCTCGGCGGTACTGGTGACGCACTTTCGCGACGCGCTCCAGCACGATGCGATCGACGCGGGTCGTGAGCGGATTGCGCAACTGGTCGTGTCGACCGGCTTGCTGATAGTCGGTACTGCGACCGTCGTCGCTGCGACGTCGCGCCTGGTGCGGCACGACCACGCGCGTGAGCCAACTGCCGGCTTGGTGGTTGCGGCTGTTTCTGTCCTTGTTCTAGAGGTGCTCGCTCTGGCCAAGCGGAGACTCGGCCGCCGGATTCCGAGCCGCGCACTCGTCGCCGATGGCGGACTGTCTCTCGTCGGCGCCCTCACCGCCATGGCTGCGTTGATCGGAGCCGGCCTCAGCGCAGGGTTGGACTGGTGGTGGATGGACCCGGCCGCGGCTTGCGCGATCGCGGTCGGCGCGCTCGGGCTCGCGGTAGTGACGCTCCGAACTAAGGACGAGGCTCCACAGTGACGTCGACCGATGCCGCGCCGCTGTCGGGCACGCGCGCCTGGCGCCATACCTCGACCGGGAACGACACGGTCACCAGTGAGCTGAACAGCCACAGCAGATTGCGGTCCTCGTCGGAGATGCCGTCGATCGACACGCTCTCGAGGTAGTCGGTGCTGTCCTCGAGTCGGGGGAGCGCCGCGTCGTAGAACGCCTGGAGCTCATCCATCGAGCTGGCGATCCGCTTTGCGTACCGGTCCTTCTCACTCGGCAGCGCCCAGTCGGCGAAGGTCTCGAGCTCGGCGAAGGCCGACGGCAACGTGGCCATCTCAGGCACCCACTGCGGAGATCGGCGACGACGAGCGGTTGCCCTGATGATCCGCGATCTTCGACCGACAGGTCGTGTGCAGGTGCCGCAGCAGCACCTCCTGGTCGCAGAGCGGGAACTCCTTGACGTTGCCGGTCTCGATCATCGTCTGCGTCGCCTCGAGGGTGTTGCCGTCCTGCAGTGCGTACTCCTTGAACGTCACGACTGCGAGCTCCTGCTGGAGCCGTTCGTAGGCGTTCTTCGGCGGAGCAAAGTAGAGCGAGCACTCGAAGATGTGCGTGTTGTACGACGTCGGCCAGTAGTGGTAGGTGAGGTACCAGTTCGGCTTCCAGAGCAGCAGCATGAAGTTCGGGAAGAACACGAAAGAGTCGATGCCCCAGGCCGGGTGCTTGGCAGGGTTGACGCCCGACGGCAGCTCGCCGATGTCCGGACCCTCCCAGGGACCGAACAGACCGCTGCGAAGGATCCGCTCGATGGGCTTGACCATCTCGATGTGCTTCGGCGGTGACATGCCGCCCCACGAGGAAACCATCGAGTGCGGCCCGTCGATGTCATAGGCGAGCGCCTCGTACCCGACCGACTGCAGTTTGCGGGACTCCTCGGCCGTCGCCTGCTTCGCGTGCAGCACGGGAGCGTGGTAAAACTCCGCGAACGCATCGATGAAGAGCTTCCAGTTCGCGCCGATCTCCGCGCGGTACGTGTGCTTCTGCGTCATCAGCTCGAACGGGTAGCCCTCGAGCCCGGCGCCGATCCGGCCCATGTACTCGCGCAGCGGCTGCGGGTTCTCCTCGAACGTGACGAAGATGAAGCCTTCCCACTCATCGACGGTGACGTTCTTGAGGCCGTAGTCCTCCTTGTCCAGCCCGAAGAACTCCTCCTCCTGCTGGACGAAGGTCAGCTTGCCGTCGAGGTCGTAGCGCCAACCGTGGTACTTGCAGGTGAACTGCCGGCAGGTGCCGTCGACCTCCTCGCCCGGGTAGTCCGTCCAGACGAGCTTGTTGCCCCGGTGCCGGCACATGTTGTGGTACGCCTTCAGCACGCCTTCGCGGGTGCGCACGACGATCACCGAGGTATTGGCGGCGTCGAGTTCCTTGGTGAAGAACGCGCCGGGCTTTGCGACCTGCTCGACACGGCCGACGTTGAGCCAGGTCTGCTTGAAGATCGCCTCGCGCTCGAGCTGGTAGTGCGCGGGCGAGATCGAGTCGTCGTACGTCACCGGAGCGGTCGAGAGCCCGAAGTGCTCTGTCCAGCTGCCCTCTTCGGGCTTGGTGAAATGCGGCATCAAAGCTCCTCAGTCCCGACTGATGGGCGAAACGGTATCATCGATTCCGCTAACGGAAACAGCGTTTCCGTTAGCGGGAGGTCCGGCTACGCGCGCCATGGACAGAGCGCCGGCCAGGCCACCTGAGAGCATTTCCGGATGCGTTCGACCCGGCGACTCGGCGCGGAGGACTCCGCGACTCGCGATGCGCTGCTCGACGCTGCTCTTCAGCTTTTGCTCGAAGAGGGCTACGCCTCCGTCACGTCTCGCAAGGTCGCCGGTCGTGCCGGGCTGAAGCCGCAGCTCGTCCACTACTACTTCCGCACGATGGACGAGCTGTTCCTTGCTCTCGTACGACGAGGGTCGGCCCTAGGCCTCGAGCGCCAGGCGCGAGCGCTGGAGTCGGAGACGCCGCTGCGTGCGCTGTGGGCGGTTGCCACCGATCCCGCCGGCACGACGTTCACGACTGAGCTGTTCGCGCTGGCTAACCACCGCAAGGCGATTCGCGCCGAGCTTGCCGCCCACGCGGACGAGTTCCGCAAGCTTCAGCGAGACGCACTTGTGGAGGTGCTCGCCTCCTACGAAGTCGACCTGGGCGACATCCCGCCCGCGGTGCTGCCAGTGCTTGTGACCGGGCTGTCGCAGATCCTGGTCCTGGAGGACGCGCTCGGACTGAGCACCGGGCACGCGGAGCTGCGTGAGCTGGTCGAAGGCTGGATCGCGCGGTACGAACCGGCGAGCGAGGCAGCGCCTATCGAACGCCGGCCGCGCGCACGGGCTTCTCGGACGGCACGTCCGGGAGCCTGAGCGCGTTGCCGACCAGCCGGCTGAGCTGGTCGACCGCCTCGTCCAGCGTGCACTCGACGATGCCCTGGGTCAGCCAGAGGTCCGCGAACCGCGTCACCATCGCGCCGATCGCATGCGAGGTGAGGATCGGGTCGAGCGTTCGGTCGACCAGGCCAACCGCCTGCATCTCGGCGATCGTCGCCGAGAGCTGCTTGCCGTAAGCCTGCAGATGGGTACGCCGCTCGGCCTTGAGCTGCTCGTCGTACCTCGAGACCTGCTCGACCTCACTGATCAGCCGCGCGTCACGCTGGTAGCTGAGCATGAACTGGCGGTTGCCTTCACGGATCCGCTCTCGCGGGCTGGCGTTTGAGCTCGCCACCAGGATGACGTCCGAGAGCGGCGCGTTCATCCGGTCGTCGAGGGCGTCAGCGACCTCCCGGAACACCTGCTCCTTGGAGTCGAAGTAGTGGTAGAAGGAGCCGTGGGAGACCCCGGCGCCTTCTGCAATGTCGGTGATGCGGGCATCGAGGAAGCCGTCGGTCTCGAACACCGCCTTCGCCGCTTCGACGAGGCGCGCCCGGGTCTGCGCTCCCTTGCGGGAACGCGGCCGGTCCGCGACGGCGATCTTCTCGCCGCCGTCAGCGCTGAGCCGGCGCCCCACGAGGTACCTCTCGGAACGGCAGGTCTTTGTCGTGACTGCGTTCGCGCGGCATCCCGAGCACTCGCTCGCTGATGACGTTGCGGGCCATCTCCAACGTGCCGCCGCCGATCGAGGACGCCTGACGCATCAGGAAGTCCAGACCGGTGTGGCGGACCTCGCCGTCCTCGTCGGACCACGCAGCACCGGCAGCGCCGACGAGATCGAAGGCCAGCGTGTAGGAGCGAGCGGTCGTCACGCCGCCGAAGAGCCGTCCGATCGCGGCGCTCTGGTCGTTGAGTGCGCCGGTCTGCATCGCCTGTCCGATGCGCGCCTGCAGCTCGAACTTCACCAGCTCGAGCATCCGGACCTCCCCGACGATCCGCTGGGCGTCGGGATCCTCGGTGCGGCCGACCTCCTTGGCGAGCTGCGCCACGGCACCGGCCCCGACATCGCTGTGACCGCCGCTGCCCTGCACCGTCACGAGCGGGGAGTTGAGCAGCATCCGCTCGTGGTACATCCAGCGCGTTCCGACGGTCCACCCGCCGTCGATCTCGCCGATCCGGTCGCTGTCCGGGACCCGTACGTCGGTCAGGAACTCCTGGCAGAACTCGTTCGAGCCGTTGAGCATCTCGATGCGGTGAACCGCGACGCCATCGGCGCGAATCGGCAGCATGAAGACGGTCAGCCCGCGGTGCTTCGGGACATCCCAGTTGGTACGGGCGAGGACCAGGCCCCAGTCCGACCACCACGCACCAGTCGTCCATACCTTCGAGCCGTTGAGGATCCAGTCGTCACCCTCGCGGACCGCGGAGGTGAGAGCCGCCGCGACGTCCGAGCCACCGCTTGGCTCGGAGAGCAGCTGCATCCAGATCTCCTCGCCCTTCAAGATGGCGGGGATGTGACGCTGCTTCTGCTCCTCTGTGCCGAAGTCGAGCAGCACTGCGGCACAGGGGGAGAACGTCGGGGCCTGTAGCCGTGCCGGATACTCGAAGCCGGCGATCTCGGCGTTGAATGCCTTCTGGTACTCCGGGCCAAGTCCGAGCCCGCCGTACTCCGTCGGAAAGCAGATGCCGGCGAGTGAGTTGTCGAACAGCATTCGCTGGACCTCGCGGTCCCGCTCGAAGCTGAGTCGCTCGGCATCGTCACTGCCGATGTTGCGTAGTGGGCTGTGGCTGGCATCAGGGTCGATCGGCTGGAGGTTGGCGCGGATGAACTCCCGCGCGCGCAGCCGAAAGGCGTCGAGGTCCTCGGCACTCATGATGCGAGCTCTCGAGCGATGGTCAGTGCGCCGAGTCGTCGGCGATGCTCGCTCGGCGTTCCGTAGAGGGCCCGATTCACCGTGACGCGCCGCAGATGGAGATGAAGGTCGTGCTCGTAGGTAACGCCGATGCCGCCGTGCAGCTGCACGCAGTCCTGCACGAGCTCTGCGGCGTACTCACCGATGAACGACTTGGCAGCGCTGACGAACTCCTCGGCGACCGGGTCATCCCGGTCCATCGCCGCGACAGCGGCATCGCTGATCGCGTGGGCGCCCTGCAGCCAAGACAGCAGGTCGGCCATCCGGTGCTTGATCTCCTGGTAGGACTCGAGCGCCCGGCCGAACGAGTAGCGATCGGCAACCCACGCCCGGGTCATGTCGAACGAGCGCTGCATCGCGCCGGTGGACTCGGCCATGTGGAGGACGATCGCGACATTGCGCTGCCGGTGCACCTGCTCGGCGGCCTCGCCGAGCACGCCGACTGCGGCCGAGGCAGGAAGTCGTACGTGGTCGAACTTCACGCTGGCGAAGCGTCGGGTGAGATCCGCTGACTCCAACGCTGTGACGGTCACGCCAGCGGTCCCAGCCGGCACCAGCACTTGTGAGAGCCCGTGGCCGGTGCGGCCCGTGACGAGTAGGAAGTCGGCCTGCGCACCGGACTCGACCGGCCGTTTGATGCCGTTGAGAACCAGCTCGTCGCCTGATGCCTCGATGGTCAGCGCGATGTCGTCGAGCCGGTCGCCGGGCGCGGGTTCGCCGAAGCACCAGGTTGCGATCGCCTCACCCGAGAGGATCGCGCCGAGCGCGTCTGCGTGCGAGCCTCTCGCGGCGTCGAGCGCGATCGCGACGATGTTGGCGGGAACCAGCGGACCGGGCGCGGCGTGCGTGCCGAACTCGTAGGCGATCAGGCTGAGGTCCTGCAGCGGGTTGCCACTGACGCTGCCGCCGCCCGCCTCTTCGCTGACGAGCAGCGCAGTCCAGCCGAGCTCGGCGCCGCGGATCCAATACTTCGGATCGAAGCCCGCGGCGTCGTCGCGGAGCGTGCGGACCGTGGCGACCGGCATCTGCTCGTCAAGGAACCGCGACGTCGTGTCGTGCAGCACCTCTTGGTCGGGGCCAAGCATCACCAACATCAGAGCGTCACCAGCATTGAATGGTGCAGACTTCCTCGAGTTGAGAACGGTGTTGGGATGCCTATGATCCGTTTTCTATGACTTCGACGTCAATGTCGAAGGTTCCTCCGATGGGCGGGGATGCATGAAAGCGGTTGTCGTAGGTGCGTCGAGTGGCCTTGGTCGGTGCATCGGAACCGGCCTGGCCCAGGGCGGCGCATCCGTCGCGATGCTCGCCCGTCGCCAAGAACGGCTCGAGGCCGCGGCAGCTGAGGCGGGCAACGGCGCGCTCGCGATTCGATGCGACGTCACCGACGCGGCATCCTGCAAGTCGGCGATCGATGAGGCGGCGAAGGGCCTGGGCGGCATCGATGCGCTGATCTACGCCACGGGCGTGGGGCCGCTCTCGCGGATCGAGAACCTCGACAAGGACACCTTCCACTGGGCGTTCGACACCAACGTCATCGGCGCCAACACCATCACCGCCGCGGCGCTCCCGCACCTGAAGGAGTCCGCCGGCACCGCGGCGTATCTGTCGTCGATCAGTACCTCGCAGACCGCGCCGTGGCCAGGTCTTGCCGGCTACCTCGTGAGCAAGGCAGCGCTGGACAAGCTGGTCGAGTGCTGGCGCACCGAGCACCCGACCGTGGGCTTCAGCCGCATCGTCGTCGGCGACTGCGCCGGTGGCGAGGGTGACGCGATGACGGAGTTCGCCAACGCCTGGGATGTCGAGCTTGCGACCGAGCTAGGGACCGGCTGGTTCGAGAAGGGTCTGATCACCGGGCAGCTGCTCCCGGTCGAGGAGCTCGTGCGGGTCGTCGACTCGATCGTTCGTGGCGGCGCGTTGACCAGCGTTCCAACGGTGATCGTCCAGCCGCGTCCGACGGGCTGACAACCCTCGTGGCGATGCGCCGCGAGGGTTCTTACCTTTTGTTGACGTCAATGTTAATTTCACGGCCATGAGACGGTCGGGATCCGCGCTGCTCGTTGCTGGGTGTTTGGTGCTGACCGCCTGTGGCGCCCGAGTTTCGCCGTATCTCTCCTCGCAGGGCAGCGGCCAGGTCGACACCGGCGGCTCGCTGCCGACGGACACTGGCCCGGGCACGCTGACCAATCCGACGACCTTCCCGACGACGGGCACGGGGACTGGCCCGACGGGTCCGGGCACAGGCCCGACGACGGGCACGGGCACCGGCACCGGCCCGGCAACGAACCCGACGAGCGGCTCGACCGGCAACAGCACCCAGACCTCGTCTCTCGCGAACCTCACGGTCGACAACTTCGAGTTCAACCCGCAGGCCGAGGCGGCGTACTGCACCGGCACCACCGGTAATACAGCCTCGGCGCCGGGTGTGACGCCGACCTCGATCACGATCGGCAACGTCAGCGGCCTTACCGGAACCGTGTCGGGCGAGTTCAACCCGGCGGTCAACGCGGTGACGGCGGCCGTCAACGCGGTCAACCACTACGGCGGCATCTGCGGCCGCACGATCGACCTCGAGGTGCAGGACGACCAGCAGTCCTCGAGCACACACACCGCGGAGATCGAGTACCTGCTGCCCAAGGTCCTCGCGTTCGTCGGGTCGACCTCCGACGGCGACAACGGCGGAATCACCCAGATGACCGCAGCCAACGTGCCGGACATCGGGCGTGCCGCGAACGCCGCTCGCTCGCAGGTGCCGAACTACTGGTCGGCCGATGGCGGAAGCTTCGTGATCCGCGGCAAGGAGGCCTATCTCCCGCCGATCACCCCGGAGAACCTGAAGAACGCGGGCCTGCTCCCGAAGAACGTCGCGATCCTCGCCTACAGCATCCCGGTGGCGGCGGATGTTGCGAAGCAGTACGGCGTGCTGCTGCAGCACGCCGGCGTCGGCATCTGCTACTCGAACTACGCCGTGCCTGCTGCGCCGGGCGCGACGATGGGCTCGATCATCGCCACGTTGAAGTCCAAGGGCTGCGACTCGGTCTTCACTGTCATGGACAACGTGGGAAACGCCGACATGCTGCGCGACATGCAGTCGCAGGGCTACAACCCGAAGCTGAAGTTCACGACCCAGGGCGTCTACGGACCGGCGCAGATTACGTCGGCCGGGGAGTCTGCCGCGCAGGGATTCGTCGCCTTCATGCCCTCGATCCCGACGACCGAGGCCAACCCGACGATGGCCCTGTTCAACCAGGAGATCGCTATCTACGAACCCGGCACCGATACGAGCGAGTTCGGCATCGAGTCCTGGGCCGACACGCAGATGTTCATCTACGCGCTGCTGAAGGCAGGTCGGAACCCGACTCGGGCATCGCTCACCGCCGCGCTGGCCTCGATCAAGGACTGGACGACGGGCGGGATGTTCGGCCCGTACACGCCGGATGAGCACGGCACGACCAAGTGCTACGACCTCGTCCAGGTCAGGGGCAACGACTGGTACCCGCTCTATCCCAAGAAGGGTGTGGCCTGCGCTAGCGGTTACGTGCCCGTCGGACCGGCGTAGGCCTTAGCCACCTTGCTCCAATACATCGTCTTCGGGCTGTTCGCCGGCGCCATCTATTCGCTGGCGTCGCTCGGCATCGTCCTGACCTACAAGACGACGGGCATCTTCAACTTCGCCTACGGCGGCATCGCGACCTTCTGTGCCTACGTCTTCTGGCAGCTCCGCGACCAGTGGGGTCTCAACCAGTGGATCGCGATCCCGTTGATGTTGCTGGTCGTTGCGCCGATTCTCGGGCTGGTCCTCGAGGCGATGTTCCGCTCGCTCGCCTCGAGTGCGCCCGAGGTGCAGATCGTGGTGTCGTTCGGCGTACTGGCGTTCTTCACGACGCTGGTCCCGATCGTCTTCGGGTCGAGTGATCAACAGCTGAACACGATCTTCCCGACCGGACACTTCACGGTCTTCAGTGACGTCACGATCACCGGAAACGAAGCGGGCACCTTCCTGCTCGCGGTCTCGATGGCGGTCGGACTCTCGCTGCTGCTGCGGCGTACGCGCCTCGGCACCGCCACTCGCGCCGTCGTCGACAACCGCGACCTCGCCTCGTTGGTTGCGGTCAGCCCAGGGGTCGTCAGTCAGCTGGCATGGGTCATCTCGACGATCTTCGCGGCGCTAGCGGGCATCATGCTGGCTACCGACGAGGGCCTGGTGACCTACGTCCTGCCATTCCTCGTCATCTACTCGTTCGCCCCTGCCGTGCTCGGACGGCTGACGAATCTCCCGCTGGCCTTTGCCGGCTCGATCGCGCTCGGGTTGATCGACAACATTCTGGCCAAGTACGGCAGCAGCTCGAGCTTCATCTCGAACCTCGAGACCTCGATTCCTTACCTCGCGTTGTTCCTGCTGCTCCTCATCTATGGCAAGCGGTTGACCGAGGTGCGGGCGTCGGGGCGGCCGCTGTCCGGGTCACGGCCGCTGTCCAGTCCCCGGCGCGATGCGAGCCTGTGGCTGCTCGGTGCCGTGGTCGCGTTCGCCGTGCTGCCGCAGGTTTTCGGCGACTCCACGGTCCACGACCTGGCCGAGGCGATGGCCTACGCGGTCGTCGCACTGACGCTCATCGTGCTCACCGGCTGGACCGGTCAGATCTCGATCGCGCAGATGAGCTTCGCGGGTGTCGGCGCGTTCGTCGCAGCCCACGTTGCGGGCACCGACGGTGGAATGTTCCCAGTCTCCATCCTGGTCGCAGTCGCGATCGCCGTACCGGTCAGCCTGGTGATCGGCATCGCCGCGCTTCGGGTGTCCGGGCTGTTTCTCGCGCTGCTGACGATGGCTTTCGCATTGCTGATGGACAACCTGATCTTCTCGCGTCCGGGCGTCAGTGGCGGCATCACCGGCATCAACCTGACCGCCGCGAAGGTCGGTCCGATCTCGCTCGCGGGCGTGCACGCGCAGTACTACCTGTGCGCGATCGTGTTGGTCCTCGCCGCAGCCGGTGCGTGGCTGCTTCGACGTGGTCCGGTCGGTCGCCGGCTGCAGATGGTGCGTGACTCCCCGAATGCCGCCGCGACGCTGGGGGCGAGCCTGACGGTCACCAAGCTTGCGGTGTTCGCCGCGTGCGCCGCGGTTGCTGCTGGCGCTGGCACTCTGCTTGCGATCACCCAGACGACGGTCGACCCGAGTCAGTTCTCGTTCAACACTTCGCTCGAGCTGCTCCTGGTGGTTGTCCTCGGCGGGCGCTCGCTGGTCAGCGGGGCGATGATCGCGGGTGGCTTCAACCTGATGACCTTGCTGCCGCTGCCGACGACGGTCGAGAAATACCTCCCGCTTGCGATTGCCGTCAGTGTTGTCGCGATCGCCCGTGAGCCGGACGGGCTGCCGCAGGTGATGCTCACTCAGCTGAGGGCCTCGACTGCCCTGCTGCACAGCCGGGCGCGACGGTTCGCGCAGCGCAATCCGGAGCCGGTGGTGCAGGGTGGCTGAGTCGTTGCTGGCGGCCTCCGGGATCACCGTGCGGTTCGGTGGGCTGGTCGCGCTGAGCGAGGTCGACCTCACGGTCGCACCGTCTGGAATCACCGGGCTGATCGGACCGAACGGTGCCGGGAAGACGACGCTGTTCAACGTCATCACCGGCTTGCAGCGCCCCACCCAGGGCGGGTTGAGCTTCGACGGCGGCGACATCACGCGGTGGTCGCCGAACCGTCGGGGTCGCGCCGGGATCGCGCGGACCTTTCAGCGGCTGGAGCTCTTCGGCGGGATGACGGTCAGGGACAACCTGATGGCGGCGTGGGAGGCCAAGATCCCTGGCGGAGTGCTCGGTCGCCGCAGCTCCGCCGGTCGTCAGCTCGTGGACAGCGTGATCGCCCGCCTCGACCTGTCCGCAATCGCGGATCGTCGGGCTGGCACGCTACCGACCGGTCTCGGGCGCATCGTCGAGCTCGGCCGCGCCTTGTGTGCGCAGCCCCGGCTGTTGCTGCTCGACGAGCCGAGCTCGGGACTAGACGCTGGCGAGACGGCGATGTTCCGTGACTTGCTGATCGAGCTGACCGACTCCTCACGGGGTCTCGGCGACGGCCCGGTGCCTGCGGTGCTGCTCGTCGAGCACGACGTGCGGCTGGTCATGGAGGTGTGCCGGGAGATCACCGTCATCGACTTCGGGCGCAAGATCTGCTGCGGCACCCCCGCAGAGGTGCAGAACGATCCAGCCGTCATTGCGGCGTACCTGGGGGAGGCCGCGTGACGGCGCTCCTCGAGCTGGACCGGGTGTCCGTGTCGTACGGCGGGATGCGTGCGCTGTCCGACGTCAGTCTGGTGGTTCCCGAAGGCTGCGTTGTCGCGTTGCTCGGCCCGAACGGCGCTGGCAAGACCTCGACGTTGCGCGCGATCTCGGGCTTGGTCCGCCCGTCGAGCGGTGACATCCGCCTGGCGGGCAAGAGCATCAATCGCGTCGCGCCGCATCGGATCTCGGCCTCGGGGGTGCTGCACGTCCCCGAGGGGCGCGGCATCTTCCGCAGTCTCACGGTCCGCGAAAACCTGCAGATGGCGACCTACGCGCAGCGCAAGGTCGATCCAGACTCGATGATCGATCAGGCGGTCGAGATGTTCCCGGTGCTCGGCGGCCGGCTCGGGCAGGTGGCCGGGACGCTGTCCGGCGGTGAGCAGCAGATGCTCGCGCTCGCCCGGGCGTTCGCCGCGCGTCCCAGGCTGCTGATGCTCGACGAGATCTCGATGGGGCTCGCGCCGCGCGTGACCCAGCAGCTGTTCGACGCGATCCGCGTAGCCGCAAAGGGTGGGCTGTCCATGTTGTTGATCGAGCAGTACGTCGACGCCGCCCTGGAGCTCGCCGACTACGGATATGTGATGGAGAAGGGGACAATCCTCGACATGGGGGAGCCCGCCGACCTCCGCGCTTCGGGGTCACTCAACGCTGCCTACCTGGGGATCGGCGCATGAGAAAGCAACGATGGCGGCTTGTGGTCTCGGCTGCTCTGCTTGCTGGGCTGCCGACCGCCGCGTACCTCGCCGCGCCGGCGGCGGCCGGTGCTCCGCCCGCTGCACCGGCAAGTGGACTGGCCGGCTTCAACACCTCAGCAACGAGCGCAGGCGTGCAGTTCGAGCTGCTGGTGCCGGGCCTCGTACCACTTGGGGATCCGACGCTGGGCAACTTCATCCAGGCCTCCGCGCCCTACGCGAGCAGCACGTCGACCACCGGGCCGTCGACCGGTGGCGTGGCGTCGCCTGTCTGGCCAGGCGACGCCGTCGCCACCGCGGGCAACGCGCTGCAGACCTTCGAGCCGAGCCTTCCGCAAACGTTGGTCAACCTCCTCAACGACCCAGTCGTGGCGCGGTCCAGCTTCCCGGCGCAGGTTGGCGCCGGCACCACGGGCAGCTTCGCCCCGACCGGCCCAGCCGGCATCGGAAGTGCGACTACGACATCGTCGATCGGGGCTACGACGGCGAACGCCGCCGTCACCGATCTCTCCCCACTAGGGGTGTCAAAAGGACTTCCCCTCCTCGAGGTCGCGTCCGCGAGCAGCTCGACGGCGGCGGCCGTCAACGCGACGTCGGTCTCGAACTCCGCGGAGACCCGGATCGGGCAGATCACGATCGCCGGGCTGATCACGATCAACGGAATCGACACGACGGCGACCGCTTCTTCCGACGGCCATCACGGCACGCCGGGTGCGACGACAGACATCGGCAGTGTGAAGGTCGCCGGGCTGGCAGCTTCGATCGGCCCAGACGGAATCACGCTGAACGGCAAGGGTCAGGCCGGAGTCCTGGTTCAGACCGCTAACAAGCTGCTTGCAGCCGTGCAGAAGGCCGGGCTGTCGATCACCGCGCTAGCTTCGCAAACCACCAAGGACGGCAACGGGGCTACGGCCACGTCCGGGGCCGTCGTGGTGACCTTCGAGGATGCCAACCTTCCTGATCTCGGCAAGCTCGCGCCGCAACTGCCGATCCCGATCCCGAACTCGGCCGGCATCTCGCTGGTACTCGGCCTGAGCCAGGCGTCCGCCGCGGCGACGCTGCAGCCCGACATCAACCTGCCGCCGGTCACGCCGACGACGGGGTCGTCGACAGCGCCGACGACCGGATCGCAGACCGGCGGCATACCGCCATGCACGAGCTGTGGTGTACCGCCGACCGGGGGCGAGACGACTGCGCCGAGTACCGGGGGCGCTCCACCCTTGATCGCGTCCCAGGATTCGACCGCGCTCGGCGTACCAGTCCGGACCGAGTGGGTTGTCATCGCCTTGCTGGTCGCGGTTCTGGCCGCCGGACCTTTGCTGTCCTATGCCAACTGGCAGCTCCTACGTGGGAGGACTCCATGACCACCGTGACCGACGACAGCGCCCGGGTCCGCGCGGCCGAGCCTCGGCGCAGCGTGCGTGACCGGCTCAGCGGTGACGGACTCGACCTGCGCAACACGTGGCAGGCCATCGCCGGCGCGCTGCTGCTGCCGATCGGCATCGCCGTGATCATCCTGGGCTGGCAGGGTGCCGCCCATGGCCGTGTCGACCAGCAGCAGATCCCGTACCTGATCAGTGGTGGGGTGCTGGGCCTGGCCTTCGTCATTGCGGGCGGGTTCTTCTTCTGGGCGCATTGGCTCTACCGGATGTACGACCAGGCCGAGCTGCACCACCTCGAGCAGATGCGGGTCTCGGCAGAGCAGCACCAAGAGCTGCTGCGGGCCCTCGGTGAGCGCGGCGCAGCGCCGGCATCGGCCGTTTCGGCAGGTGCAGGTGCGCTGGCGTCGTATGTTGCGACTGCCAGCGGCACCAACTTCCACAATCCGGACTGCCCAATCGTGTCAGGACGTCCTGGCTTGCGCCGCCTCACCGCTGCGCAGGCGAAGGGCATGAAGCCCTGCCGAATCTGCGAGCCGACCTAACAGACCCCTGGGGGCTTGCATGTATGACCGGCTGAGGCTCGAGTCGACCATCGTGTCGCTCGGCAAGCTCATCGCTGTCGGGATCGCAGTGGCCGTCATCCACCGCACCACATCGAGCGGCCCGACGCACGACCACGCTGCCGTCATCTACGTCTGGCTGGCGGCGGGGCTGGTCGGAGTGCTGGCGATCCCAGCACTGACGTGGGCGCGGACCGCAGCGCCAAGGCTCGAGTACCCCCTGATCGGCCTGATCGGCGCGCTCGACTTCGCGGTTGTCACCGCGGTCATGTCGCTCACGGGAGGCGTCACTGGGCCGTTCTGGGTGTTGGTCATCGTCAACACGGCCGCAGCGGCGGTTATCGCACCCAACCCGGCACTCGCCTACCTCGCCTCCACGGGGTATGTCGGTGTGGTGGTCGGGTCGACGGCGATCGCACACGATCTGACGAAGGCCACGACGGGTCCTCTCATCCTCGTTGGCATGTCGATCCCGTTGATCACGTTGTTGGGTGTGTCGGTCGCGACTCGGCTCGAATCGCAGCGAGTACACGCCGACGGCGAGCGGGACCAGCTGCAGCACACCGTGCAGGGTCTGTCGACGGCGCTGCGGTCGGCCGCTCGCGGCGACCTGTCGGTGCGGGTCGAGACGGGCGAGCTCGACCAGGAGCTGCTGACGCAGCTGGCGCTCTCCTTCGACAACACGTTGGAGAACTTGCGCGGTCTCGTCGGCCAGATTCGGGTCGGCGGCGACCAGATCATCTCCTCTGCGCACGAGCTGCTCGCATCGGCGGAAGAGCACGCGGCCTCGGCGACGCAGCAGTCTTCTGCGGTCTCCGAGACGACCTCGACGATCGAGGAGCTGGCTGCCACCGCGGCGCAGATCGCCGAGACGTCAGAGTCTGTGGCGCGCTACGCGGCCGAGACGTTGCGGCACGCCGAGGACGGCCGGGAGGCCGTGTCCAAGAGTGTCGACGCGATGGACACCATCGCCGTCCGGGTGGAGCAGATCGGGACCCGCGCGACGTCGCTCGGCGAGAAAGGCCTGGAGATCGGCCGGATCGTCGAGGTGATCAACGACCTCGCGGACCAGACCAACCTGCTTGCGTTGAACGCCGCCATCGAGGCGGCCCGGGCCGGTGAGAACGGGCGCGGCTTCGCCGTCGTCGCCGCCGAGGTACGCAAGCTCGCCGACCGCGCGCAGCAGTCGACCGGCCAGATCTCGGCGATCGTGTCGGAGATCCAGTCCGAGACGTCGGCGACGATCGTGGCGGCCGAAGAGGGGTCGAAGGAAGTACGTACCGGATCGTCGCTCGCACGTGGTGTGGTTGATGCGCTGGAGCGAATCTCGGGCATGGTCGACGAGACGACGACCGCCGCCAAGGAGATCTCCGTCGCGACACAGCAACAGCGATCCGCATCGGACCAGGTCGTAGCCGCGATGACTCAGGTGTCGGATGTGTCGAGGCAGTACGCGGTTGGCTCGAAGCAGGCCGCAGCTGCGGCTTCTCAGCTCAACAACCTGGCGGCAGAGCTACGCGCCTCGATCGCCCAGTTCAAAGTCGCGTGAGCGCGCAGAAGAAGCTTTCGAGGTTGATGTCGAAGAACCTCTCCTCTGCTCGACGTATGTGCGAGAGAGCAACTCCCACCGACCCGAAGGACTGATCAACATGCCGCGCTTCATGGGATTCGTGAGGATGGAAGAGGGAATCGGGGCACCGCCGCAGGCGATGTTCGATGCGATGGACGTTTACATCGGGGAGCAGGCCGCCAAGGGCGTCTTCCTCGACGGTGGTGGCCTGTTCGGCACTGAAGACGCCGTCAACTTCGTGGTCCGCAAGGGCGAGACGTCCCGCGTCGATGGTCCGTACGCCGAGGCCAAGGAGGTTGTGGGCGGGTTCGCGATCATGCAGTTCGACACGCTCGAGGACGCCATTGCCGGCCAGCAGGAGTTCGCTGACCTTCACGCGAAGCACTGGCCCGGCTGCTCGATGGTCGCGACGCTCCGCCAGATCTCGGAGGCTCCGCCGCAGGCTGCCGACGCCTGACCCGCCCTGCGGATATCTACGCTGGCTCAGTGCCAGCAGATACCACCGCTGAGGCGATCACCGCCGCGTGGCGGGCCGAGTCGGCCCGCCTCGTCGGCGCCCTCACCCGGACCACCCGCGACGTAGAGCTCGCGGAGGATCTTGCCCAGGACGCGCTGCTGGCCGCCCTCGAGCAGTGGCCGAAGGACGGCATCCCGATCAACCCGGCCGCCTGGCTGATGACGACCGCCAAGCGCCGCGGCATCGACCACCTCCGCCGCGCCGACAACCTGCGCCGCAAGACCGAAGAGCTCGGTCACGCCCAGCTCCAGGGAGAGGAGGATCGCGTGTCAGACCTCGATGAACAAGTCGACTACATCGAGGACGACGCGCTACGACTCATCTTCTTGTCCTGTCACCCCTGCTTGACCCCTGAGTCCCGGGCCGCGCTCACCCTCCGCCTCGTCGGCGGGCTGACCATCAGCGAGATCGCGCGCGGTTTCCTGGCCACCGAAGCCGCGATCGGTCAACGGATCTCGCGAGCCAAGAAGACGCTCACCGAGGCCCGGGCGACCTTCGAGCTCCCGACCGGCCCGGACCGGACCAGGCGACTCGACGACGTGATGGCCGTGATCTATCTGATCTTCAACGAGGGCTACTCCGCTAGCGCTGGCGAGGACTGGATGCGTCCGGACCTGGCGAACGAGGCGACGCGGCTGGCCCGGATGCTGGCCGCGCTCGCCCCCGACGAGCCTGAGGTCTTGGGACTGCAGGCCCTCCTCGAGATCCAAAGCTCCCGACTGGGCGCCCGGCTCACCGAGCACGGTGAACCGGTGCTCTTGGAAGCTCAGGACCGCTCCAAGTGGGACCCGATGCTCATCCGGCGCGGGCTGAGCGCCCTCCAACAGGCCGAGCTGCTCGCCGCACGCGGCAAGCCGGTCGGAAAGTACTTCCTGCAGGCCTCGATCGCGTCCCAGCACGCTCGCGCGAAACGCGCCGAGGACACCGACTGGCGCCAAATCGCGAGGATCTACGACCTACTAGCCGAGGCCGCGCCCGGGTCGGTCGTCGAGGTGAACCGGGCCGTCGCGCATGGACGAGCGTTCGGACCTGGTGCCGGGCTCGCCGTCTTGGAGAAGGTGGACGCCGAGACGCTCGGTGACTCCCCGCTGCTCCCGAGCGTCCGCGGTGACCTGCTCGAGCGGGCCGGGCAGCACTCCGACGCAGCGAAGGCCTTCATCAAGGCAGCGGCGTACACCCGAAACGAGGGCGAGCGGGCGCTGCTGCAGCGCCGTGCCCAGGAGAACCAGCTGCTCGCCTGACTCAGGCGAGCACCTGCATCGCCGAGGTAGACGCAGATTGCGTTATCCGGGCCCCAGTAGACAAAGTACGTCGACCTCGACGGTGCCGTGAAGCGTTCCCGCCGGTTGTCGGCACGGTCGAGACGTGGCACGACGAAGAGGGTTGGGGCGCGCTTCGGACGACGCCTGAGGGATTGTCTGTCTTCTGCGTCTTCTCAAGTGTTGAGGCCGAGGGGTACCGATCCCTAGAGGCTGGCTCGCCGGTGTGGTTCGACTATGAGGTTCCAGGCCAAGACGGGTGCGACGCCCGCGTCAGGACTGCGGCGCGAGCGGGTGAGGCGGATCCGGACCGGCCACTTGGAGCAATGAGGGCGACGCCGCGGATGCCCTCATCTGCCTACCGAAGCCAACTGACTGTCACCCACGGCGAGGAGATTCGGTGAGTCTTACCGCCGTCGGCCGTGCCGCGGCACTCAGCTGAGGATCTGCTCGATTCGCTCCAGGGTCTTCGTCATGGCGTCGATCGTCTTGCTGCGGGCAGGGCGGACCATGGCTTTGCCATGCTCCTGCGAGATGTCCCAGGTCTCCCGGACGAGCGTCCCGCCGTCGACCGGCTCGAGCTCGTATCGCCAGATCCGGCCACCCGCGAATCGCCCGACCAGTGCGGGGTGGGTCTGCCAAGCGACGCGGCGACCGGGCTCGTACTCCACGACGGTGTTGACCGTCGAGTACGGGACGCCGAGCTTCATGGACATCCCGAACTTCGAGCCGAGCTTCACCTCGGACGGCAAGTTCTTCGCGTCTCGCACTGTGCCGCTGCCGTCGATCTCGTGGTGGCGGCTGGGATCGGCGATCAGGGCAAAGATCGCCTCAGGGGTCGCCTTGATGACGCGCTCAACCGACGCGGTGTTCTTGGTGTCGCTCGATGGGCCCATGCCACGCAATCTATTCAAGCTCGGGCAGGGCCGCTCCGGCGGCCTTCAGGAGGTGATGTCCTCGACGTCAAAGTGACTCATGCTCGCCCCGCCGGTCGCGAAGTTCGCCACATCTGCAGCGGTTGCCTGACCCTCGACAGATTGCAACCCCGCGCCGAAGGTGGCCTCCGACTCGAAGTCCAGCTCGGCGACCAGGTACGGCGCCGCATCTGGGCTGAGGGCGTTGGGGTGCGCGGTCGTGAAACGGACCAGCCCAGGGATCTTCTGCGCAAGCGGTACGTGCACGTCGCGATAGTGCTGGTCGAACGCCGACGCGTCCGCGGGCTGGCCGTACTGGACGAGCAGTCTGTGAGTCACGGTGCTCCTGTCGAGAGTTGGCTGGTTCCGGCCTAGCCTAAGCCAGTCAACTCGTCTCGCAATATGAGACACTAGTCTTGTCATACGAGACGGCCTGGTAGCGTCACCTCATGGCAGCTGGTCCCTACACCCATGGGCATGCGGAGAGCGTGCTGCGTTCGCATCGCACTCGTACTGCGGAGAACTCCGCGGCATATCTGCTGCCGCATCTGAGGCCGGGCATGTCAGTCCTCGACGTCGGGAGCGGTCCGGGCACGATCACCGCGGACCTCGCTGAGCTGGTGGCGCCGGGGCGGGTCACCGCCATCGAGATGAACGACGCGGCGCTGGACCTCACCCGCGCCGAGATCGATCGTCGAGGCTGCGCGAACGTCGACTTCGCCGTGGGCGACATCCACGAACTCGGATACCCGACCGACTCCTTCGATGTCGTGCACGCCCATCAAGTCCTCCAGCACGTGGCAGAACCGGTGCAGGCATTGCGGGAGGCGATGCGGGTGTGTCGTTCGGGCGGTGTGGTGGGCGTGCGAGACGGTGACTACTCGGCGTTCGCCTGGTATCCGCGCGTTCGCGGCCTTGATCAGTGGCTGACGCTCTATTGCCAGGCAGCCCGGGCCAACGGCGGTGAGCCCGACGCGGGCCGCCACCTGCTGGCCTGGGCGCACGCCGCCGGCGCCAGCGACGTCGTCGCCACGTCATCGACCTGGTGCTACGCGACGCCTGAGTCCCGGGAGGCCTGGGGCGGGATGTGGGCGGACCGGATCACCGGCTCGGCGATCGCCGATCAGCTCCTCCGCAGCGGCATCGCGGACCGCGCCGACCTCGAGGCGATGTCCCAGGCATGGCGCGAGTGGGCCGCGCATCCTGACGGGTGGATCAGCGTCCTGCACGGCGAGCTGGTCATCAAGGTGTCCGCTCGCTGAGGCACTCGCCCTAGAGCGGCAGCAGTGGTGGCAGCTCTCCGGCTGCGATCGCGGCCTCGCCGATCTCCCGGCGGAGCGAGGCGCTGGAGCCGAGGAGCTGGTCGAGGAGCATCGTTCGCTCGAGGTAGAGGTGGAACGGGTGCTCGCTCGTGAAGCCCATGCCGGCCAGCACTTGCTGGGCGTGCTTCGCGACCGTCTTCGACGCGTTGCCGGCGATGGCCTTGGCGATGGTCGCTGCGAAGGGTGTCGGATCGGCCCAGCCGGCCCCGAGCGCGGCTTCGGCCCCCTCTACCGCGACGAGAGACTCGGCGAGCTTGTGCCGCACGGCCTGGAACGACCCGATCGGCCGGTCGAACTGGCTGCGGGTGACGGCATGCTCGCGGGCCAGGCCGAGCATCGCGCGCGCCGCTGATGTCAGTTGCTGCGCGAGTGCGAGCTGACCGGCGGCAACGACGTCGTCCCAGCTCACGGCCTTGATCTCGCTGACCTTGACCTGGCCGCGGACGGACCGCCAGCTGCCCTGTGGGTCGATGCCGTGAATGGGCTGCGACTCGACGGCGGTGCTCGGCAGGCGCGACAAGAAGTGCTGTTTGCCGCCATCGACGACGACGAGCACCTCCGTCGCGTTGTCGATCCGCGAGCTGGCGAGGCCGGAGATCGTGAGTTCCGCCTTGGCGTACGTCGCGGGCGGCGCGTGCTTCCCGATCGGTGGCAGGACGAAGCAGCGTCCCCTCGACGGTGCCATGCCGAGAGCGAAGGTCAGCACGTCGTCGAGGGCGCTCGAGATGACGTTCTGCTCGCCGAGTACGTCGAAGACCGCTCGGGTCGCTGCCGCCGGACCCTCCGCCAGCGCTGTGTGCCAGTCGACCTCGGCGAGCGCGGTATCGGCGTCGTCGTGACGCGCGAAGGACTGACGCAGGCTGTCCGAGAACAGCCCGATCTCCGCTGTGTTCATCGTTGAACCGTGTCCATCAGGCCTCGTCTGCGAGGTCGAGGAGTCTGCGCGCGACGATGTTGCGTTGGATCTCCGATGTGCCGCCGTAGATCGTCGCCGCGCGAGAGTAGAGGAACTCGGCACGCCAGTCACTGCTGACCGCGTCGTCGCCGGTGACCACGTGCTCGGGCAGGGTCGCCGCGACCAGGTCGTAGACGGTCTGCTCAGCCTGGGCCAGCAGGATCTTGTCGATCGACGTCTCCGCGCCGAGCTTCTCGCCGCGGGCGAGCCGATGCTGGGTGTCTCGCGATCGGGCGCGAAAGGCGTAGAGCGACTCCATCGCGGCACCTAGGTCGCGCGCATCGATCGAGCCTTCGTCGGCGGTCTCGACGAGGCGATGCAGGCGTTGCGAGAGGTATGCACCGCGTAGCCACAGCGAGGTGCTGCGCTCGTATGGGAGCAGGTCCATCGCGACTGCCCAGCCGTCGCCAACGTTTCCGAGCATCCGCTCGATCGGCACTTCGACGTCGTCGAAGAAGACCTCGCAGAACTCGTCGACGCCGTGCATCGTGTGGATCGGACGGACCGAGATGCCGGGGGAGTCCATGTCGACGAAGAGCGCGGTGATGCCCTTGTGGCGAGACGCGGAGTCGCCAGACCTCGTGAGCAGCACGCAGCGCTGCGCATACTGCGCGTAGCTGGTCCAGACCTTCTGCCCCGATACGCGCCAGCCGGTGTCAGTTCGAGTGGCGGTGCACGCGAGAGCCGCGAGGTTGCTACCCGTGCTCGGCTCCGAGAACCCCTGGCACCAGGTCTCCTCACCGCGTAGCAGTTGAGGCACCATTTCCGCTGCGAGCGACTCTGCGGCGAATCCGATCATCGTCGGCGCGAGCACCTCGGTCATGCAGTAGGGGCCGGGTTGCACGAGGTCGCGGGTAACGAGGACTTCGGCGAGATAGGCGCGGCACAGGTTGTCCCCGCCCAGTCCGCCGACTCGCTCCGGCCAACCCCAACGCGCCCAGCCCGCGTCGTACGTCATCCGCTTGATCTTGTTGACCTGCGCGACGTGTTCGTCGAGCGAACCGTTCGCGTCGTGCGCCGGCGCCAGCTCGTCGACGTTCGCATCCAGCCAAGCGTCGACGCCGCTGCGGAACTCGGCCAGATCCATCGACGTGAGGCTAGGAGTTGCTGCCCGGCGCGGGCCGGCGAGGGTCGTGTGCCTTGCCGGCGTCCTGGCCGCCGCTGCGTCGCAGGAAGGTCATCGAGCGGGTCTTCAACCGCCAGCCGTCTGCGGTCCGCAGGTAGGTGTCGGTGTACCAGCCGATCCGCATGTCGTGGTTGGTCTGGTCGACGAAGCACACCGGCTGCATGCCGGTGCCGGTATCGCCGTCGAGGGTCAGCTGCGGTGGGCCGACCATGAACAGTCCCTTGGGAGCGGCTGCGACGAGGGTCGGGAAATCTTCGAGGGCGTAGACGTCGCCGAACGCGCTGTAGGTGCCGTCGGGCGTGAACACCTCGACGACCGCATCGACGTCGTCACGGGTCATGCCGACGGCGTACTTCGCGAGCAGCTGCTCGAGCTCGATGACGTCTTCGACGGGATATCCAGCCATTGGCTCAGTCCTCGTATCCGTAGATCACGTGCACGGTTGGCGTTGTCGGCACCGACTGGCAGGTGAGGATCCACCCGTCGGCGACCTCGTCCTCGAACAGTGCGTCGTTGGCGTGCATCATGACCTCGCCTTCGATCAGCCTGGCCATGCACGTCGCGCAGTTGCCTGCCTCGCAGGAGAACGGCGGTGTCATACCCATCTGCCGGGCGGTCTGCAGGATCGTCGTGCCTGGGTGGTGGGTCGTCGTGCCGGTCTTGCCCTCGAGCTCGATGGTGACCTGAGCGGGCACTGCCGTCGCTGCCCGCGCCGGTGCTTCGTCGACCTCGTCGGGCGTCGTGACGGTGAAGCGCTCGATGTGAATCCGATGCGCCGGTACGCCGCGAGCCAACAGGGTCGACTCGACCAGATCCATGAACGGCGCAGGGCCGCAAACGAAGATCTCTGCGGTTAGGGCGGCGTCGATGAACGGCTCGAGATCAGCGGTGGTGATGAAGCCGCGATCGCTGTCGAGGTGGTGGGTGGTGAGCAGTCGGCCGGGGTGGGCCGCGGCGAGCGAGTCGAGTCCGCTGTCGAAGATCACCGAGTCGATATCGCGATTGGCGTAGAGCAGCTGGGTGCTTCGGTTGCTCGTGGCGAGCGCGGTTTTCAGGATCGAGAAGATCGGTGTGATGCCGCTACCGGCCGCGAAGGCGACGACGTCGCGCTCCTCGGCGCCGAGCCGGAAGACCCCGGCCGGGACGCTGGAGTCGATCGTGTCGCCCTCGTGCAGCGAGTCGTTCATCCAGTTGGAGACGACGCCGTCGGGCACCCGCTTCACGACCACGGTCAGCTCGTGGTCGACCGTCGGCGCCGAGCACATCGAGTACGAGCGGTAGCAGGTCTGACCATCGATCTTGACGCGGAACGTCACGAACTGGCCGGCGACGTAGGTGAAGGCGGACTCCAGCTCGGCCGGGATGTCGAGCGTGAAAGAGCGCGCTTCGGCGGTCTCGACGGTCACTCGTCCGACCCGCAGCGGGTGGTAGCCGCGGTCGTGCGAGACGCTCATAATCGGAAACGATAACGCGGTTTCCGCCAGTGCTCGTCAGGCGGCGTCGAACTCGATGTGCAACGAGCTCAGGCCACGAAGCACCCAGGTCGGCTCGTAGTCGAACCGACGTGCACCCGCCGGACCGTGGAACTGTTCATCGAGGCGGATGTTGCGAGTGCGGTCGAGGATCTTCTCGACCGAGATTCGGCCCTCCGCGCGGGCGAGCGGACCGCCGGGGCAGGTGTGGGCGCCGCGACCGAACGCGAGGTGCGACCTGCCGCCTGGGCGACCCACTCGGAACTCCTCGGGGCACTCGTAGCGCTTCGGGTCCCAGTTCGCGGCACCGTTGAGCAGCATCACTGGGGTACCGGCCAACACGGTGACGCCGCCGATCGAGGTGTTGCGCCGGGTCATCCGGAAGTCGGCCTTGACCGGGCTCTCGATCCGCAACGCCTCCTCAATGAAGTCCGGGATCAGCTCGCGGTTGGCGCGCAGCTGATCCTGCAGCTCGGGGTTCTCGGCGAGGTATTTGAGTGCCACGGCGAGCAGCCGCGCCGTGGTCTCCTGTCCGGCGGCGAACAGGAACGTCGAGCTGCGTACGACAGCCACGACCTCCGGCGTCGTGCCGTCCGGGTACGTGGCGAGCGCGAGGTCGGTAAGCACGTCCTTGCCTGGGTTGGCGCGGCGGTCCTCGATGTAGGAGGTGAACAGCCCGTCGAGCCAGGCGAGGGCGTTGAGCGTGTCAGGCGCCTTCTCCTTGCCGAGTACGCCCGGCGTGTGGCCGAGCCCGAAGCCGCGGCGGACCTCGTCGTGATCGGACTCCGGGACACCGAGCAGGTCGGCGACGACGACCAGGGCGAACGGCTGGGAGTAGGCGCGGATGAACTCGCACTTGCCGTCAGCCAGGAACTCGTCGAGCTGGCGGTCGGCCAGCCCCCACATGAAGTCCTCGTTCTGCTGCAGTCGCCGCGGTGTGATCAGTCGCATCAGCAGCGCGCGCTCGCGGGTGTGGTTCGGCGCGTCCATCGTGACCATGTGCTCGAACATCGGGAGCTGGTGGCGATTCTCGTCGATGATCGCGCTGACGTCGTCGCCTTCGAGTGCGACGGGGAACTGGGCGAACGGCCCGATCACCGAGTTGCAGGAGGAGAACGTCTCGTTGTCGCGGTAGACCTCGTTGGCCTCGTCGTACCCGGTGACTGCAACGACACCGTGGTGCGGGATCGGCGTGACCGGGCACTTAGCGCGCAGCGCGTCGTAGTACGGGTACGGGTCCTCGTTCAACGAGAGGTCAGAGAAGAAGTCGACCTGGTCGAGCTCGGTCATCGGGTCCAGTCCTCCATTAGATGTACATGCCGCCGTTGACGCCGATCACCTGTCCGGTGATGTAGCCGCCTTCTTCCGAGCAGAGGAATGCGCACGCTGCCGCGATGTCGGCAGGCGTGCCGGCGCGGCCGAGTGGCACGTGCGCGGCCATCGCCTCGACGCTGACCAGACCCTTCGCCTCCGCGCCGCGGGCCATCGGGGTATCGACGAGCGACGGCGGGATGGTGTTGACGGTGATCTGCTTCGAGGCGAGCTCACGAGCGAGCGCCTTGGTCAGGCCGATTACCCCGCCCTTGGACGCCGCATAGTGCGCCATGTGCGGCGCACCTGACTGGGCGCTGGACGAGGAGATCGTCACGATGCGACCCCAGCCGGCCTCGAGCATGTCGCCGAGCGCGGCCTGGACGCAGCTGAAGGTGCCGGTCAGGTTGATCGCGATGAGCCGGTCCCACGACTCCGCCGACAACGTTGCGGCAGGCTCGAAGGCCTCGATCCCGGCCGAGGTCACCAAGACGGTGATCGGGCCGAGCTCGGCACGAACCTTGTCGAACGCCGACGTGACCGCGGCGCGATCCGCGACGTCGCAAGCGACGGCGATCGCCGCATCCCCTGCGGCCCGCAGCTTCGCTGCTGCCTGTTCGGCCGCATCGATTGAGACGTCGAGCAGCGCGACCTTGTCGCCGTCATCGGCGAGGCGCTGGGCGATACCCAGCCCGATGCCGGAAGCGGCTCCGGTGACGACAGCGACGCGACCTGGCACGTGTTCTCCTCAGTTGCTGTGCGAGTGCTCAGCAGGCTACCGCGCGGATGACCGCGTACCTCGATGAGGTAGGCCATCGCGATCTTCCAGGCGGGATCGAGGAAGGGCGTGATGGCCCAGCGGATGTCGACCTCGATCAGGTCCGTGGTCGAGTGGGCGAACTCGACCTCGCACCGAATGGCGTCGACCGGTGCGCCGAGCAGTTTCACGAGGTGATCGACATCGGGGTGCAGAGGCATGTAGAGGACGCAGTCCGGCTGTAGCCCGATGAGCGCATCGATGTCACCGGTCGCTGCGACGCCGACCGTCGTACCGAGGTCGGGACGCTCGAGTACGGCGCGGAGCGCCTGGCGAGACACGTTGCCCGTTGTCCGCTGCACCACGCGGTACGTGCGATTAGCGGTGTCTGACATTGAACTCTCCGACGCTCGATGCTGTGCGGTCGCTCAGCACCGTACCGCTCGACGCGGCTACTTGCGGCGTCGAGTAGGCAGCCGGACCTTGATCACTCGCTCTGCGTGAACCATCTCGTGAAGGTCGCGCCGCCGGCCAGCGAGCAGGTCGACCAGTTCGACGGTGCCAATGACGACACCCGGGCTATCGCGCTCGATCACTGCGCAGCAGGTCTGGTGGGCCCCGGCCATGACATATGCCGTGTGCCGCAGGGTGTCGTCCGCATTGACCACGGGAGCGTCGTCCGGGCATTCCAGCTCGGTGCTCATCACGTCGCCGACGAACGCCGTCTCGAGCGGGTCAACGTCGTACTCGCGAGACAGATGGAAGCCGCGTCGCGCGATCTTCTCGGTCAACACCGATCGCTTCAACACGATCACCGAGACGCCGAACGACACGGTCGCGCCGATCAGCAATGGCAGAATCGCGTCGAAGCGCCCCGTCAGCTCCACTGCGAACACGACCCCGGTGAACGGTGATCGCATCACGCCGCCGAGCACACCTGCCAGGGCGACCAGCGGCCAGAAGCCGGGTCCGACGGTCGGGAAGATGTGAGCTTCGATCGTGCCGAACGCCCCGCCGATCATGAACATCGGTGCGAGTACGCCGCCGGAGGTACCGGACCCGAGAGACAACGACCAGATCAGCGTCTTGACGACCAAGATGCCCGCAACGAGCCCCAGGCCGATCGAACCGGTCAGCTCTGCGTCGATGACGTTGTAGCCGACCCCGAGGGTCTGCGGCACGATCAGCCCGCCGATCCCGATGATCAGTCCGCCGATCGCGGGCCACCACATCCAGTGGATCGGGAGCCGCCGGAAGCCGTCCTCCGAGGCATAGACCAGTGCAGTTGCGATCACGGCGAGCAGGGCTGACCCGATCCCCGTGACGACGCACAAGAGATAACTGACCGTCGTGACGTGCAGCGCGCCGTGCACCGGGAACAGCAAGCCGCCCCCTAGCAGGGGGCGGCGCAGCACGGTCGCGACCGCGACTGCCGAGGCGACCGGGACGTAGCTGCGTGGTCGCCACTCGAACAACAGCAGCTCGACTGCGAGGAGCACCGCTGCGAGCGGAGTGTTGAACGTCGCGGCCATCCCCGCTGCGGCGCCGCCGACGAGCAGGGTCTTGCGCTCGTCGGCAGTCAGATGAAGGAACTGCGCGAACAGTGATCCGATCGCGCCGCCCGTCATGATGATCGGGCCTTCGGCGCCGAATGGGCCGCCGGTGCCGATCGCGATCGCGGAGGCGACGGGTTTGAGCACTGCGACGCGCGGCTGGATCTTGCTGCCGCCGATCAGGATGGCCTCGATCGTCTCCGGCATCCCGTGACCGCGAATCCGCTCCGAGCCGTAGCGGGCCATCAGCCCGATGACCAGCCCACCGGCGACGGGCGCGAGCAGGATCAGCGCAGGGTTGTGGTGATGGCTGTCCGGAGCCACGAGTGGCGTAGCGAGCCGGTGGTAGAACACACCATTCGTGATGAGGCCGATCAGCCTGAGCAGCGCCCAGGACACGCAGGCGCTCACTGCGCCGATCGGGAGCGCGAGCGCCGCGATCAGAAGCAGGCGTGGTGTGGCGCTGAAATCGCCGAGGTGACTGACATCTCTTACCTCAGACGCTGCCTGGTCGAGAGGCTCCGGTGAAGGATCGGCCGCTACCCCGTCCAACCTGGCGTCCAATCCTGCTCGGGCCCCTCGCCCGCAGCCGCGGTGAAGGCTTGCATTGCCTCGACCATCAGGTCGCGACGCTCGGCCGGGATGCGGCGGACGATGCGGGCGATCGCCGCCTGCCGCCGTGTGGTGACGGCTCGTGCGACAGATCGCCCATCGTCGGTGATCTCCAGCAAGGTTGCGCGGTGGTCGGTGCTGTCCGAAGCCCGGACGATCAGGCCCTTTCGCAACAATCGAGTCGCCGTCCGCGTGGCGGTCGAGCTGTTGACTCCGAGTCGCGCTGCGAGATCAGCAACCCGCTGACTGCCGTGATCGCTCAGTGTGGCGAGCGCGCGGAACTGGACCAGCGTCAGGTCATCCGACTGTTCCGAAACCGACCGTAGGGCGATCCCGACCAAGGCGCGGCTCAAGCCGAGTGCGGCGTCGGTGAGCTCGTCCGCGACAGGCGGACGGGAGGGTTTGGCTCGCAACTACCGCTGCCCGCAGGTTCGGCGTACCGTTGCGAGGGGCATACATGCATTATGCACGTATTGAGGAGAGGCGGTCGATGATGGACCCGCTGCTGGCCGTGATCGTGGTGTTTGCAGGCGTGTTCCTTGCGGTTTCGCTCTACATGGAGTGGCTGGGGCTGGCCAGCGTCGCGAGCTCTCGAAGCGGACCGCGCCACGCTGGTTGCGGCCACACGAAGCTGACGCCGGCGAACGATGGGGACCTCTGCTGGCGGTGCCGTCACCATCACGTCGACGAGGCGCTGCACCGGCTGCATCACTGACCGCTTGGCTACGTGTCGAGGCTCAGACCCGGCAGCGTTGCGGAGTGCGCGGACATGCCGCCGTCGATGACGATCGTCTGACCGGTGATGTAGAGCGACTCGTCGGAGGCCAGGAAGCGGACTAGCGCGGCCACGTCGCGCGGGCCTCCGACGAACGGCGTGAGCGTCTTCGCGGTGTAGTGGGCGAGCATGTCGGCCGGGATGCCGGCGCGCGCTGCGTCTGTGAGGATGAGCCCTGGGACGATCGTGTTCGCGCGTACGCCGGAGCGGCCGTACTGCGTCGCGATCGAGCGGGTCAGCGACTCGATCCCGGCCTTCGACGCGCTGTAGGCCGTACGGATCAGGTCGCCCTTCATCGCGGCGCCCGACGACATGTTGATGATCGATCCACGTCCGCCGCGGAGCATGTGCGGCACAACGTGCTTGGCCATCAGGAACTGGCTGCGCAGGTTGACCGAGAACATTCGGTCCCAGACGTCGGCGTCTATCGCCGCGACCTCGATGTCCTCGGCGAGTACGCCTGAGTCGGTCAGCGCGGCATTGTTGTCGAGGATGTCGATCGAGCCGTACTGCTCGACTGTCGCCGACACCAGCGCGAGGATGCTTGCCTCCTCGGCAAGATCAACTGCAATCGCTGTTGCCTCACCGCCGGTGGCTTTCACGGAGTTAGCCACTGCGTGTGCGCCGGGCTCGTCGATGTCCGCGATGACGACGGATGCACCCTCGGCGGCGAGGTTGGCGACGACACCGGCGCCTATCCCGCGAGCGCCACCGGTCACGATGGCGACTCGACCGTCCAGAGAGCTCACAGCTTGCCGATGTCCCGCAACCAGGCGACGAAGCGCGTCATGCCCTCGGTGATGCTGACCGGCTGATAGCCGAGTGCGGAGTGGGTCAGGCTCTCGCCCTCGCTCGGTTTGCGGGTCCTGCCCGCCGCGGCCTCCGCGATCGCGTAGAGGGTCGGCCCGAACATCTCGAGCTCCTCGGGCGATGCGGTGCGGTGATCGAGGTCGACCACGCGGTGCTCGACGCCCGCGAGCTCGCAGGCGACGTTGCAGCCCTCCGCCGTACTCAGCTCGTCCTCGGGCCGGCCGGTCAGCCAGTAGCGCGCGCCCGCCACACCTTTGTCGAGCGCGGCGATGGATCCCGACGCGACGTCGCCGCCGGCGACCCAGGTGACCGGGAAGCGGAGGTACGCCGTGATCTTGCCGCGGATGGCCGCGAGCAGGACGCGGTTGAAGCTGGTGCGGTGTAGGGCCCGGTCGACGACCAGCCCGGGTCCGTAGATAGCGCCGGGGTGACAGGTCAATGCGTCGTCGCCTGCCTCGGCACGACGGTGGACCTCGCGGAACGCCTCGAGCTTGGTGACGGTGTAGGGATCGTCAGGTGGATTGTCGAGGACATGCGCGAGCTCGCGCGGTCCTGGCGCTGACATGTCGAAGAACGTGCCGGTGCTCAGCGCAACGACACGACGCATCCCGTGGGCCTGGGCGGCGTCGAGGACGTTGACCGTGCCGTCGTAGTTGACCGCCCGGAAGTCGTTGATGTCCTGGCTGGAGCCACCGAGCAACGCCGCGCTGTGAATAGCGGCATCACAGCCCTTCGATGCGCGACGGACGTCATCTGCGTCGGTGATGTCGCCTTGCACCAACTCGACCCCGATGGCCGCGAGAGCGGTGGCCTCGTCCGGGTTGCGGACAAGCGCCTTGACCTCGTCACCGCGCTCGATCAGCTGTTCGCAGAGATTGGCGCCGGTCTGCCCGGTTCCCCCCGTGACGAAGACCGTGCTGCTCATACGGTGACGGGGCTCGCTTCGTGACGGCTGTCGATCTGGTCGGGGGAGAACGGAAGCGCCGGCTCCGCCGTACCGAAGATGTCGAGGGTGTGCACGAAGCGGTGCGTGCCCATCATCTCGGCGCAGGAGAAGCCGAGCTCGACGATCTGCGCCGTGGTGAACACCTCGGACAGCGACTTGTAGAACTCCGCGTCGAGCGCGTGGTGGTCGGCCGAGAGCAGGTCGAGGAACTCCAGCGCCATCCGCTCCTGCGGGTCCATGCCGCTGCGGTCCTCGGTGATCAGGCATGCCGTCACGTCGTCGTCGGTGATCGAGTCGTGCTTGCGCGACTGCATACACGGCTGGCACTCGCCGAGCTGCGCACTGCGGATTCGCAGCAGCTCGAGGATGCGCCCGCCGAGCAGGTTGCCGGCTCCCATCACCAGTCGCTTCGCGTGTGTCGCCTCGAGACGCTGGCTGTTGTAGGCAAACACCTGAAGGGGCAACGTGGTCGCATAGAGACCGTCGGCGTAGCCGCCTTCGATGATCTCGCGTGAACGCGGCGGAAGGTCTTCGATCGGGATCGGCTCGATGATCGGCATGGCAGAACCTCCGCGGCGACTATGACGTGAGTGTCAGGTTAGCCAAACATCTCAGGCGTTCGTTGTGCCCGTAAGAACCTCTGCGCTATTCGGCATCTTCGAGCGGGATGAGTCGATGAGCACGGGGGAGCCGGGGACGTGCTCGAGCGGCCCGGCAGCGCCGTCGCTGTCAGGGTCGAACGAGTGGAGAAGCGCGGCCGCGAGTGCATCAGGTCGGTCGTTCTGCAGGTAGTGGCCAGCATCCGGCACGAGATAGATGCGGTTGCGGCCGGGCTTGAGCATCAGGAAGTCGTCCCAGGAGTGCAGCGGTACGCGGGGAGGGGCGACTGTGTCGTTCATGCCCCAGATCACGGTTGTGGGCACGTCCGTCGTACCGAGCGCCTCGAGCCACTCGGTCTCGTGTTCGGACCGCTCGACGAGGTACTGCACGGTCTCGGGCAGCACCTGCATACCGTCGGCGTGGGCGAACGTCGCGGCGAGCGCGGCGATCTCGGGATCCGCCCCATCCCGAGGCGGTGAGAACGTCGCCTGCCCCATCCCGACCGCGAGCATGTCCGCGGTCACCACCTCGAGCACGGAGGCAGCGGTTTCGGGGTTGAGGATCAGTCGCTGGAAGTCGGTGAGGTTCGACAGCGGCAGGAAGATGTTGCCGTTCGTGAGGACCAGGTGATCGACATGCGTCCTGGTCTTGCCGGCGACATCGTTGAGCGTGTGAAGCAGCGAGACGCTCGTACCTCTGTCGTGGGAGACCACGATGGCCGAGCCGATGCCGAGGATCTCCGCGAGGTAGTGGTCGAGCAGGTGCGCGTCGCGCCCGAGGCTGTAGCCCCAGCCCTTCGGTTTGTCGGAGAACCCGTATCCCGGGAAGTCGAGCGCGCAGATGTAGTAGCGGTCGCTGAGCAGATCGACCAGCGCCTGCCAGTCGGCGCTGCAGGTCGGGAAGCCGTGCACCAGCAACAGCGGGGGATTGGCCAGATCTCCGGCCTCGACGTGAAACACCTCGACCGGAGCGACGTCATCGCCCGGTGTCCATGAGAAGTAGGAGCCAAGATTGCGCCACTGCGCCGCGAGGTCGGTCACCTGGGCAGCGTATGAGGAGGCGGGGTTGCTCGCGACTGGCTACGGGCAGATGTTGGAGATGGATACCTGGACCCTCCGCTCGTACGGTGACGTGCCCGCGCCCTCGTCGTACCAGCCTCCCGCGCTGCCGTCAGCCCGCGGCCCGGTGACCGAGTGGCTGCTCGACGTACTGGTCCAGCCGCCGCACGACTGCGGTAGGCCGCCGGCGGTCGCCGACGACCCGATCACCGGCGAGGACAGCGCGCTAGCGCTCTATCTCATGTACGAGCTGCACTACCGCGGGCTCGCGGGCGTGGTCGACGAGTGGGAGTGGGAGCCGTCGTTGCTCGCCGCCCGACGAACGTTCGAGGCGGCGTTCCTCGATGCGCTCGGCCAGCAGGTGCCGATGCCTCCGGTGCCGATCGACATCGCAGACGCCTTGCGCGCCCGGACCGATTCCGGCTCTGATGACGGGCCGTCGTTGTCCAACTATTGCGAGTTCGAAGCCTCTGAGACCCAGCTCCGGGAGGTGTGTGTCCACCGCAGCGCTTGGCAGCTGAAGGAGGCCGATCCGCACACCTGGGCCCTGCCGAGGCTCGGTGGTCGCCCGAAGGCCGCATTGGCAAAGATTCAAGGGGGCGAGTACGGCGATGGCGAGGAGCGCGACGTCCATCAGAATCTCTTTGCGCTGACGTTGTCGCTGCTCGATCTCGATCCGCAGTACGGCGCGTATCTGGACTACCTACCTGGTGTGACACTCGCGTCCGTCAATCTCGTATCGGTGTTTGGTCTGCATCGGCGGTGGGTGGCGGCGTTGGTCGGGCATCTTGCCGCCTTTGAGATGAGCTCGGTCACTCCGATGGCTGCCTACTCTGCCGGGTTGCGGCGGCTCGGCTACTCACAGGACGCGTGTCACTTCTTCGACACCCACGTCGTCGCCGACGCCCACCATCAGCAGCTCGCCGCGGACGAGCTGGCCGCGGGCCTGGTCGAGCAGCAACCTCGTGCCGGTGCCGAGATCTTGTGGGGCGCCGACTGCATGGGCTGGATCGAGGGCCAGCTCAGCGACCATGTGCTTGGCGCGTGGCAGGACCATCGCTCGTCATTGCGTCGTCCGCTCGCGACAACCTTTCTCAGGTCGGCGGCGTTCTCTTAGGTGTGACACCAGAGTGCTGTCGGTGATCCCGACGCCGGAGCGACGGGCGTTCGAGGCCTTCGTCGGTGAGTCCTCCACCCGCCTCGTTCGTACGGCGTATCTGCTGTGCGGCGATCGAGGGCACGCCGAGGACCTGGTCCAGACCGCGTTGCTGCGTACCGCTCGTCATTGGCGCGCCGCACGGCGGCAGCCCCACGCCTATGCGCGTGCCGTCGTCGTCAACCTCGCGAAGGATCGCTGGCGCGCGCTCGACCGGCGGGTGCCCGAGGTCTCGCTGGCTGCGTCGGTCGACCTTGCTACGGCTTGTGATGGGACGGCCGACCTGCTCGACCGGCATGCCATGGTCGCAGCGTTCGCCGGGCTTCCCGAGGGACAGCGAACCGTGCTGGTGCTCCGCTTCTTCGAAGACCTCTCGGTCGAGGACACCGCCAAGGCGATCGGCTGCACGACCGGAACCGTCAAGTCTCAGACCTCGCGAGCGCTCGTCGCGCTCCGCGCAATCCTCGACACCAAGGAGACCTCGCATGCTCACTGATGACCAACTGACCCGAGAGCTTGCCGACGTGTTCCACGCGACGACCCACGGCTTGGCCTACGACGGGCGAGTGCCGAAGGGTCCACGTACGCCGATGTACGTCGCGCCGGCTGTCGCGGTGGTCGGCGCCGCGGCGCTGGCGGTCGTCGCGACTTCGGGCGGTGACCGCCCTGGCCAAATGCAGGTCCACAGCGGCTTGCAGCCGTACGTCGCCGGGCCGCAGCACACCGCGCACCCGCACCTGAAGCTCGTCACCCGCAAGATTCGGCTCGCTGGATTCACGATGAGCTACACCGAGCCCTCTGTCGACCACCCGATGGTCGCGACTGTCATCACCTCGGTGCCCGCATCGGCCGAGTCGGTTCAAGGTGACGACGCGACGACGCAGTACTGGATCGGCGTGGACCCGTCGACCGGATGGGAGACCGGCTACGTCGTGACCGCGGACGGCTTCAAGATGTCGATCGGCTCGGCCGACGCGACTCGCGATGAGCTGCTCGCGATGTTCCAGGGTGCCGAGCCGCAGATGGTCCCGCTGGTGGGTGCGAGCAACAGCTAGTTGTCAAGATCGAATCTGGTTCTGCGGACAAGATTTCTGGTTTATTTGCAACGAATCCGGCCCCGATTCTGTCGTAGGTCGGTCGTAGGTTCCCTACATGCGGGACACGGCGATCGATCTGCTCGATGCAGCGATCGATGCCCTCGCGGCTGAGGATCGTCACGGCCTGCCCGACCGTGTTCTGCTGGATCGCCACGCCCAGCTGTTGCGAGCGAAGCGCCGTCTGGATGGGATCGGCGCCGAAGACCTGCAGATCATCGACCGTCGCCACGCCACCACAGCGGAGTGCGGTCGGTCGACGCGTGGTTGGTTGGTCGAGGAGCAGCTGCTTTCACCTGGCGAGGCGGTGTCGAAGCTGCGGGTTGCCCGCGCCGGGAGCACCCGCCCGGCCGTGATCGAGGCGATGCGCGACGGGGAAATCTCTCATTCCCACGCCACCGCGATCATGAGCTTCCTACTCAAGCTCGACGCGGACACCCGCGAGGTCGCGGAGCGGGAGCTGGTCAAGGTCGCGAAGGTCAGCGACCCGGGAACGTTGAACCGGACGCTTCGTGAGATGACCGACCGGCTGTGCCTGGATGAGACCGCCGAGGAACGCGCGGCGCGTCAGTACGAAGGCCGCTGGCTGAAGCTGACTGAGACCTTCCAGGGAATGACCCGGTTCGAAGCGATGCGCGGCCCGGTCCAATCCGCAGTCGTTCGGACCGCGCTCACCTCGCTGTCCGGCAAGAACGGTGAGCTCGATGATCGGCACATCGGGAAGCGTCGCGCCGACGCGCTCGTCGAGCTCGCCCGGATGGCCATGAACGCCGGTGGGCTTCCCGAGACAGCAGGTGAGCCGACCCAGTGCGTGGTCGCGACCGATCTCGAGGACCTCAGGCGTGACCTTCAGCCCGGTGACGCCACGCGGTCGATCGTCCTTGCCGCGACTGCCTCACCGGGCACAGGTTGAGCACTCGCGGCGCAACACTAAGGAGCGCCCGAGCGCAACGAGCCCGGGTACGCAACGCCCGTGGGCGCGACCCGTTGCGCCGTGAGCGCTCAGCCGGCGTCCTCGCGACACCATGAAGACCACTGGGCCAGAGGCGGCCGTACCGATCTCGCCAACGGCATCTACCTGTGCGCCCACCACCACTGTGCGCCCACCACACGACCTGGGCCTTCACTCGCAACAAAGCCGGCCAAGTCGAGATCCGAAGAACCTAGAGCCAAGCAAGCACTGACTCGCGCCTGATGCTGATCTACAACCGCGCAGCGAAGTACGTGCTGGCGATTTGCGCTGCCCTTCTGCAGCCACACTGACGCCAGAGCGTCGATGCATCTTTCGCCGACGGGCTCATAGGTGAAGCCGAGCGGGCGTACTCGGCCAGAATCCGACCGAGGGCCTTTCGGCGGACCAACCGCATAGCGCGATCGTCCGCTGAGCTCCAGGCCGAGCATTAGGTGCCGCTGCACGCCGGTGCCGGCACGACCGTGGGCCCACGTCGGTCAGCCGCACTAGGTCGACTGTGATTGTGCAGACATGGACCGGAAATAGTTGAGGTCGTGACGGACGACATCTGGGCTGGTTTGGTCGACAAGTTCGTGGACGGTGCGTACGCGACCGTCAAGGGTTACGTCCGCACGTACGTGATGCACCAGCAGCTGCTTGAACATCTGCCGAAGCCGCCAGCGACGGTGCTCGATGTCGGTGGCGGCGCGGGCCACCAGTGCTTCCCGCTGGCGCAGCTCGGGTACGACGTGACCTTGCTCGACTCGTCATCGGCGATGCTCGACAATGCTCGAGCGCGCCTCGATCGGCTGCCTGACGAAGCGCAAGGTCGGGTCACGTTGTTGGAGGCGTCGGGGGAGCAGGCCGATCAAGCAGTGAATGGAAGACGTTTCGACGCCGTTCTGTGCCACGGCGTGCTCGGCTATCTCGAGCATCCTGAGGTGCTGGTCGGTGAGCTCTGCCGATGCGTCGCGCCTGGCGGGCTGGTCTCGATCATGACCGGCAACGCGAATGCCACAGCGGTCCAGCCGGCGATGGAGCAGCGCTGGAACGACGCGCTCGCGGCATTCGACGAGCGGACTGGGATCGGGGTGCTTGGTGTGCGGGGTCGGGCCGACTCGGTCGAGGAGGTCAGCGAGCTCATCGCGAGCCATGGCGTCGAGCCAGTGCGGTGGTACGGCGTATGGCTGTTCGTCGACTGGCTCGAGTTCGCCGGGACCGAGCTGGACGCCGACAACGCAGCACAGGTCGCGGCGACTGCTGCCGTCGAGCTCGAAGCAAGCAAGCGCGACCCGTATCGCCAGCTCAGCCGGGTCTTCCATCTCGTGGGTCGCAAGCAGGCTGTATAAGGCGAGACGGTCGGTGGAGGGCTTGGCCCGGGCGTAGCGAAGCCTTGGTCATGCAGTTTCGATCCGGTCTGCTTGTGGCGACCCTTGTCGTGGCCTCCGGCGGAATGGCCCTCGGTGCAGACGTGGCGGCGGCAGCGTCGCGGCAGCCGGTCGTCCTGGTCGGATCGGCTCCAGGTAGCTGGTCGGTTACGGCGTACGTTGATCCGCATCCGCAACGGCATGTCGAAGGCCCAGTCCGCCACCCGCAGGTGGCGGCGCTGCGCGCTGGCTGTGCAGAGGCCCGCGGTGGCCGCGAGTCCGAGTCGGCCATCGGCGAGGGGATTGTGTCGCTGACCCTGTCCGCTCCGGGAACGACGTGGGCCAGCTCGACGAAGATCTCAGTCGACGTTGATGTGCAGGTCGACGGTCGCGGCGCGCAGCAGATCGTGCTGTTCCAGGGTGCGCAGCCGGCGGTCTATCAGGGGTACGTCGGCAGGCTGCGCACCGGCTCGCACTGTGTCATCGTCAAGGTCGATCCGAAGCGGTCAAGCGACCTCGCGGAGCCGGTCGTCGACGTCTTTGGCGTCAGCCTTGGAGTCGTCCCGAGAAGCAGTCCGGCATACCTCGGGCTTACCCACGCCCCGGTGATGTACGGCCGCACCAGCTCTGCGCAGCGCGATGCGCAGCTCATCACCGACGTGACGCAGAACCCGGACGCGAACGGCAAGGACACCGACTTGTCGTACACCGTCATCTGGACCCGTGAGGACGTCGGCGATGGAACGGTGCCGGCGTACGAGTGGGGTCTGTGGGGACGGATGACCGACGTTGAGACCGTCCTCCAGGAGGTCGTGACGCCATCCGGCCGGATCGTGAAGGCGGCCTACCTGTCTTGCGGCTGCGAGAAGCTCCCGCTCTATCCCGACGCGCTGCCCGCGCCTCCGATCGGCAGCGAGTACGACGCGCCCTATCCGGCGAGCGGAACTCCTGCTGCTTTGGGCGACCACCTCGTGCTGCGTGATGCGACCGGCAACAACGACATGTCGCCGTACAAGACCACCGGATATCGCCTCCAGCAGGTCCCGGTCGCCGGGCCGGCAGACGGGCAGGCCCGCGAGGTCGTCATGGACGAGCATCCGTGGACGTACGGGATCTCCAACCAGGACGTCGCTCGCACCACTGTGGAGTCCAGCGATCCCCGATCGCTGCTGGCTGGCGGCTATCCGCAGTACCTGATCGTTGACCTCGATGTGAATGCGACCGGTACGAAGTCCGTTGCGGTCGGTGTGCAGCTGCGCGGCGACGCGACGTGGTGGACCAACGACTACGCGCAAACAGCTGGCATTCCGACGACCTTCCCCTTCTACACGGGCGGACACGGGCGGACTGTGATCAAGCTGCCGGCCGGCTGGCATTCGAAGCAGATCTCCGCGCTTCGCCTGGTGCTCAACGGCCGGATCGGCGGCCCGACGCCGAAGCTCACTTCGCGGCCAGTGATCCATCTCATCGAGGTGACGGATGACTACAGCGTCAGGATGCGTCGTCTCCCGAAGCTCACCGTCACCACCGGCACTCAGCTGCTGCCGGGCCTGCCGATCTGATCATCGAACACGAATGGCTCGTAGTCGTGCGCTTTCGATTCCGCGATGAGTGAGAGCAGCTTGGGCCGCCCGGCTGCGTTGAGCAGGTACTTGCGCGGCTTGCCGGGCACGTTCGTACCGAAGTAGTAGCTCTTCTCCGTGAACGACGGCGGCCGGCTCGCGGCGCGGTCGATCATCGCCGTCCAGCGGTCCTCGGTCTCGGTCGTGACCTCGATCGTGGTCGCAGCTCGATCGCGCGCGGCAATCAACAGCTCGGTGATGAAGTCGACCTGGTCGCCGTTGTACCGCGGATTGTTGCCGGCCGCGGCGTGCGGACCGCCGGGGAAGAAAAAGTTCGGGAACCCGGCGGTCTGCAGCCCGAGGTACGTCGACGGTCCGTCGGCCCAGTGGTCGGTGAGCGCTACTCCGTCTGCTCCGACGATCCCTATCCGTGACAGAGCGCCGGTGCCGAAGTCGAATCCGGTCGCCCACACGATGACGTCAAGCTCCTGAAAGCCGTCGACGGTGTCGATGCCGGTGGGCATCACCCGCAGAATCGGCGTTGCCTCGAGACTGACGAGTGAGACCTTCGGGTCATTGAACGCCTCGAAGTAGTCGGTGACGAACGGCGGGCGCTTCTCGCCGAATCGGTGGTCCTTCGGGATCAGCTGGTCCGCGACCGCGGGGCTTGCGACAAGCCCGCGGATCTTCGCGGCCATGAACTCACACCACGCGTCGTTCGCCGCCTCGTCGAAGGTGAGGTCGAGGTAGTGGCTGACGATCTTGCCGAAGCCAGGCTTCGCCCACATCTGCTCGTAGAACGCGAGCCGATCGTCGAGCGAGTCGTCGGAGGACTTTCGGTCGCCGGGCGGGTGCAGGAACCCGGCGAGCGAGGTGTCGAGGGTGTGTTTGATCGCGGCGAAGTCGGCACGTAACTGCGTCTGCTCCTCCGCGGTGATGGGGGAGTTGTTCAGCGGCGTGCACCAGTTCGGGGTGCGCTGGTAGACGGTCAGTGAGGCGACCTCGTCCAGGACTGCGGGAACGAGCTGAACGCCACTCGACCCGGTTCCGATGATCGCTACCCGCTTGCCGGTGAGGTCGACTGCCTCGGCTGGCCACAGTCCGGTGTGCAGCTGTACGCCGCCGAAGTCCTCGCGGCCGGGTACATCCGGAAAGAACGGCACTGACAAGACGCCCGTGGCCGCGATGAGGAATCGCGCGCTCGTCGTGGTGCCGTCATTCGTCGTCACAGTCCAGGTCGCTGCCGTCTCGTCGTACGTCGCCGCGGTGACGTGCGCGCCGAGCCGGATATCGCGGCGGAGGTCGAAGCGGTCGACGACGTGGTTGAGGTAGCGCTCGATCTCCGGCTGCCCGGCGAAGTGCTCCGACCATTCCCAGTCGTTGAACAGCTCCTCGGAGAACAGATAGCCGTAGGTGTAGCTCTCGGAGTCGAACCGCGCCCCCGGATAGCGGTTCCAGAACCAGGTCCCGCCGACGCCGTCACCCGCCTCGAGCAGCAACGCGGAGAAGCCGGCCTCGCGGGCGCGGTAGAGTTGATAGATCCCGGTGATGCCGGCACCGACGATCAGTACGTCGACCTCGGCCTCTGTCATGGCGAGCGAGTGTACCGATCGGTACAGCCTCGCTACAGTTGCCCGCGATGAGCGCAGAGCTGAGCTTCGGAGAGGTCTTCGCGGGTGTCATGACCGCGATTGCGCAGTACAACCACGCCGTCGACGATGGCCGGACCGACGACGCCGTCGCGACCTACTGCGCCGACGGGAGCTGTGACATCCCTGGCCTCGGTGCCCACGAGGGACACGAAGCACTGCGTGCGGCCTACGCGCGCGTCGAGCCGAAGGCACCCCAGCGGCACATGGTCAGTGGCACGCACGTCACCGAATGGTCAGCCGACAAGGCGACCGCGGTCAGTGATTTCGCGTTTCTGATCAAGCGAGATGGGGCGTGGGGCGTCATGCTCACCGGCCGCTATACCGACGAGCTCTGCCGTGACGGCGAGGTGTGGCGCTTTCATCGCCGCGTCGGCGCCTTCACCTGAGGTGAGCTAGTCCCTACCCGACGCGGGTCCGGTAGTCGAGGCGGACGGTGCCGCCGCGGAAGCGTTGTACGTCGACCAGCTCGAGGTCGGTTCGTAGCCCGATCGGGAAGACCGGCTTCCCGCCGCCGACCGTCACCGGCACCATGAGCAGCTGGACGTCGTCGACGAGCCCGGCAGCAAGAGCCGTCGCTGCAAGCTCCGAGCCGCCGACGGATAGGTCTCGATCGCTCGCGGCCTTGAGGGCCCGGATCCCCGCGGGATCGAACTCCGTGACGAGGCTGGTCTTCGGCGTCTCGACCGAGGTGAGGGTGCGAGAGAACACGACCTTGTCGGCTCCTCGCCAGATCGCGCCGTAGTCCGCGACGACGGCGGTGTCCTGCAAGCTGCTCGTGTCCTGCCAGACCCGCATCGTCTCGTACATCCGGCGCCCATATAGATAGGTGCCGATCGCCCGTTCGCGCTGGTTTACCGCGCGATGGACCTCTTCGTCGGGCGCCGCCCAGTCGAATGCTCCCGCGGCGTCCTCGACGTAGCCGTCGAGCGAGCAGATCGCGGAGTAGACGAGACGGCCCATTCCGCCACCCTGCCATGACGGCGGATTCGAAGTAAGGTTACCCTCACCTGAGTAGCTGGTTTTGGTAGCAGCGTTACGCGTGAGGAGCGTCATCGGTGTCAGCTCGACCGTCACTACTGTCTCGTCCGGCACGGTTCGGTGCTGTCGCGGTACTCGCGGGGATGTCGCTCGCTGCCTGTGGCGGTGGGTCCTCGGGCGGATCCCCGTCGTCAGGCCAGGGCGGCCTCGCCGGCACCACGATCACTCTCTACAACGCACAGCACGAGCAGACCACCAACGCGCTGATTGCAGCTTTCACCAAGCAGACCGGCATCAAGGTGCGGGTGAAGGACGACGACGAGGACGTGCTCACTGCGCAGATCGAGCAGGAAGGCAGCCACTCGCCGGCCGACGTCTTCTACACAGAGAACTCCAACTGGTTGCAGCAGCTCGACGGCTTTGGGCTGCTCGCCCCAGTGAATGCGAAGGCGCTTGCTTCGGTCCCGAAGCAGGACAGCGCGACCAACGGCGACTGGCTCGGTGTATCCGCGCGGATCAGCGCGTTGATCTACGACCCGGCGAAGATCTCCGCCTCGGAGCTACCGACCTCTGTGCTGCAGCTCGCCGACCCGAAATACAAGGGTGATCTCGAGCTCGCGCCGGCCGAGACCGACTTCTGGCCGATCGTGTCCTCGATCGCCAAGTCAAAGGGCGATGCTGCCGCCGTTGCCTGGTTGCAGGGCATCAAGTCGAACGCCGGATCCGATGACAACGTGCCGGACAACGAGACGATCACCGCCGACATCAATAGCGGCACCGCGGCGATGGGCCTGATCAACCACTACTACTTCTACCGCGCGCAGGCTGAGGTGGGCGCGAGCAACTTCCACGCGAAGCTTGCGCTCTTCGCACCCCGCGACCCCGGGTACGTCGAAGACATCTCTGGCGCAGCGATCCTGAAGTCCTCCACGCACCAGGCAGCCGCGCAAGCGTTTCTGAGCTTCATCGTCAGTAGCGCTGGCCAGCAGATCCTTGCCAATAGCGACAGCTTCGAGTACCCCATCCACCCTGGCGTTGCCGCGAGCTCCGAACTGCCGCCGCTCGACACGCTGGAGCCGACCGACTTCACCCCCGCCGACCTCGGCACGGGACTCGACGCGAAGCGCCTGCTGCAACAGGTCGGCCTGCTCTAGCAGGACGCAATGACCGCCGACCTGCTCGCGCCGGCCTCGCCTCGATCGGCGATGCCGCGTCGTCGGCGTGCCCACTCAGGTCGGGTCACGCTTGCGGTCGGCGTACTGATTGCCGCGCTCTTGCTCGCACCATTGGTGCTGTTGGGCATCGACGCACACAGCGCCGGTTGGACCGAGATCCACCAGGTGCTGTTCCGCCAGCGCTCCTGGCTGCTGCTCCGGCACACGGTCGAGCTGTCCGCGCTCGTGGTCTCCTTTGCGGCGGTGATCGGGGTTGCCGCGGCCTGGTGCACCGAACGCATCGGCTTGCCTGGGCGCCGGATCTGGACCGTCCTGCTCGTGATGCCTGTCGCGATTCCGGACTTCGTCGTCGGCTATGCGTGGCACACCATCGACCCGACGCTCAACCCGTTGTTCGCCGCGACGTTGGTGATGACGCTGGGCACCTACCCACTCGTCTACCTTCCGGTCGCCGCCGCGTTGCGGCGGGCCGATCCGGCGATGGAGGACGTGGCGCGCAGCCTGGGCATCGGGCCGGTACGCACCTTCATCCGGATCACCCTGCCGTTGATTCGTACGGCCGTGCTTGGCGGCTGCGTGCTCGTGATCCTGACGGTGGTATCTGAGTACGGCGCGTTCGAGATCCTGCGCTTCCAGACCTTCACCACCGAGATCTTCACGGAGTTCCAGTTCGACTCGCAGGCAGCGGGCGCGCTCGCGGTGCCCCTGGTGTTGCTGGGTCTGCTCGTGCTGGGGATCGACGGTGCGATTCCGCGCCGGCAGGTGTCGACCGCCGCACCTCGCCGGGCTGCCGTCGTACGTCGACGCACCTGGTGGCACCTGCCGATCGGGCTCGCGCTGTTGGCGCTGTGCGGGCTCTGCGTTGCGGTCCCGATCGGCACGCTGATCTATTGGATGGCGCAGAGCCAGCACACCACCTTGCCGGCGGCATCGACGCTGGCATCGGCGACCTGGACGACGGTGCGCTACAGCGCCTGGGGTGCGCTGGCCGCGGTGGTACTCGCCGTGCCGGTCGCGATGTTGACGTTCCGTCGGGCGACCCGGACCCGCGTAGTGGTGGAGCGCGCCACCTACGTGACGCAGGCCGTTCCCGGTGTCGTCATCGCGCTTGCGCTGGTCTTCTTCGCGACGCACTACTTCTTCCGCGTCTACCAGACCGGTCTGCTGCTCGTTGCGGCCTACGCGATCATGCACTTCCCGCTAGCACTGGTCTGCGTACGCACGTCGGTCGCGCAGGCGCCGGCCCGGCTCGCTGATGTCGGAAGATCGCTGGGACGAGGTCCGCTCTACGTCTTCATGCGCGTGACGCTCCCGTTGATCGCGCCGGGCTTGCTCGCCGGCTTCTGCCTCGTGTTCCTCACGGCGGTTACCGAGCTGACGGCGACCTTGGTGCTGGCGCCGATCGGTGTGCAGACCCTGGCGACACAGTTCTGGGCCTTCCAACGTGAGGTCGCCTACGGCGCAGCCGCGCCCTACGCTCTGGTGATCGTGCTGCTCGCCGTGGTGCCGGGTGCCTTGCTCGGACTGTGGTTCGACCGCGAAGGACATACGCAGCGATGAGCGTCCTCGAGCTGTCAGGAGTCGCGAAGCGCTACGGCGCGGCGCCGGTGCTCCACGACCTCGATTTCGTCGTACCGGACGCGACCATCACCGCTGTCCTCGGTTCGTCGGGGAGCGGCAAGACAACGCTGCTGCGGCTGCTCGCCGGGCTCGAGCGCGCCGATGCCGGCACTATCCGGATCGGTTCCCGGGTAGTCGACGACGGACGTCGCGCGGTGCCCGCGTCGCAGCGCAAGGTCGGCTACGTGCCACAGGACGGTGCGCTGTTTCCGCACCTGCGGGTCGCAGCGAACGTCGGCTTCGGATTGACCAGGCGAGAGAGCGCGAAGCTCAACCAGCAGCGGATAGCGGAGCTGCTCGAGCTGGTCGGCTTGTCCGGACTCGACGCGCGCTTTCCCCATCAGCTCTCCGGCGGCCAGCAGCAGCGGGTGGCCTTGGCGCGTGCCCTTGCGACCGATCCGGAGATCGTGCTGCTCGACGAGCCGTTCAGCTCGCTGGACGCGTCGCTGCGGCAGAGCCTCGGTCAGGATATCGCGCGCATTCTCGGTGAGACCCGAACGACCGCGGTGCTGGTGACCCACGACCAGGACGAGGCCATGTCGCTCGCGGACCACATCGCGGTGCTGCGTGACGGCCAGATCGTGGCCTACGCGTCACCGCGCGAGCTCTACCTCGACCCGCCGGACATGACCACGGCGGCGGCGATCGGGCAACTCAACGTCATGGCCGGGCGGGTCTCGCGTGGCCGCGGCCACTGCGCCCTCGGGGCGGTGAAGCTACGCGCGGGGGAGGCTCGACCACCGGATGGCCCGTGTCAGCTCGTCATCCGGCCCGAGCAGCTCGCCGTGCATCTCGAAGCCTCGAAGGGAAGCGTCGCGGCGACGGTCGAGGAGGTGACCTTCTACGGGCACGATGCCGTAGCGAGAGTGACGCTTCGTGAGTCGTCCGACTCGGTCCTCGTGCGAGTCGGTGGCGAGCTGCTGTTGCGTGTCGGGCAAGACGTATGGGTTGCGGTGACCGGCGCAGCCCACGCCTACTAGGACGACCCGCTGATGACGCAGCGGAAGCCGATGTGGCTCGTCGTACTGCGCACCGCCTGACCCTGTCGAGCCGGTGGCCGGTAGCGCTGACAGTACGACGGCGCGCACAGATGCGAGCCGCCCTTGATCGTGCGCCGGTCGCCCTCGGTGAGCGTCGACCCGCCGCAGCATGGATTGATGGACTCGGCGCCGGCGGAGTCGTCGTGGGTGTCGGTCCACGGTGAGGTGGTCCACTCCCAGGCGTTGCCGATCATGTCGACCAAGCCCCAGGCGTTCGCTGGGTAGGACCCGATCGGAGAGGTGAACGGGTGGCGCGAATCGTCGTTGCGCCAAGGGAACTCGCCGAGCCAGATGTTCGCCATCGCCCGGCCGCGAGGCCGGAGCTCCTCGCCCCAGGAGTACGTCGATGTCGGGCTACCGGCGCGCGCTGCGTACTCCCACTGCTGCTCGGTCGGCAGCGACTTGCCGGCCCAGTCGGCGTAGGCCGTCGCGTCTTCGAAGGAGACATGGACAACCGGGTGTCGGTCCAGTCCGTCCAGCGTGCTGCTGGGGCCGCGCGGATGACGCCAGTCCGCTCCCGGCACCCATCGCCACCAGCGTTGCCAGTCGTCGAGCGGCACTGGTCCGTCGCTCTGCATGAAGACCAACGACCCTGCGACCAGGTCGGCGGCGCTTGCCCCTGGAAAGTCCTGCGGATCGGGTGACTTCTCGGCAGTCGTGACCCAGCCCGTCGCCTTCACGAATCTGCGGAACTCCGCGTTCGTCACTGGGTGCTCATCGATCAAGAACGTGTCCACGCTGATCGGGTGAGCCGGCCGCTCCTCCGGGTAGGCAGTGTCGCTGCCCATGACGAACTCCCCGCCGGGGACAGCGATCATGCCCTTCACCAGGCGCACGGTAGTCGGGCTTGGGAGGGTGACGGACGCAAGCGTCGAAGGAATGGTTCATGAGGTCTCGTCGCTCGATCTGGCTGGCCACGGCTGCGATCGCTTTCTCCGTCGCCGCACCTGCAGTGTCAGCCGGCGCGGTCGCGGGAGGTGGCGAGCCGAAAGACCGGGCGACCTCGTTCAACCTCGCGGTCGAAGCAGAGGACTACTCGAACGTCCTCGAGCGGCAAAGCCTCTATCTCCAGCCCGGCTATCAGGTTCAGTTTCGGCTGATCGGCGCGCAGAACGCCGCCGCTGCCGCGCAGATCGAGCTGCACGATCCCCAGCGGGAGTTCGTGTCGGACCTGTGCTGGAACGGCCTCGACGCGTGCGCGGGCGACACCCGGCTCTACGACTGGGAGACCAACGGCGACGGCATCGTCCGGCCTTTTGTGTTCACCGCTCGAAACGGCGCGCAGCTGTCCGGTCATGTATGGGCGACCCGAAGCGGTCCGGCGAAGCGCCCCGGCGTGGTCATCACTGACGGCTCGGTGCAGGCCGATGAGCAGATGTACTGGTTCGCGGCGCAGGCGCTCGCCAAGGACGGGTACGTCGTGATGACGTTCGACCCGCAGGGTCAAGGACAGTCGGACACTCTTGGCCAGGGCAAGGACGTGCTCGAAGGTGTCCCTGCACAGACCGACGGTCGCCCGTTCTTCGACGGCACCGAGGACGCCATCAACTTCTTCCTCTCGACTCCGTCGCACCCCTACGAGCCCGTCGCATCGTGCAACAGCGGCACGAGCCATTCGGCGTACCAAGACTCGCGGGTGAAGGCAGGCTTCGATGCGGCGTACAACCCGTTCTGGACCATCTTGAACTCCAAGGAGCTCGGGATCGCCGGTCACTCCTACGGCGCGGCGGCGGTCTCCTACATCGCGCAGTGGGACAAGCGGGTGAAGGCGGTCGTCGCCTGGGACAACCTCGGCGCACCGCAAGCGAGTGGCGGGGAGGCCGAGAAGGGCTGCGTCGATGCGGCCGACCGGCGTACCGCGAAGATCCACGTGCCCGGACTCGGGATGTCCGCGGACTACGGACTACCGCCGACTCCGCACACCTCGCTGCCGAACTACAACGCGAAGGACATCGAGTCGCTGATCTACTCCAAGGATCACGTGGACTCCGGTCAGATCGTGATCCGTGGCGGCAGCCACCTGGACTTCTCGTTCATCCCGAACCCGGCGTTCGGCGCCTCGCTCTACGGCCCCGACATGGTCGCTTGGTACACCGACGCGTGGTTCGACTACTACGTCAAACACCACGCCTCGGCGTATGACCGGCTGGTGACCACGCGTTGGCAGCACGACCCGGTCGAAGCCAAGATCGATGCCTTCCATGACGCGAACATGTTCAGCTTCTACTACCGGTCCCGGATGGACATTCACGCGCCGGACGAAGAGCGCTTCGACTGTGAGGACCTGCGCCACGGCTGCAAGGGGATGACCAGCCACGACGGCTACAAGGGGGTCTGGTCCTACGCGAAGGTCGACACGACCAAGGACGGTCCGGCCACCCATCCCGTCCCGAAGGGCACCGGTATCTATCTCCCCGATGCCTCATGAGGCGATGGCGAATCCTCGCGGCCGGCACCGTCTTAGCGGCGACGACCGCGATCGCCGGCGTCTCGAGCGCATCGCCTGCTCACATCGCCTCAGGTGCGCACGGCGACGTCGTCCTGATGCACAGCGCTGACGGGATCACCGTCAGGAGCGTCAAGGTGATCGACGCCCGACAGCTCTCGGTCACGATCGTGCCGAAGGCGCTGGCGCGGCCGATCAACGTCCGGATTCTGTTGCCGATCGACTACCAGCCGCACGCCGACGAGCCGTATCCGGTGCTCTACCTCTTCCCGGGTACGAGCGGTCACAGCTCGGACTGGATGACCGTCGGTGATGCACCGAAGACGACCGCGCCGTACCGGCTGATCACCGTCAGCTCCGACATCGGCTTTGACGGCGATGGCGGCAGCTGGTTCACCGACTGGGTCGACCAGAAGACCGCGCTCGGGCCGTCGCAGTGGGAGACGTACGACATCCACGAGCTGATCCCGTGGGTCGACGCGAACCTCGACACCATCCGCTCGCGTCAGGGCCGGGCCGTCGCCGGGCTGTCGATGGGCGGCTATGGCGCGACAGAGCTTGCGGCGCGGCACCCCGATCTGTTCGTGCAGCAGGCGGCGTTCTCCGGCGCTCCCGAGATCGATCGCGACCTCGAGGCGCGCCTCGGGGCCGAGGCCGTCATCGGCGCCACGATGGTGGGGCTCAACGGTGTCGAGGCGAACGCGCCGTTCGGCAATCACATCAGCGACGAGATCAACTGGGAAGGCCACGACCCGGCCCGACTGATCACGAACCTTCGGCCGATCAAGCTGTGGTTCGCGACGGCCAACGGACTGCCCGGCCAGTACGACGACCCGGTGACGAACCCCGGCGGCTATGTCAGCTCCGGGACGATCGAGAGCTTGACCCACATCTCGACGGACCTGTTCGTCAAGCACCTCAAAGAGGCGCACATGACGGCCTACGTCTACGACTACGGCAGGGGCACCCACACTTGGCCGTACTGGGCTCGGGACTTCAAGAAGTTCATCCCGACGTTGATGGCGACCTTCGCTCACCCGCCGGCGACACCGAAGCGCACCAGCTACCTGACGATCAACCCGCAGTGGTCGCAGTGGGGCTGGACGGTCAGGATCAAACGGCCCGAGGCGCTGGCTTTCGCCAAGATCAGCCGCGCGGACGACACCGGCTTCGACCTCGGTGGCGAAGGCACCGCAACTGTCGTGACGCCGCGGTACACCGAACCGGGCGCGACGAACGCCGTGACGATCAGCAACGACAAGCAGACGGTGGTCAGCGATCAGCAGGGCCGGCTGCATCTCACGGTCCAGCTCGGGACCAAGGCGAGCAAGGTCGCGGTGCGGTTCAGGGAGATCGAAGCAGGTCACGGATGACCACTGCGCTGGAGTGCTCCAGGTCCTTGGTCGCGGTCAGCAGGACGATGTTGCTCGAGGTTGCTCGTTCACGCAGTGATGCCAATAGCCGAGCCGGTTCGCCGGTCGTGAGCTCCAGTCGGTAGCGACGCGAGAACTCGTCGTACTTGTCGACCTCGTGGGAGTACCACTTGCGGAGATCGGGCGTCGGCGCGATGTCGCGTAGCCATTCCTGGAAGGGTGCATCCGCCTTTGCGAGGCCACGCGGCCACAGCCGATCGATCAGGAAGCCGTTGGCGGGATCGGCACCGCGGACGTCGTACACCCGCGCGATCTCCACTGCCATCAACGCAGTGTCGCACCGCGGGTAACGTGACCGGGGCTAGTGAATCGGGGACCAGTACGTGGCACGGGTAAGGGTGGCCAAGAAGGCTGCGGTTGAGCCGGCAGTGACGGTTCGCGGGCTTGTGAAGCGGTACGGCGAGATCGAAGCGGTGCGCGGCATCGATCTTGATGTCATTCCCGGCGAGGTCTTCGGCTTCCTTGGCCCTAACGGCGCCGGTAAGTCGACGACGATCAAGATCCTCTGCACGCTCGTGAAGCCGACCGCGGGAACTGCGACGGTCGCCGGGCTCGACGTCGGAACACAGCGGACCGCTGTACGTCGGCAGATCGGTCTCGTATTTCAGGAGCCGACGCTCGATGAGTACCTGACCGCGGAACAGAACCTCAGATTCCATGCCGCGATCTATGGCATGCCACGACGCGCGGTTGCGGCACGGGTCGACTCGGTGCTCGATCTCGTCGGCCTGGCCGACCGTAAGACCTCACCCGTGCGGACGTTCTCCGGTGGGATGAAGCGCCGCCTCGAGATTGCTCGTGGCCTGCTGCACTCGCCGCGGGTGCTGTTCCTCGACGAGCCGACGATCGGGCTGGACCCGGAGTCACGGCAGGACCTGTGGGGCTATGTCGACGAGCTTCGTAGACGTGAGGACATCACGGTCTTCCTTACGACGCACTACATGGACGAGGCCGAGCGATGCGACCGGATCGCGATCATCAACCACGGAACGATCGTGGCGCTGGGGACGCCGGCTGAGCTCAAGGCCGGTGTGGGAGATGACCTGGTCCGGGTCGTCACTGCAGATAACGACGCGGCGATTCTGACGATCAAGAAGAGGTTGAAGGTCGACGCGACCGTCGACGGCAACGCGTTGCTGGTCAGCGTGCCTGACGGTGAAGGGTTCGTGCCGAAGCTGTTCGGAATCGGGATCTCGGTGACCTCGGTCAGCGTGTCTCGGCCGACGCTGGATGACGTGTTCATGGCGCACGCCGGCCGCCGGATCGGCGACGAGCCTGCAGTCACCGGGCGACGCTGGATGCAGGCGATGAGCCGATGACGATGACTGCGACTTCACACGACGTTGCTCCGGTGGCGGCTGCCGGAAGTGGCTTCACTCACGAGTTGCGCGCCGTATGGATCGTCTGGCTGCGTGACATGAGCCGGGTCTGGGGTGACAAGGCCCGGTTGGTCTCGACGCTGCTACAGCCGTTGCTGTTTCTGTTCGTGTTGGGCGCGGGGCTGTCATCGGCGGTCAGCGGTGGCACCGGCGGCGCGGACTTCAAGACATTCCTGTTTCCGGGCGTGATCATCACTGGCGTCTTGTTCACGGCGGTGTTCTCGGCGATCTCGATCGTGTGGGACCGCGAGTTCGGATTTCTGCGCGAGATGCTCGTCGCGCCGATCTCGTCGTCGAGCATCGTGATCGGCAAGTGCCTCGGTGGCGCGACCATCGCGACGGTTCAGAGCATCCTGATCATCGCGCTCGCCGGGACGGTCCACGTGCCGTACCACGTCGGTTTGCTCTTTGGCCTGCTCGGCATCGTGTTCGCAACGTCGTTCACGATGACTGCGTTTGGCCTGGTACTCGCCGCGCGAGTCAAGAGCGTTCAGACGGTGATGCCGCTGATCAACATGCTGCTGCTGCCGCTGAGCTTTCTGTCGGGTTCGCTGTTCCCACTTGGTCCGCAGGCACCGCGGTGGCTCGACATCGTCGCCCGGTACAACCCGCTGAGCTACGCCGTGACGGCGTCGCGCACCCTCGTCGTTCGCAACCTGCCGCAGAACAGCCCGACCCGGTTGCTCTTTCATGGCCTCACCTGGTTTGGGTGGCCGGTCCCAGGATGGCTCGACGTGATCGTCGTGTTCGGCGTGGGGCTCGGTCTACTCGCTATCGCCTGTGCCATGTTCTCCCGCACCGAGTAATCCGTCGCATAATCGGGCGTGGCGATCACCGAGGCTGGTCCCGCGTCGTTGCGCGACGAGCAGCCGGGGTTCGACTGGCGGCTCGCGCTCACCTGGCTCGTCGTCTCCTATGGGATGTTTCTCACCTACGAGTGGGTGCACTTCCTGATCCACTCCAGCTACAGGCCGAAGCGCTGCCACGTGCTGCGGACTTTCCCGGAGAAGGACGAGGTGCCCGTGTCCGAGACCGCATTCACCCTCGGCGTAGACGTTGCGACCATGGAGGCAGCCGCGTGAGCGACGCAACCGTCTCGACTACCTGGAAGCACCCGGACAAGGTTCGGCCGGCAGCGCTTCCGGGCGCCAGCCGCCTGAGCGTCAGCCTCGACCGCGTCTCGCAGCGCCCACGACCGCTCGCCGTGCCGCCGGCCGAGTCGACTCTCGAGCCGGTTCCCGGTAACAAGGGCTTTCCGCTCGTCGGCTCGACCTTCAGCTTCATGTTGGGCGGCCCCGACTTCACGCGCAGGGTGTACGACCAGTACGGACCGGTCACCTGGATCAAGTCGCTCGGACTCGACCTGGTCATGGCGCTGGGTCCCGACGCGACGCAGTCGGTGCTGGTCAACGCCGACAAGGCGTACTCGCAGTCGGGCTGGGAGTGGTTCATCGGTCCGTTCTTCCGCCGCGGGCTGATGCTGCTCGACTTCGACGAGCACCTGCTGCACCGCCGGATCATGCAGGAAGCCTTCACCCGGCCGAGGCTCACCGGCTACCTCGAACGGACCGACGAGCTCGTCTCGAAGGACGTGGCCGGCTGGCCGACCGAGGGTCGGATGTTCGCCTACCCGACGCTGAAGCGGCTGTCGCTCGACATCGCGACCCACATCTTCATGGGGGACTCGACCGGCGAGGACGACGCCAAGTTGCAGACCGCCTTCATCGACACCGTGCGGGCCGGCACATCAGTGATCCGCGCCGACGTACCTGGTCTGCGCTGGCACCGCGGGCTCGAGGGCCGCAAGGTGCTCGAGGACTACTTCCGGACGAAGCTGCCGGCGAAGCGGGCCAACGAGACCGAGGACCTGTTCTCCGCGCTGTGCCACGTCGAGACAGACGCCGGCGCGACGTTCAGTGACGACGACGTCGTCAATCACATGATCTTCCTGATGATGGCCGCGCACGACACGACGACGATCACGACCTCCGCTGTACTCGCTGCACTCGCAGCGAATCCGGAGTGGCAGGAGAAGGCGCGCGAACAGTCTCTCGCCCATGAGGACCTGTCGATCGATGCGCTGGACGAGCTCACCGTGTTGGACCTGGTCATCAAGGAGGCGCTGCGGCTGACTGCGCCCGTGCCGTCGATGGTGCGCAAGACGGTGAAGGACACGGACCTGCTAGGGCACTACGTCCCGGCCAATACGTTCGTCTCGGTGTCGCCGTGGTTCAGCCACTACATGCCCGAGGTATGGACCAAGCCGGAGACCTTCGACCCCGAGCGGTTCGCCGACCCGCGCAACGAGGACAAGGTTCATCGCTACGCCTGGGTGCCTTTCGGTGGCGGGGCGCACAAGTGCATCGGGATGTACTTCGGGACCCAGGAGGTCAAGATCCTGGTCCACCACCTGCTTCGCCGCTACCGCTGGACGACGCCGCCCGGTTATGTCGTGCCGTGGGACCTCCTCTCACTGCCGATGCCCGCAGACGGACTGCCGCTGGAGCTTCACCCCCTCACCTAGTCGTTGCGGTGGTGATCACCGGGCATAGCGTCAGGACCGGGGAACGACGAGGGAGTCCGACGTGAAAGCGTGCACGGTCAAGCCTGGCGATGTCTCGACCGCTGGTGTCGAGGAGATTCCCGAGCCGCCGGAGTCCGACGGCGAGGTGCTCGTCGAGGGCCTGTACGTCGGGATCTGCGGCACCGACGTCGAGATCTCCGTCGAGGGGTACGGCGAGCCGCCCGCCGGACACGACCGGCTGGTGCTGTTCCACGAGTCGCTCGGCAGCGTCATGGAAGCGCCCGAGGGTTCGGGACTGACCAAGGGCGATCTCGTCGCCGGAGTCGTACGCCGACCGGACCCGGTGCCGTGCGAGCCGTGCTCGAAGGACCAGTGGGACTTCTGCCGTAACGGCCAGTTCACCGAGCGCGGCATCAAGGCCCACGACGGCTACGGCTCGCAGCGCTGGCGCGTGGCGCCGAAGTTTGCGATCAAGCTCGACCCGGATCTCGGCAAGCTCGGGGTCCTGCTCGAGCCGACGTCGGTCGTCGCAAAGGCGTGGGACCAGGTCGGCAAGATCGCGGCGCGATCGGCCTGGACTCCCGAGACCGTGCTCATCACCGGCGCCGGTCCGATCGGTCAGCTCGCCGCGCTGATCGGCCGGCAGAAGGGGCTTGCCGTCACTGTCCTCGACCGCGTCACCGACGGCCCGAAGCCTGGGATGGTCGCCGAGCTCGGTGCGTCGTACATCACGTCGCTGGACGAGTTGAAGACCCCGCCCGACATCGTGATCGAGGCGACCGGGATCGGGCAGGTTGTGTTCGACGTCGTCGGGCGAGCCGCTCCTGACGCCATCGTGTGCCTGACCGGGATCTCGTCGGGCACCCGTGAGATGTCGCTGGCCGCCGACGCCGTCAACAAGGCGATCGTGCTGTCCAACGAGGTCGTGTTCGGATCGGTCAACGCCGGCCTCGCCAACTATCAGCAGGCGGCTGAGGCTTTGTCGAAGGCTGATAACGAATGGCTGGCGAAGATCATCACTCGCACCGTGCCGATGGCCGAGTGGGCGCAGGCCCTGAAGCGGCAGCCGGACGACATCAAGGTCGTTGTCGATCTGCAGGCTGCATAACGATGTCGCTGGCGTTGCTGGACTGGCGTCGCTCGGTTGCGGCGCTCTACCGAGAGGTCCGCGCAACCCAGGATCCGGCGGCCGCCCACCAGCTCTGGTGCGAGGGACGGCAGGCGCTGTTCTCGGCGCACCCCGAGTCGGCCGACCGTGGTGCGAAGCTCCGCGTCGCTGACTACGACCCGGACTGGTGCTTCGAGGTTGCCCTCGCAGGCACCGAGCCGCTACGGATCGAGGTCGCGACAGCGACTGATGGTGTCGTGCCGTTCGAGCGGATCGGTCGCGCCGAGCTACCCGGACTCGGCGCTCTCGACGTGTGGTGGCTCGACTCCTACGGCGGTGGCGTGTGGCTGCCATTTCGTGACACATCGCCGGACACCTACGGTGGCGGTCGCTACCTGCTCGACACCGTCAAGGGCGCTGACCTCGGCGGGTCGTTCGACCCCGGGAGCGGGTCGGCGACGCTCGTCGTCGATCTCAACTTCGCCTACAACCCCTCGTGCGCGTACGACGAGCGGTGGGTCTGTCCGCTGGCCCCCGAGGGCAACCGGCTCGCGATCCCGGTGCCGGTCGGGGAGCAGCTGGCGGGCTAGTGGCCCGGTTGTCGTTAGTGACGGGGCGTGCGGGTCGGCAGCGGCAGGTCGCTGGCCGAGGCGGTCGGCGTCGGCGTGACAGTGGCGCCGGGTGAGGTGCTCGGCTTCGGCTTGGCGGACGGCTTACCGCTCGGCTTGGTTGACGGCTTCGGGGACGCGGTCTGCGGCGGTGACGGCGTCGCGACCGACTTCGCAACGTAGGGACCGGCGACAGTGACGAGGGTGCCGTAGTCGATCAGCCCATAGACGGTCTTGGCGGTGTCGATCGGCAGCTCGAGGCAACCGACGGATTGCGGGAAGCCGTACGACGCCCGAGGGAAGCCGTGTACGGCGGAGCCGCCCGAGAAGTAGTTGACCCATGGCACGCCGGGGTCCTTGTACTTCGAGCCGTCCGGGTTCGTGCCCTGCATCGTCGTTGCCGTGTAGCGCAGGTAGATCGGGTAGGTGCCGAGCGGTGTCGGTGCGCCCGCCACGCCGCCGTTGACCGGTGTCGTCAGGACGGTCTTGCCATCGACCCACACGCTGAGCGTCTGTGGCTCGTAGAGGTTTGCCGAGACGTAGCTGTAGTGGTCCGGGTCGAAGGTGTCCGCGAGGTCGGCGGCCTCGAGCTTCGCCCAGGTCGCCGGTCCGATCGCGCCGTCCTGCGTGAGGTGCGACTGGTGTTGGAACGCGATCACGGCGCCGCGCAGCACGGTGTTGTCCTTGCCGGCCTGCCAGTCCTTCTTGATCGTGGCCGGCGTATCGCTGAACCGCCAGGTCAGACCACCCGGTGGCGGGTCGTAGACGGCGGCCGCCTCATCGACGGCGTCGGTGGGGGTCGGTGCCGTCGTCGTCAGTGGGAGGTACTGCAGCCGCGCCAGAATCTGGTCAGCGAACCGCAGCGAACCGGTCTCGGAGATCGCCGTGGCGATCGTCGCCGCCGGCCTTCCGCTGCGTCGTACCAGCTGCACCTTGAACTTCGTGCTCGGCGGGTACGCCTGCGATGGGGTGAAGGTCGCGGTGGTCCCGTTGCGAACCCAGCTGCCGGGCACAGCCGGCTTGATGGTGGGCAACGCCGAGTCGTTGGAAAGCGCATCGCGGAAGGTGACGACGATCGGGGTCGTCCCAGTCAGCGTTGCCGGCAGGACGGAGACGACGTGCAGTGGTGCAGCAGACGAGCTGCCGCCGTCGCCTGCGCCGGGGGTGTTCCCTCCGCTGCCACCACTACAAGCGGCCAGCAGGCCTGCGGCCAAGGCGAGCGCGGTCAGCCGAAGGGCACGACTCCCGCGCATTGCCGCCTCTCGAAAATCACCGACCCCGCTGTTTCCACTGTATGTGAGCCGTTACATCACCACTACCGAGCGCAACACCGTTCCTTCGTGCATCTTCGCGAAGGCGGCCTCCACGTCAGCAATGCCGATCCGCTCGGACACAAATCGGTCGAGCGGCAGTCGTCCACCGAGGTAGGCATCGATCAGCAACGGGAAGTCGCGGGAGGGCAGGCAGTCGCCGTACCACGATGACTTGAGCGAGCCCCCCCGGCCGAAGACGTCGATCAGCGGCAGCTCGATAGTCATGTCCGGGGTTGGTACGCCAACCAGTACGACGCGGCCCGCCAGGTCCCGGGCGTAGAACGCGGCCTTGTAGGTGTCGGGTCGGCCGACGGCTTCGATCACCACGTCGGTGCCCAGCCCACCGGTGAGGTCTTGGATCGCCTTGACGACGTCGATGCCGCGCGAGTTGATCGTGTGCGTCGCACCGAACGTCTTGGCCCACTCGAGCTTGCGGTCGTCCACGTCGACCGCGATGACCACGCGAGCACCGGCGATGCTGGCGCCGAGAATCGCGGCATCGCCGACCCCGCCGCAACCGATGACCGCGACGGTCTCGCCGCGCCGCACCGCCGCGGTGTTCAGGGCCGCGCCCAATCCGGCCATCACGCCGCAGCCCAGCAAACCTGCCACCGCTGGATCGGCGGCGGCATCGACCTTCGTGCACTGCCCGGCCGCGACGAGCGTGCGCTCGGCGAATGCCCCGATGCCGAGCGCGGGCGAGAGCGGCGTGCCGTCCTCCAGCGTCATCCGCTGGGTCGCGTTGTGGGTGGAGAAGCAGTACCAGGGCTCGCCGCGTGAGCAGGCGCGGCAGTGGCCGCAGACAGCGCGCCAGTTGAGGATCACGAAGTCGCCAGGTACGACGTCGGTGACGTCGGGCCCCACGGCCGCGACGATCCCCGCTGCCTCGTGCCCGAGCAGGAACGGGAACTCGTCGTTGATGCCGCCCTCGCGGTAGTGCAGGTCGGTGTGGCAGACGCCGCATGCCTGAACATCGACGAGTACCTCGCCCGGCCCCGGGTCCGGAACGAGGATCGTCGCCAGCTCTACCGGTGCGCCCTTGCTGGGGGCGATCACGCCCCGTACCTCGCTGGCCATCGCCATCTCCTATGAGCCGTTGGTGCCCGGCGTTTGTCCGCAGGGATCGTCTGTCGTCGTCACGTTACGATCAAGCGTGAACGAGGAGACCGACGAGGTCGGCTACGACCCGCTTGGCGTGGTCGACAAGTGGCTGCCCGTCTGGGGCGAGCTGAAGGTCTTCGAGCCGGTCGATGATGGCCGTCCGCGGACCTACGTCGTCGACATGTTCCCGTACCCCAGCGGCGACCTGCACATGGGTCACGCGGAGGCGTTCAGCATCGGCGACGCCGTTGCGCGCTTCGCTCGGGCGCGCGGCAATGACGTGCTGCACCCGATCGGTTGGGACTCCTTCGGGCTGCCGGCCGAGAACGCCGCGCTGTCGCGAAACATGGACCCGCGGGAGTGGACCTACGCCAACATCGAGGTGCAGGCCGAGTCGTTCAAGCGGATCGGGATGTCCTTCGACTGGCGCACCCGGCTGCATACGTCGGATCCCGAGTACTACCGCTGGACGCAGTGGCTGTTCCTGCGCTTCTACGAGAAGGGTCTGGCCTACCGCAAGTCCGCGCCCGTCAACTGGTGTCCCAAGGACCAGACGGTGCTGGCCAACGAGCAGGTCATCGGTGGCAAGTGCGAGCGCTGTGGCACCGAGGTCACGAAGAAGAACCTGACGCAGTGGTTCTTCAAGATCACCGACTACGCCGAGCGGCTGCTCGACGACATGGCCGGGCTCGAGGGCGTCTGGCCGAGCCCGGTCCTGACGATGCAGCGCAACTGGATCGGCCGTTCGACCGGTGCCTACGTCGACTTCGAGGTGGTCGGCCGCGACGAGCCGGTGCGGGTGTTCACGACCCGTCCCGACACGTTGTACGGCGCGACCTTCTTCGTGGTGGCCGCCGACTCCGCGCTGGCCGATGAGCTGTGTGCGGACTCCCAGCGCGCGGGTTTCGCGGCGTACCTCGACGAGGTCCGGATGGCCACCGACATCGAGCGGCTGGCCGAGGCTCGTCCGAAGACCGGCGTGCCGCTGGGTCGGACTGCGATCAACCCGGTCAACGGCGAGGAGATCCCGATCTGGGCCGCCGACTACGTGCTGGCCGACTACGGGACGGGCGCGATCATGGCTGTCCCCGCGCACGACCAGCGTGACCTCGACTTCGCACGTACGCACGGCTTGCCGGTGCGCGTCGTTGTCGAGACCGACGGCTCCGATCCCGCGACCACAGGGGTTGCCACCGGCGGTGACGGCCGGGTCGTCAACAGCGGTAAGTACGACAGCCTCAGCAAGGCGGAGGCGATCGCCGCGATCTCGGCGGACCTGGCGGCGGCCGGTGCTGGCGAGCAGGCCATCACGTACCGGCTGCGCGACTGGCTGCTTTCCCGTCAGCGCTACTGGGGCTGCCCGATCCCGATCGTGCACTGCCCGTCGTGTGGGGAGGTGCCCGTACCCGACGAGTCGCTCCCGGTCGAGCTGCCGACGTCGGGGTACGAGCTGCGTCCTGAGGGCGGCAAGTCTCCGTTGGAGTCGGCCACCGAGTGGGTATCGGTCAGCTGTCCGAAGTGCGGCGGAGCCGCCCGCCGTGACACCGACACGATGGACACCTTCGTCGACTCGTCCTGGTACTACCTGCGTTACCCGTCATCGAAGAGCACTGACGTCGCCTTCGACCCCGAGGCGACGAAGAAGTGGCTGGCGGTCGACGAGTACATCGGCGGTGTCGAGCACGCGATCCTGCACCTGCTCTACTCGCGCTTCTTCACCAAGGCCCTGCACGACATGGGCCTGCTGACCTTCACCGAGCCGTTCACCCGGCTGACCAATCAGGGTCAGGTCGTCATGGACGGCTCGGCGATGTCGAAGTCCAAGGGCAATCTGGTCAACCTGCAGGCGGAGCTGGCGAAGTACGGCCCGGACGCCGTCCGCGTGACGATGCTGTTCGCTGGTCCGCCTGAGGACGATGTCGACTGGGCGGATGTCTCACCGACCGGCGCGGTCAAGTGGCTGGCACGCGTGTGGCGGCTCTGCAACGACGTCAGCGAGTGCGGGCTGGGCGCCGAGCCGACCACGGGCGATGCGACGCTGCGTGCGTCGGTGCACCGGCTGATCGCGGATGCGACGACGCAGACCGAGACCAAGCGGTTCAACGTCACCATCGCTCGGCTGATGGAGCTGACCTCACTGCTGCGCAAGGCAGTCGACGCCGGTGGGCTCGACGCCGAACCCACTCTGGCTGCGATCCGTGAAGGTGCCGAGGCGCTCGCTTCGATGCTGTCGATCTTTGCGCCGTTCACCGCCGAAGAGGTCTGGTCGCTGCTCGGCCGAGAGGCCTCGGTGGTCTTCGCCGGCTGGCCGTCGTACGACGAGGCGCTTCTGATCGAGGACACGGTGACCTGTGTCGTCCAGGTCGCGGGCAAGCTGCGCGATCGGCTGGAGGTCGCAGTCGACATCAGCGAGGACCAGCTGCGCGAGCTCGCACTGGCAAGCGAAGGTGTCGTGCGCGCCCTCGAAGGCCGTGTGGTGCGCACGGTGATCGTCCGCGCGCCGAAGCTCGTCAACATCGTCCCCACGTAGTAACGACACCAGCCTGGCGTCCACATCGGATGACCGGCTGGTTTGTCTCCACACCGAGCGCCCGGAACCGCTGTCGTTGGGCGCGGGTTCCTAGCGTCGCTGAGTGCCCGCCCACGCTGAGGAGAGCGCGCCTGGCGCGGTCGACCGGCTGACGGCGATGGGCCTTGTGCCCCGTCCGACCGGCTGGGTGCCTGACCAGCCGCCTGAGGTGCGTACGCCGATCGCGGCTCGCGACGCCGAAGCCGCCCCGGCGAGTTCCGTCAGTGCCGTCCCGCGGCGGCTGCCCTCGCGGCTCGATCTTGCCCGGCTCTCCGCAGCCGACAGACTGCCGGCCGGCCTCCGCGATCGGCTCCGCGGGATGCCGTCATCGACCCTCGCTGCTGGGCTCGCCGCGGTGCTCGCCGTCGCGATCTCGATCGGTTTGGTCGTCCATGACCGCAGGCAGCCGACGTCGTACTCCGACACCTACTCCGCGCCGACTGCCGACCCCGCCGCGCCCTCGGCCGCGACCGATGGGTCGGTCAGCGACGGCAGCTCGATCGTGGTCGACGTCGGCGGGGACGTGCGCCACCCCGGGCTCGTGACCTTGCCGGTCGGTGCCCGCGTCGACGATGCGATTCGCGCCGCGGGCGGCCCGCTTCGTCCGCGGGAGCTAGCGCGGACGAACCTTGCCGCGCGGGTCACCGACGGCGAGCTGCTCGTGATCGGCCGAAAGGCCGGCCACGCGGGCGCGGGCAGCTCAGGCGGCTTGGTCTCGCTCAGTTCATCGTCGCTGACGAAGCTCGAGACGCTGCCAGGCGTCGGACCAGTGACGGCGCAGAAGATCGTCGACTGGCGAAACGCGCATGGTGGGTTCGCCAGCATCGAGCAGCTGCAGCAGGTCCCTGGCATCGGCCCGACCCGATATGCGGAGCTGTCACCGCTCGTCGCTCCGTGACGCCGATGCTGATTGCTGCGGCGGCCGGCTGGGCCACTGCGGCGATCGCCACCCTGCTGGCGGTGCCCGTTGTCGCCGGCGCTGCGATCGTCGGTGGCCTGCTGGCGGTCGTCGTACGTCGGCGTGCGGTCGTCGTCGCGATCGGGATCGGGATGTTCCTCGCGGCGGCCTCGACTGCCATCCATCTCCATCAGCTCCACACCGGGCCGGTCGCCTCGCTGGCCGCGCGTCATGCGGAGGTCGAGGTTGTCGCTCGCCTGGTACGCGATCCAGAGCCCGTGGTGTCGGGAAGTGGGACGCCGTTCACACTCGTGGATGCCACCGTTGTCGAGGTGCTCGGCGGGCGACCGCAGCACACCTCGGCGCCGGTTCTACTGCTGTCGTTCGGCGGCGGTTGGCAAGGTCTGCTGCCCGGTCAGCGAGTGGACGTCTCGGGTCGACTCGAACCACCCCGTCCGCACGACGATGTCGCCGCGGTGATCGACGTTCGCGGTACGCCGCGGCCGATCGGCCGGCCGGTCTGGTGGCAGCGAGCGGCCGGACACGCCCGCGCGGCGCTGCTCGCGGCATGTGCCGGCCTGCCGGCCGACTCGCGCGGCTTGCTGCCGGGCCTCGTCGATGGCGACACCTCGCGAGTGCCTGCGGCGCTGCAGACAGACATGCGCGCGACGGGTCTTACCCACCTCGAGGCGGTCTCGGGGGAGAACCTCACAATCGTGCTCGGCGTTGTCATGGCGCTCGCGCGCGGCGCCGGACTGCGGCGTCGGAGCCGAGTCGTCGTGGCGGCCGTCGCGGTCGTTGCCTTCGTGTGGCTCGCCCGACCGTCGCCAAGCGTGCTGCGCGCGGCGGTCATGAGTGCCGTGGCGCTGCTGGCGATGTATGCGGGGCGCCGTACCTCGGCGCTGCCGACGCTCTCGCTCGCGGTCCTGATCCTCGTGGTGATCGACCCGTTCCTCGCCCGATCGGTCGGCTTCGTGTTGTCGGTCGTCGCGACCGCGGCGATCGTGGTGATCGCCCCGGGCTGGACCCGCCGGCTCGAGCGCAGGTTCCCGAAGCCGATCGCCATTGCGATCGCCGTGCCGGCGGCGGCGCAGCTCGCCTGCACACCGGTATTGGTTCTCGCGTTCGCCCAGCTGACGCCGTACGCGGTCCCGGCGAACCTCGTGGCGGGGCCCGCGGTCGCTCCCGCCACGGTTCTTGGTCTGATCGGCGCGGTATTGGCGTCGGCGTCGGTTGGGCTTGCCGAACCGCTCGTTTGGGTCGGCGCGCTCCCGACGGCGTGCATCGCCTGGACAGCGCATGGCTTCGCTGCCTTTCCGGGTGCGGCGATTACCTTGTCTCGGTCTGTGGCGATTGTGACGGCGGTCGCAGCCACCGGGTTGCTGTGGCGAATCGTGAAGCGACGGGCTGCGTCAGAAACCCGTGAGATTCTGTAGGGGTGCCCAGCGCAACCATTGCCGTCGGTGACGACGGACTGCTCGCCGACCGCGTGGTCGCGCGGGCAGTGGCTGGTGCCGAGGTCGGCGCGAGCGTCCACGACACCGTGGCTGCAGAGTTGACGGCCGACCTGCTCGCCGAGATCGCCTCGCCTTCGTTGTTCGCAGAACCACGCGTCTTGGTGATCCGTGGGTTGCAGGACCTGGCCAAGGACGTCGTCGATCCGCTGGTGGCGACCCTCGAGGACGACTCCGTCGACCTCACGGTGGTGGCACATCACGCTGGCGGGGTTAAGGGCAAGGCGATCCTCGAGGCTCTCAAGGGAGTCGGTGCAACGACAGTCGCGATCCCGAAGATCACCTCGGTGCGTGACCGGGAGCAGTTCGCGGTCGACGAGGTCAAGGCGGCAGGTGGTCGGATCGACCGGGATGCCGCGATCGAGCTGGTTGCGGCAATCGGCAACGATTTGCGTGAGATCGCGACGGCCTGCGGGCAGCTGGTAGCCGATGTCGGACCCTCGATCTCGCTCAATGAGGTGGCGATCTATCACCGTGGTCGTGCCGAGTCGAGCGGCTTCGCCGTCGCTGATCGCGCGGTCGAAGGCAACACCGCAGCAGCGATCGAGACGCTTCGCTGGGCCTACGCGACCGGGCTCGATCCCATATTGGTCAGTAGCTCGCTTGCAGCGAATCTTCGGTTGATCGCCCAGGTGGGTGCAGCAGGAGGTGGCTCGCCTGACGCGGTCGCCGGGCGGTTGGGAATGCCTGCGTGGAAGGTCCGCCGAGCTCAGGACTGGCTGCGGCGTTGGCGGCCGGACGCGCTGGCTCGCGCCGTGCGAGCAGTCGCTGTCGCTGATGCGGACCTCAAGGGTGCCGCCGACGACGCGGCGTACGCCGTCGAACGCGCCGTACTCGCTGTCGCCGCCGCTGCGAACTCCCCGGCATGACCAACCAGCCGCTCGATGAGCCGGCGCACGAGGTCGACGCTCATCCGCCGTTCCGGATGCGCTCGCGTAGTCGGTTGCTGCTCCCGGACATTGCGCCGCCGACCCGAGCCGAGCTGCGTTGGGCGGCCGAACGACGGCGGATACAGCGCGCCGAACGCGACGCTGCCCGCCAGGCCGTACGCGAAGCGAAGCAGCTGGCAAGTGCACGCGTCGCCGAAGTCGTCGAGGCTCCCGTCGAAGCGCCACCGGTTGCGGTCGACGAGCCGGTCACGCAACTCGTCGCGGCGCCGGACGAAGACTGGCTGATCTTTCCCGAGGTGGCCGGCTCGGTGGCGCCGGTCGATCCGGATCCGGATCCGCAACCAGAGCCGGAGCCCGAGTGGGAGCCGGACCCCGAGCCGGAGGCGGAGCCCGAGCCGGAGCCGGAGGCGGAGGCGGACCCGGAGCCGGAGGCGCTCGCGGCGTTCAAGCCGCTGGCGCTCGACCCGGTCGACGACGTCAAGCCGGCAACCTTCGCGCGGCTGCGTTCACCGCGAGTCGCGGTGCGACGCCCGGATTGGCTCGACCGAGGTCCGCTATTCGACGATGCCGACGACATCGAGCTGCCCGAGCTCGAGCCCAGCCTCGATCTGGACTTCCACCCGGATACGTCTGAATCGCCGGCGTGGGCCAGCCCCGAGCGAGCTGGCGCCGAGCTCGCGCCATGGCGACCGTCCGAGTCGGACGACGTCGACAACGACGACTGGCTCGATGAGGAAGACGAGCCGCCGGTCGTCTCGCAGTTGCTGGTCGTGCGCGATCCGCGCGGCGCCGGCCCGTCGCGGATCGCGGTGCTGGATGACGCATCGACTACCGGGCTGACAGACACCGTTGCGCTGCCGAGGCAGCCGTTTGTCGCGCCGGATGACCATTTGCCTGAGCTCGACGACTACTTCGTCGATCACCAAGAGCGTGACGTCGATCTCGATCTCGATGTCGACGGCGAGCCCGGGTCTGATTGGCCGGATCTGGACCTACCGGTCCGGGTAGCCCGGGAGTCCATTCATCCGACGCTGGCGCCTGACATCGAGGAGCGCTACGAGTACGAGCCGGCGCCCGACGTACCGAAGGTCTGGGATGGCCGGCCGGCACCGATGTTCTGGCGGGTGCTGCGCCTTCGCCATATCCGGCCGAACGGCTGGCTGCGCGCGCTGTTCTTCGAAGGATCGGTCGCCCTCGCGGTGGTGCTCGTCCTCGCCGGCGCGGCCAGTGTCTGGACGATCGTGGTGCTGCCGATGGTCGTCGCGCTCATCGTGAAGGCGAACGACGTGCTGGTCGGGAGCCTGCGGCGAAGCTTTGCGGCGCCGGAAGCTGTCGCGTACGAACGCGAAGAAGAGCTGGTTTGAGCGCCTAGCTCTTCTTGTTGGCCTGAACGGCCATCGCGGACTTGCGGTTGGCCGCCTGGTTGGCGTGGATGACGCCCTTGCTCACGGCCTTGTCGAGCAGGCGAGAGGCGCTGCGCAGTTCCGTGGTGGTCTTCTCCGCGTCGCCCGCCTCGGCAGCGGCACGGAAGCGGCGTACGGCGGTCTTCAGCTCCGACTTCACGGCCTTGTTGCGCAGCCGGGCAACCTCGTTCTGCTTGTTGCGCTTGATCTGGCTCTTGATGTTGGCCACGCGGGAACTACCTCGATCGACGTCGGATTTGAGACTGCGGAAACTGCCCGGTAGAGATTAGCAGCGCAGCCACGCCCAGACGAATGTTCGCTCCGCCGTGACACGATGGAACGTGCCCATCGCCGAAGTGCAGACGGACCCGGCTCGGATCCGCAACTTCTGCATCATCGCGCACATCGACCACGGCAAGTCGACGCTCGCGGACCGCATGCTCGAGATCACGGGGCTGGTCGACGGGCGTCAGATGCGGGCGCAGTACCTCGACAAGATGGACATCGAGCGTGAGCGCGGCATCACCATCAAGGCGCAGAACGTCCGCCTTCCCTGGACGATGGATGGCGACGACTACGTCCTGCACCTGATCGACACTCCCGGCCACGTCGACTTCTCCTACGAGGTCAGCCGCAGCCTTGCCGCGTGTGAGGGCGCGATCCTGCTGGTGGACGCCGCCCAGGGCATCGAGGCACAGACGCTGGCCAACCTGTACCTCGCGATCGAGAACGACCTGACGGTGATCCCGGTGCTCAACAAGATCGACCTGCCGGCCGCTCAGCCGGAGAAGTACGCCGCGGAGATCGCACGGATCATCGGCTGCGACCCGGACTCGGTGCTTCGGGTCAGCGCGAAGACCGGCGAGGGCGTACGCGCGCTGATCGACGCGGTAGTGGCGCAGGTTCCTCATCCCGTCGGCGACCCGGCGGCGCCCGCACGAGCGCTGATCTTCGACTCCGTCTATGACATCTATCGCGGGGTGGTCTCCTATGTCCGGGTGGTCGACGGCCGGCTGACGACCCGCGACCGCTGCTTGATGATGTCGACGGGTGCTGCACACGAGACCCTCGAGGTCGGCGTCGCGGCTCCCGACCCGACGCCGACGGCAAGTCTTGGCGTCGGTGAGGTCGGCTACGTGATCTCCGGGGTGAAGGACGTCCGGCAGGCCCGCGTCGGCGACACGATCACCACTGCGACGCGGCCCGCAAAGGAGTCTTTGGGGGGTTATCGAAGCCCGCGACCGATGGTCTACTCCGGGCTGTATCCGATCGACGGCAGCGACTACCCGCTGCTGCGTGACGCGCTCGACAAGCTTCAGCTCAACGACGCGGCGTTGGTCTACGAGCCCGAGACCTCCACGGCGCTCGGCTTCGGCTTCCGGTGTGGCTTCCTCGGGCTGCTCCACCTCGAGATCGTCCGCGAGCGACTCGAGCGCGAGTTCGATCTCTCGCTGATCTCGACCGCACCGAACGTCGTCTACCGGGTCGACATGGAAGACGGCGGGGAGGTCGTCGTGACGAACCCGGCGGACTGGCCGGACGGGAAGATCGGCGGGATCTACGAGCCGGTCGTGGACGCGATGCTCCTGCTCCCCAACGACTACGTCGGTGCCGTGATGGACCTCTGCCAAACCCGACGTGGATCGTTGAAGGGCATGGACTACCTGTCCGAGGAGCGCGTCGAGCTGAAGTACACGCTCCCGCTCGGTGAGATCATCTTCGACTTCTTCGACCAGCTGAAGTCGCGGACCCGGGGCTACGCGTCGCTCGACTACGAGCCCGCCGGCGAGCAGGCGTCCGACCTGGTGAAGGTCGACATCCTGTTGCAGGGTGAGCCGGTCGACGCGTTCAGCGCGATCGTGCACAAGGACAAGGCGTATGCCTATGGCACGTCGATGGCGACCAAGTTGCGCGAGCTGATCCCTCGCCAGCAGTTCGAGGTTCCGATCCAGGCCGCGATCGGGTCACGCGTGATCGCTCGCGAGAACATCCGAGCGATGCGCAAGGACGTACTTGCCAAGTGCTACGGCGGCGACATCACTCGTAAGCGCAAGCTGCTCGAGAAGCAGAAGGAAGGCAAGAAGCGGATGAAGATGGTCGGCCGCGTCGAGGTGCCCCAAGAGGCCTTCATCGCCGCGCTGTCCACCAACGCCGCCGACTAACCTTCCCCGAAGTAGCACACGTCCGGGCGATCCGGCAGCTAGCCCAGTCGGGACGAGCCGCGCTTCACCAGTTCCGCGCGGAGGCCATGGATCGGCTCCTCCAGCTCGGCGAACGCCTGTTGAATCCGGTCGCTCGCAGGAGTCTCGGGCACCCAGCCGCGCCACGAAATGAGCAGGGTCGCGCTGGCGACGACGAGCCACACGTCGTCTGCTTCAGGCAATGGCATTGCGTCGGCGTCACGCCAGGCGTCGGCCGCTCGGACCAGCTCCGGACGGGTGCAGCCGATGTAGATACGGATGTCCTCGTCGGTGAACTCTGGCGAGCGAAGCGTGGCTGCGAGGAGCTCGGTGACGGTTGACCTGACCTCGGCTGTGACTTGGGTCAGATCGAAGCTCGTGTCCGCGATCAAGCGGTTAGACGTCGTTCCGAGTCGGCCGCGCCATGCGCGCGCCCGAGCGAGGATCTCTGAAATCGTGTCGGACTTGTCATCCGCGTAGTGGTTCATGTCCGTCCACTTCTGCTTCGCGAGCTCTCGCTTCACCGCGGCGTAGTTCTCGCGGTCGTCGCTGTTGACCCTCAGCCAGTCGCGGAGATCGAGGTAGGCGTCGATTTCCGGCGAGTCCCAGTCGTAGACGTGGAGGTGGACGTCACGGCTCGGGGTACGAAGCATTCGATGGCCGACCTCCCGGACGCGTAGTAGGAAGCCGGCCTGTTCGAGTGTGGGCACATACGTCGCCTCGTCATCGACCGTCCGAACGACGAGCAGGACGTCGACGATCGGCTTTGCGGCCAAGCCGCGCACCGAGGTGCTGCCGATGTGCTCGATGCGTACGGCGACCGAGCCGAGCGCGGCTGCGATCTGCTGCTTCAGGGCGATGAATCGGTCGCGCCAGGCGGGGTCGTAGTCGACGATCGTGATCGTCACCGGCTCGCGGCCACCGATCAGGACCGCGTCCAGTTCGGCATCACGGTCGGTCATCCCCCGAAGTATCCGCCCAGTGGAGACTGGATGGATGCCGTCGACGCTGCCAGAGGGCGATCCTGCTCCGAGTGACGGATCGCTTCCGGCGTCAGCCCTCGACGGACTCGGTCAGCGTCCGTTCGGCGTATACGTCCACGTACCGTTCTGCGCTTCGCGTTGTGGGTACTGCGATTTCAACACCTACACCGCGAGTGAGCTCGGTGGTGGCGCTTCGCAAGCGGAGTATGCCGACACCGCCGCGCGGGAGATGGAGCTTGCGGCGAGAGCTCTCGGTCGAGATCGGCCTCGTGCCTCGACCGTGTTCTTCGGCGGTGGGACGCCGACCCTCCTGCCTGCGGCCGACCTCAACGCGCTGCTCGGTTGCGTTCACACGATGTTCGGACTTTCGTCTGATGCTGAGGTGACGACGGAGGCGAACCCGGAGTCGGTCAACCCTGCATACCTGGCGGAGCTGCGCGCCGGTGGCTTCACCCGGATCAGCTTCGGCATGCAGTCGGCGAGCAGCCGCGTGCTTGCCGTCCTGGATCGCCATCACACCGTCGGTCGTGCGGCGCAGGCCGTGACGGAGGCCCGTGACGCCGGCTTCGAGCACATCAACGTCGACCTGATCTACGGAGCGCCCGGTGAGACCGACGACGACTGGCGAGGTTCGTTGGATGCGGCAATCAACAGCGGCGCGGACCACGTCTCGGCGTACTCCCTGATCGTCGAGCCGGGCACTCGCCTGGCCACGAGGGTCGCGCGTGGCGAGCTGCCGATGACCGACGACGACGTGCTTGCCGACCGCTACGCGATCGCCGACGAGGCGCTTACCAGCGCGGGGTTCGAGTGGTACGAGGTTTCCAACTGGGCGCGGTCGCCGGGGGCCCGGTCGCGGCACAACCTTCTCTACTGGACTGACGCCGATTGGTGGGGTGTCGGGCCTGGCGCTCACAGTCACGTCGGCGGGGTGCGGTGGTGGAACGTCAAACACCCTCGCGACTACGCGGCGAAGCTAGGTGCCCTGCAGTCGCCTGCCGCGGCGCGAGAGCTGCTCAGCGACGAGGACCGGCGGGTCGAACGGATCATGCTTGCCCTTCGGTTACGCACGGGGCTGACCCTCGCGGAGGTCGATGACCATGCGCGTGCGGCGGCGCAGACGGCGGCGACCGACGGGCTGCTCGACGAGGTGGCGCTTGATGTTGGCACCGCCGTGCTGACGTTTCGCGGTCGGCTGCTTGCCGACGCAGTCGTCCGTGCGATGGTCGGTCCGTGAGGAAGGTCGGCGTGGATGATCGAGTAGCCCAGCGCGACGAGGCGATCAACGGAGCGATCGTCGCGCAACATCGGCTGATCAAGGACATCGCAAACCTCACCGACGAGCAGGCGCACTCGCCGTCGCTGTTACCCGAGTGGTCGGTCGGGCATGTGCTCACCCACATTGCACGCAATGGCGACGCGTTCGTACGAATGATGAGCGCAGCGATCGAGGGTCGAGCTACTACTCAGTACGAAGGTGGTGCTGAGGGTCGCGCCGCCGGGATCGCAGCCGGGTCGAGCCGCGCCGCGGCAGCGCTGATCGCCGATGTTGCTGCGAGCGCCGAAAGTGTCGCGGATGTCTGGTCGCGCATGTCGCCGGAGGCATGGGACGGGCACGGGCTCAATGGCGCTGGCGAGGAGTGGCCTTGCGACGCGATGCCATTCCACCGCTGGCGCGAGGTGATCGTGCATCACGTCGATCTCGGTCTCGGATTCACGACGGCGGACTGGCCGCTCGACTACGTCGAGCGAGAGCTCGCGGTCAGCTTGCAGCTGCTGCCGGATCGCCTCGATGAACCCGATCGTCGCCAGGTACTCAGCTGGCTGATCGGTCGCGGCGATCAGCCCACTGACCTGGTGGTCGCGCCGTGGCAGTCGAGACCGGGGTATTACTTCCGCTGACGCGGCGGCCTCCGTCAGGCGGTGCGGCGCCCGCCGGAGGGCTCGACCAGACAGGCAGTGAGCTCGCTTGCCGTTGCGCCCTCTCGCAGCGCAGCGCTCAACGTGCGTAGCGCGAGGGTCACGACGTTCTCGGCGTGCTGAAGCTCGACGCGCAGGAACTGGGGCCCGCCGTCGCGCCCGATCACCAGTACCGAACCGAGCGTGGTCAGCGGGAACTGCGCCCACGCGAGGCCGTCGGTCATGCCGGCGATCGCGCGTACCGGCATGCCGTCCGGTGCAACCTCGTCATGAAGTGGGCCTGTCGTCGGGTACAACGCAGCAAGTCGTCTCGCCGGGGCGCGCAACTCGGCCCAGTCGCAGTCGAGCGCAGCAGGTGCCATGTCGACGAGCGTTTCGAGTCCCCGCTCCGGGACGGTCAGCAGATAGGTGAGCAGATCGAGGTCGGCGCGTTCGTCGAGCAGTCGCCGCGAGTTCCGGCAGCTCACCACCTCGACGCCGCGTTCGTTCGCCAAGGCATCGAGCAACGGCTGATGGTCGGCGCCCTCGGGCCAGCGCAGCCCGAAGTCGTCGATGGCGCGGCCACCCTCTGACTCCAGCACCGAGACCCACAGCACGTCGGCGCCGCTGGTTGCGATAGTCCGGCTGATGCGCGCCAGGGTGCCGGGCTGGTCCGGCAGGCTGACTCGCAGCTGGATGCCCATTGCCCGCTCCTCTCTTCTCTGTCGAGCGTCGCGGAAGCGCGTTACGTTCGCATGTCGCTCGCATCACGACGGGCATATGCGCGGTTCGTACGCCGTACACTTGGCACTCGACCGCCCTGAGTGCCAGACGGTTAGGAGGCGCGCGCAGGATGATCGAGGACCGCAAGCTCGACGTGCTGCGCGCGATCGTCGAGGACTACGTCGCGACGAACGAACCGGTCGGCTCGAAGACACTGGTGGAGCGACACCGGCTCGGCGTCTCACCGGCCACGATCCGTAACGACATGGCCGCCCTCGAGGAAGAGGGCTACATCACCCAGCCCCACACGAGTGCGGGCCGGGTGCCGACCGACAAGGGTTACCGGCTGTTCGTCGACAAGCTCTCCACGGTCAAGCCGTTGAGCGGTCCCGAGCGCCGCGCCATCGAAGGTTTTCTCGCCGGTGCCGTCGGTCTCGATGACGTGGTCAACCGAACCGTGCGGCTGCTGGCTCAACTGACCCGCCAGGTTGCCGTCGTGCAGTACCCGTCGCTGACTCGGTCGGCGGTGCGCCACCTCGAGATGGTCCGACTCTCCGAGACCCGCTTGATGGTCGTGCTCATCACCGACACCGGACGAGTCGAGCAGCGAGTCGTCGAGCTGCCGAATGCGCTCGGTGAGGACGACGTCGCGGAGTTGCGGGCACGCATCAACGGGCTGATTGCCGGTCACCAGCTCGCCGATGCGCCGACCCTGATGGTCGATCTGCCGGATGCATTCGCTCCGGATGCCAGGGCCAACGTCAGCACGGTGCTCGCGACCGTCCTGGAGACGTTGGTCGAGCAGGTCGACGAGCGGATAGTCATGGCAGGGACCGCCAACCTTGCGCGTGGCAGCGCGTTGGACTTTGCCGGCTCGATCCGGCCGGTGCTGGAAGCGCTGGAAGAGCACGTCGTACTGCTGCGGCTGTTCGGCGAGACCGGTGGGCCCCAGTCCGTGCACGTCAGCATTGGCGAGGAGAACCCGCACGAGGGCTTGCGAACCGCGTCTGTGGTGTCGACCGGTTATGGCCTCGATGGGGTGAATGCATTCGCCTCGCTCGGGATCATCGGTCCGACGCGGATGGACTATCCGGGGACGATGGGCGCAGTGCGCGCAGTGGCCCGCTACGTCGGCCACGTTCTGGCAGAAGGCTGAGCCGAACGTGCCAGCTACGCGTGACTACTACGCGGTCCTCGGCGTCTCGCGAACAGCGACGCCGGATGAGATCAAGAAGGCGTACCGCAAGCTTGCCCGCGAGCTTCACCCTGACGTCAACCCGAGCTCCGAGGCGCAGGACAGGTTCAAGGACGTCACTGCGGCTTACGAGGTGCTGTCGGACCCGCAGAAGCGTCAGATGCATGATCTTGGCGGCGACCCGTTGTCGGCGACTGGTGGCGGCGCAGGTGCGGCCGGTCCGTTCGGCGGCTTCGCCGACATCATGGACGCGTTCTTCGGCGGTGCCGGTGGCATGGGATCGCGCGGACCTCGTTCGCGGATCCAGCCAGGTGCCGATGCGCTGATTCGGATCGAGCTCGACCTCGGCGACACCGCCTTCGGCACGACGCGGGACCTCACGCTCGACACCGCGTTGCGCTGCACCAAGTGCAACGGCGCGGGTACGGCGACTGGCACCCACCCGGAAACCTGTCAGACCTGCAGTGGTCGCGGCGAGGTGCAGTCGGTCCAACGTTCGTTGCTCGGCCAGATCGTGACGGCGCGTCCGTGCCCCGACTGCGGCGGGTTCGGCACCAAGATCCGCAACCCTTGTCCGGACTGTGCCGGCGACGGCCGAGTGCGCGCCCGGCGCACCGTGACCGTGAAGGTCCCGGCCGGAGTCGAGGACGGTATGCGGCTACGGCTTGCTGGCGAAGGTGAGGTCGGCCCCGGCGGTGGACCGGCAGGCAGTCTCTACGTCGAGATCCACGAACGCACGCACCCGTCGTTCGTGCGTGACGGTGACGACCTGCACTGCAAGGTCGAGGTGCCGATGACGGCCGCGGCCCTCGGCACCGAGGTCAAGCTCACGACCCTCGACGGCGAGGAACGACTGGTCGTCAAGCCCGGTACTCAGTCCGGCAGTGTCACAACGCTGCGGGGTCGCGGCGTACCGCATCTCAATCGTGGGGTCGGCCGGGGCGACATCCATATCCACTACGACGTGGTCACGCCGACCAAGCTTGATGATGAGCAGGAGAAGTTGCTCCGCGATCTGGCCAAGGCCCGTGGTGAGGAGCAGCCGGAGATCACCGTCACGAACCCGGCAACCGCGAACGGTGGCTCAGGCCTGTTCTCGCGCCTCCGCGACGCCTTCAAGTAATCGACCAACCCGCGTGATCATGGCGTTGTTGGCCAACTCGCCCGGCGTGTCTGCCCTGTTCGCCATGATCACCGGGTGACGCCTCCATGTTTTCGGGCTCCGTCCGGTTCGACGGGAAGCGAGCAGGTCACCCTTGACGGTCCGGAAGGTCATCACGCGGCTGACGTCCGGCGGCTACGGGTAGGTGAGGCCCTGTGGCTGACGGACGGGCTCGGAGCTCGCGGGCATGGCACCGTCGAGGCGGTCCGGCGCGGGGAGCTCGACGTGACGATCACCGAGTGGGTCACCGAGCCAGCGCCCGCGCTGCGTCTGGTCGTTGTGCAGGCGTTGGCCAAGGGCGGTCGCGACGAGGACGCGGTCGAGTCGATGACCGAGATCGGGGTCGACGAGGTGATCGGCTGGTCGGCATCCCGCAGCGTCGCGAAGTGGACCGAGCGCACCGCGGCCAAGTGGCAGTCAACCGCCGGCGCCGCTGCCCGGCAGTCACGGCGCAGCTGGTGGCCGTCGGTTGTGGGCCCGCTTTCGACCTCCGAGGTCGCAACGCGGTTGTCAGCTGCCACGCTCGCGTTGGTCCTACATGAGTCGGCGAGCGAGCAGCTCTCGGCACTCGACCTCCCGATGTCCGGTGAGATCGTCGTCGTGGTCGGACCGGAGGGCGGCATCTCCGACGAGGAGCTCGCGTCGTTCCAGGCCGCCGGCGCCGACGTCGTACGGCTCGGAGACACGGTGCTGCGCAGCTCGACGGCCGGCGTCGCTGCGCTGTCGGCGATCTGTGCGCGAACCCGCTGGCGCTGACCTCGTACGCTCGCGGCATGAATGATCCGGACTGCGCCTTCTGCAAGATCGTCGCGCGCGAGCTGCCTGCTGACATCGTCGCGGAGTCCGATACCGCGATCGCGTTCCGCGACCTCGCACCCCAGGCGCCCGTTCACGTACAGGTGATTCCCAAGGAGCACCTGCGTGACGTCGCAGAGGTAGCGGTGGCGGGAGACGTCGACATAGCCGACCTGTTCCGGCTCGCGGTCGAGGTCGCCTCGATAGAAGGAGTCGCGGAAGGTGGCTACCGGCTGGTGGCCAACACCGGCGAGGCGGCCTTCCAGACCGTCTTCCACTGCCACGTCCATGTGCTCGGGGGCCGCCCCATGGGTTGGCCGCCCGGATAACCTGGACGTAGACATGCCAACCAGGCCACAGACAAGTACGACGAGCACGCTCATCGTCGTGCCCGGCACTCGCAGCATGGTGACGCTGCTCGGCTCGAGCGACGAGCTGCTTCACCTGATCGAGCAGTCCCTGAGCTGCGACGTCCACGTGCGCGGCAACGAGATCACGCTGTCCGGTGCGCCCTATGAGGTCGAGCTCGGTGCTCGGCTGTTCGAGGAGCTGTTGACACTGCTCGATCGTGGCGGTGTGCTCACCGCGGATGCGGTGTCACGCTCGCTGTCGATGCTCCGCCAGGAGACCACCGAACGCCCGGCCGAGGTGCTGAGCCTCAACATCCTGTCGAGCCGTGGCAAGACGATCCGGCCGAAGACGCTCAACCAGAAGCGCTACGTCGACACCATCGACGCCCACACGATCGTCTTCAGCATCGGCCCCGCCGGCACCGGCAAGACTTATCTCGCGATGGCGAAGGCAGTGCAAGCGCTGCAGGCGAAGCAGGTCAACCGGATCATCCTGACCCGCCCGGCGGTGGAGGCGGGAGAGCGGCTCGGCTTCCTGCCAGGGACGCTGAGCGAGAAGATCGACCCGTACCTTCGCCCGCTGTACGACGCGCTGCACGACATGGTCGACCCGGAGTCGATTCCGCGGCTGCTGGCCTCAGGCGTGGTCGAGGTGGCGCCGCTCGCCTACATGCGTGGCCGGTCGTTGAATGATTCGTTCATCGTGCTCGATGAGGCGCAGAACACCAGCGCCGAGCAGATGAAGATGTTCCTCACCCGCCTCGGCTTCGGCTCGAAGATGGTGGTGACGGGCGACGTAACGCAGGTCGACCTGCCGACCGGTACCCGCAGTGGTCTGCGCATGGTGCAGGAGATCCTCGACGGCATCGACGACGTCGCGTTCTGCAAGCTGACGTCGCAGGACGTGGTGCGGCACAAGCTGGTCAGCGACATTGTCGACGCCTACGCGCGTCACGATGCCGAAGAGGCGGCCGCCGCGCCGGCACAGCCGAAGCGCCGCACGCCGCGCACCGGCAGCTGACGATGAGCATCGAGGTCGCCAACGAGACTGGCGCCGACGTCGACGTACTCCGGATCGAGCGGGTCGCGCGCTATGTACTCAACGAGATGGGCGTCAACCCCCTCGTCGAGCTCGCGATCAGGCTGGTCGATGTCGAGGCGATGACCGCGCTGCACGTGCACTTCATGAAGGAACCCGGACCGACCGACGTCCTCGCTTTCCCCATGGATGAGCTCGGCGACCAGCGCGACGACCAGGACACCGACCTGCCGCCCACCCTGCTCGGTGACGTCGTGCTTTGCCCGCCAGTTGCCGAGGCGCAGGCCGCCCAGGCCGGGCACTCGGTCGCCGCCGAGCTCGAGATGCTCTGCACGCACGGGGTGCTGCACCTGCTCGGCTACGACCATGGTGACGAGGCCGAGGAACGCGAGATGTTCGGGCTGCAGGCCCAGCTGCTCGAAGGCTGGGCGCAGTCGAACAACCAGCCGACGGACGAACCCGCGCCATGACAGCTACGGACGCTTGGGCGATCGTCCTCGCGGCTGTGTTGCTCTTTGCGTGTGCGGTGCTTGCCATCGCCGAGTCAGCTCTCGCCCATGTTTCACGGTTGCGGGTCGAGGAGCTGGTCCGCGAGGGCCGACGCGGCACCGAGCGGCTGGAGCGCGTGGTCCGCGACGCGCCTACCAACCTCAACGTCCTCCTGCTAGCGCGCACCGTCGGCGAGATGCTGGTCGCGACGTTGGTGGCGATCGTCTCCGAGCGACAGTTGGCCTCGGTGTGGCAGTCGGCGTTGATCGCCGGCGTCGGCGTCGCACTGGTGCACTACGTGGTAGTCGGCGTCGCAGCTCGGACCATCGGGCGCCAGCGTTCCGAGCGAATCGCTCTGCTCACCTCTCGCCTCGTTCTCGGCTTGCGGGCAGTGAGTATCGGCGTGACGCAGATCCTGATCGCCTTCGGTAGCGCCCTCGTTCCCGGCAAGATTGCGCGTGACTCGGGGGTTACCTCCGAGGCGGAGCTCCGCGACATGGTGGACCAGCTCGGCGAACGGAAGGTGATCGAGCGCAGCGAGCGCGAGATGATCCACTCCGTCTTCGAGCTCGGCGAGACCCTTGCCCGTGAAGTCATGGTTCCGCGTACCGACATGGTGTGGATCGAACGGTCGAAGACGGTCCGTCACACCATTTCCCTCGCGCTTCGAAGCGGCTTCTCGCGGATCCCGGTTGTCGGGGACAACGAGGACGACATCGTCGGCGTCGCCTATCTCAAGGATCTGGTGCGACGGGCGTACGACGGCGAAGCGCAGACCGCGGTACGCGTCGATGAAGTGATGCGCCCGCCATACCTGATCCCCGACTCCAAGCCGGTCGATGAGCTACTGCGCGAGATGCAGGCCAAGCAGGTCCACGTCGCGATCGTCATCGACGAGTACGGCGGCACCGCCGGGTTGGTGACGATCGAGGACATCCTCGAGGAGATCGTCGGCGAGATCGCGGATGAGTACGACCTTGGAGGCCCGCGAGTCGAGGAGCTCGAAGACGGCACAGTACGCGTCAGCGTGCGAGTGCCGATCGACGACCTCGAAGAGCGCTTCGACGTTTCGTTCGATCTCGAGGACGTCGAAACAGTGGGCGGCCTGCTCGCGACCGAGCTGGGTCGCGTCCCGATCGCGGGCGCGACCGTCGAGCTGCAGGGTCTGCGGTTCACCGCCGAGGGTGGGAAGGGTCGCCGCAATCAGGTCGGTACCGTCCTCATCGCGCGCCAGGCCGAGCCGGCCGCCACGAAGCGCACCCGCTCGTAGCCTGTAGCTCGTGGACCCCGAAGACGAGAAGCTCGTCACCCTTGCCCGCTCCGCGCGGGCGCGCAGTGGCGCCGCAGAGGGTGCCGCGGTGCGTGACGACATCGGCCGTACCTACGTCGCGGCTACGGTCGAGCTTCCCGCGCTGTCCTTGACGGCGCTTCAGGCGGCGGTTGCCGCGGCCGCGTCCAGCGGCGTAAAGCGACTCGAAGCCGCCGTCGTCGTGACGGCCGACGCTGGTGCCGACAGCGGCGTGCTTGCCGGACTGGGCGATCCGGCATTTCACGTGGTCGCCGAGTGACGGCTGAGCCGGTCGACGGATTTCGGTCCGGCTTCGCGTGCATGCTCGGGCGGCCCAACACCGGCAAGTCGACGCTGACCAATGCACTGGTCGGGACCAAGGTCGCGATCACCAGTGACCGCCCGCAGACCACGCGTCACGCGATCCGCGGGATCGTCTCGCGGCCCGATGGTCAGCTGGTGCTGATCGACACTCCCGGCTTCCACCGGCCACGTACGTTGCTCGGCCAGCGCCTCAACGACCTCGTTCGCTCGACGGTGGCCGAGGTCGACGTCGTGATCTTCTGCGTACCCGCGACCGACAAGGTCGGTCCGGGCGATCGGTTCATTGTCGAGCAGCTGCAGGCGATCGCGGGTCGGACGCCGGCGATCGCGGTGATCACTAAGTGCGACGCCGCCGGCAAGGACATGGTCGGCGAGCGCCTCATCGACGTCTCGAACATGGCGGACTGGGCCGAGGTCGTGCCGGTGAGCGCAGTCGACGGTTTCCAGGTGAGCCTGCTCGCCGACCTGCTGCTCGCGCGACTTCCGGAGGGTCGGCCGCTCTATCTCGACGACGAGCTGACCGACGCGCCGGAGGCCGTGATGGTCGCGGAGCTGGTGCGAGAGGCGGCGCTGTCCGGCGTACGAGATGAGCTGCCGCACTCGATCGCAGTAGTGGTCGAAGAGCTCGTGCGCACCGACAAGCAGATCGACATCCATGCGGTGATGTACGTCGAGCGCGACAGCCAGAAGGGCATCGTCATCGGAGTCGGCGGCGAGCGACTACGCGTCGTCGGGACCGAGGCGCGCCGCCACATCGAGGCGCTGCTCGGCGCGAAGGTCTACCTCGACTTGCGGGTCAAGGTCGCCAAGGACTGGCAGCGCGACCCGAAGCAGCTCAACCGCCTCGGCTTCTCCTAGCCGGCTGAGGCGCCGGCGGCTAGCGCATGACGGCTAGTCCGTCGAGCGCGACGGTCGTTCCGGAGGAGAAGGTGCCACGCACTCCGGCGCACTTGAAGATGAAGGTGCGCGCTTTCGCCTTGGTATGAATGCCGCCGAAGATCGGGATCGTCGTGTGCGCCGGTGCCGAGCTGAACAGGTCATAGGTGCCGACGTGGCTGTTGCCGAGGAAGACCGCGAGCTTGCCGTACGTCGGTCCGGTGCGGACCAGTAGCTCGTACGTCCTACCCCTTGCCGTCGCTGTTGCTGACGCGCCCTTGGTAGAGGTCTCGACGTGTGAGCCGGCGTAGTCGGTCGGGCTGGATACGGTCCGCCACGACCCGCTCAGCCGGAACGTCGTGTCGTCGTAGGGCACCGCAAGGGTCTGCTTAGCGGCGGTGGCGTGCTTTCCGGCCGCGTCGTACTCGGTGACGCTGACGACGTAGGTCCCGCCGGCGACTCCGGTGAAGTGGTACGAACCGGTGGTCGGAGCGGTCTTGGCGGTGTAGAGCGGCGCGGCAGCGCCGACGTGGGTGATCGTCACCGATGCGTTCGATGCGAGCAGCGCGCCGGCACCGGGGTTCGCCGGATGCCAGCGGACCAGGACGTTCGTCGCGTGCTTGCGTACGTGCGGGTCGGCGAGGGCGATCGTCGCGGTCGCGACTGGCGCCTTCGGTGAGAACACGTACGGCGCAAGCGCCGGCCACAACGGCGCTCCAAGACCACTCACCGTGTCGAATCCGGTCCGGGCATGGACTGGCAACACGGCGGAGGCGTGATCGGCGTCGGCTTGCGCGCCGTTGCTGCCAGCGGTCACGTCGCGGAAGGAGGCGTCACGCTTGCCGGCGTAGGCCGAGTAGAGCGCGCTGTGGATGTCGCCGACCCCGCTCGTCGCACCATGCGCCGCCAGCATGTTCGTGAACAACGCGGCCGCGACAGGTGCCGCCAGGCTCGTGCCGCCGACCGTCAAGGTCGCCGGGTTCGTCAGCGGATTGCAGAACAGCGGCAGCTGGCCCTTGCATGTTGCGTTCTGGTCGGTCGTCAGGATCTGGAAGCCGGTCGCCGGGTCGCCGTTGACGGCGATGTCCGGCACCAGGCGGCGCGGCTGGGTGCCGAAGTCGCCCTTCTTCCCAGTCGATGTCGTGAATGGGTCCTTGCCGATCCCGCTGCTCTGGTACGCCGGCATCGGGAAGGTGTTGGACTCGCCGCCGCCGGAACCACCCGTGCCGGAGCTCGACTGGCAGGCCGCCGGCGTGGTGCACGTCCAACCTGTGTCGGCCCAGTTGGTGCCGTCGTTCGCGGCGCTCCCACCGACGGCGGTGAGCCGGGTGGCGCCGACTCCAACGACCTCGGGAGAGCTCGCCGGGTAGTCCACGGCAACCTTGGTCGAGGTCTTCGAGCGGCCGCAGTCGTAGATGCCGTCGTCACCGGTGGCCGCGAAGACGGTCACGCCCGCCGCGTCCAGCGACTGCAGCAACGCCTCGACGGACTTGATGGAGTCACCCGGGAAGTTCGATGTGAAGTCGTCCTCGCACGCACCCCACGAGGTGGTCAGCGCAGCGATGTGCGGGTCCCCGCCGTCGGCGGACTTGCCCTGACCCTGCGTCACGTCGGCGAGGACTTGGCTGAGCGCCTGGATGTAGCCGCCAGAGCTGTTGGTGTCGAAGTAGGCGCGTTGATTGGCGTGCGGTGCAGTCGACAGCAGCGCCTCTTGATCGAGGTCGACCTCCTCATCGAGGTCCGTCGTGGCTGGCGAGATCTTGCTCGAGGCGACCGCGAACTGCTTGTACTGACCACTCGCCACCGGGTCCGGCGTGATGTTCACCGAGGGCTGCGCGGCGTACTTGCTGAGGTCCACGTCGTTCCAGTTGGCGAACTGCAGTGACGCGATCGTCAGGTTGCCGTTCTTGTCGCGACCCTCGGACGGCGACTGGAGCGGCTCCGCGTAGGCGTTGCGGAAGTCGGTGCCGTCTAGTGCTGCATGCGTGGTGAACAGCGGTGTCGCGCTCGTGTCGGGCAGCACGGCGGAAGCGACTTTTGAGAGCGTGCTGCCGAGCATGCCAAGCGTCGCGTCGAGGACCGACAGGGGTGCAGTCGCGTTGATCGTCCAGGCCGTCTGGTGGCCGATATCGAAGCCGGCAGCGGTGAGCGCCGAGCGCACGGTCTGATGCGCTGCCGCGTCCGGCAGGGCTGCCTCGAGCTGTCGGACCCGCCGCGCGTGGTTGTCACCTGTCGCGTCGGCGAGCTTGGCGAGCAGCGCGGGATTGGGGGCCTTCAGCAGCACGGTGATCGAGGTACGAGGGCCCGAGGCCAGAGCGGCGGGCGTGCTCATCACGGCTGCCGCGAGCACGATCGCGCCGACGAGTGCGGCGGCGCGTGGCAGGCGGCTGACGATCGGCCGAGTCACGATGTCAGACCTCGCTCTTGACCGGGACGCTGGTTTTCCAACCGTACCCGCGCAACTCGCCACAACTCGTAAGCCACACATTGAGCCAACGAGCGGCTCGGCAGAGAGAATCGCTGAGTGGCGCTGTATCGCGACGAGGCTGTCGTCCTTCGTACCCAGAAGCTTGGCGAGGCCGATCGCATTGTCACGCTGCTGACGCGGCGTCACGGCCGGGTGCGTGCGGTCGCGAAGGGCGTCCGGCGTACCGGATCCAAGTTCGGGTCGCGCGTCGAGCCGTTCATGCACGTCGATCTGCAGCTGCACACCTCGAACATCGAGGGCAAGGGTGGCCTCGACATCGTCACGCAGGCTGAGACGCTCGCGCCGTACGGCGAGGCGATTGCAGCGGACTACGGCCGCTACACCGCCGGCACGGCAGTGCTCGAGACCGCCGAGCGGCTCACGGCCGAGGAGCGCGAGCCGTCACTTCGACTGTTCCTGCTGATGGTCGGCGCCTTGCGCGCGCTGGCCGAGGGTGAGCACACGCCGACGCTCGTGCTCGACGCCTTCATCGTTCGGGCGCTCGCCATCTCGGGCTACGAGCCGGTGCTCGACGACTGTGCGTTGTGTGGCACCGAAGGACCGCATCGCGCGTTCGTCGTGAGCTCGGGTGGTGTCGTGTGCAACAGCCACCGTCCCCCCGGTGCTCCGATGGTCTCGGTCGACACGCTGCAGCTGATGGCAGCGCTGCTGAGCGGTGACTGGTCGATCGCCGATGCGGCGAGCCCGAGGACGCAACGCGAGACCAGCGGGGTTGTTGCGGCATACCTGCAGTGGCACCTGGAGCGAGGTCTTCGCTCGCTGCGGCTCGTGGAACGCATCTAGTGGGGAGCAAAGTCCGGCTGCCGACGGCGCATCCCTCCGGCGCGAAGCCGCCGAAGCTCCCGGCGCAGCTGGTGCCCAACCATGTCGCGATGGTGATGGACGGCAACGGCCGCTGGGCCAAGGAGCGTGGGCTGCCGCGGACGGCCGGACACGAGCAGGGCGAGAGCTCACTATTCGATGTCGTCGAAGGCGCGATCGAGATCGGCGTGAAGTGGCTGTCGGCGTACGCCTTCTCGACCGAGAACTGGCGGCGGTCGCCCGACGAGGTTCGGTTCCTCATGGGGTTCAACCGTGACGTCATCCGTCGGCGGCGCGATGACATGCACGCGATGGGCGTACGGGTGAGGTGGGCTGGCCGTCGGCCCCGGCTGTGGAAGTCAGTGATCGCTGAGCTCGAGACGGCCGAGGAGCTCACCCGGAACAACCGGGTGCTGACGCTGACGATGTGCGTCAACTACGGCGGCCGCGCCGAGATCGGTGATGCAGCTGCGGCGCTTGCCCGGGATGTCGCGGCCGGCTTGGTCGATCCGTCGAAGGTCAACCATCGGGTGCTGGCTCGCTATCTCGACGAGCCGGACATGCCCGACGTAGATCTGTTTGTGCGGTCCTCGGGCGAGCAGCGCACCTCCAACTTCTTGTTGTGGCAGTCGGCGTACGCCGAACTCGTCTTTCAGGACAGGCTCTGGCCGGACTACGACCGCCGAGATCTGTGGGCAGCAATCGATGAGTACGCGAAGCGCGATCGTCGTTACGGTGGCGCGCTGTGACCGCTCGCCTGCATCACGTCAACATCGTGGTGAAGCCTGGACAGACCTCCCAGATCGTCGCCTTCTACGTCGACGTACTTGGACTCACTCAGGTTGTGAAGCCTGTCGAGGGGACGAGTGCTGGAGGTGCGTGGTTCGACATCGACTCACACACGCAGCTGCACGTCTCCGAGCGAGCTGACGCGCTCATGCACGACGACATGCACTTCGCGCTGGTCGTCGAGGACTTCGACGGCGTACTGGCTCGACTGGCCGCGGCAGGTGCTGAGTGGCGAGCGCAGCCGGATCTCTTCGGTGGTCGGCGTGGCTCGACGAGGGATCCGCTGGGCAATCGGATCGAGCTGCTGGAGCAGACCGGCTCGCTCGCCTAGACGCCGTTGGCTCGGCTCAGCCGTGAACCAGCTTGACGACGGCGACGATGCCGACGGCAAGAATGACCATCAGTCGCAGCGGTCGTCCTTGCGCGCGAATCTGCGGCCAGGCAATGCGGGTGAGGCCGATCAGGACGGCGTCGGTGATGAGGAGCATCCCGCCACCCGGCCGCCCCGCTACGAACAACCCTGCGGCGAACAACGCCCCGACAGCGAGCGCGCCAAGGATGATCAGGAGTCGCCGCGCCACGTCCGACATGGTCGCACTAGGCTGATGCCTCCCGCCGACCGCCAGCCGGATGGAGTTCGCCGCTATGGCTAGCAACCCCTCTTCTCGTGATGCAGCACGCATCGATGAGCTCGTAAGTCTCTGCAAACGACGCGGCATCGTCTTCCCGTCGTCAGAGATCTACGGCGGCACCCGCTCCGCGTGGGACTACGGCCCCCTCGGCGTCGAGCTCAAGGAGAACATCCGCAAGCAGTGGTGGCGTGCAACCGTGCAGACCCGCGACGACGTCGTCGGTCTCGACTCCGCCGTGATCCTCGCGTCCGACGTCTGGAAGGCCTCCGGTCATCTCGACGCGTTCGTCGACCCGCTGATCGAGTGTCAGTCCTGCCACAAGCGGTTCCGTGCGGACCACTTGCAGGAGGAGTTCGCCGAGCGCAAGAAGATCGAGGACCCCGACTCGGTCGACCTCAAGCTGGTGCCGTGTCCGAACTGCGGGAACAAGGACACCTGGACCGAGCCGCGGATGTTCAACGGCTTGCTGCGTACCCATCTCGGCGCGACCGAGGACGAGGGCTCGCTGCACTACCTGCGTCCGGAGACCGCGCAGGGCATCTTCGTGAACTTCCTCAACGTGATGACGGCTGCGCGAAAGAAGCCGCCGTTCGGCATCGCTCAGACCGGCAAATCGTTCCGCAACGAGATCACGCCGGGCAACTTCATCTTCCGGACGCGTGAGTTCGAGCAAATGGAGATGGAGTTCTTCGTCGAGCCCGGCACCGACGAGGAATGGCACGAGACCTGGCTGAAGACCCGTTGGGACTGGTACGTCGACCTCGGGCTCGACCCGGAGGACATGCGCCTGTTCGAGCACCCGAAGGAGAAGCTGTCCCACTACTCGAAGCGCACGGTCGACATCGAGTACCGCTTCCGCTTTGGCGGCTCGGAGTGGGCGGAGCTCGAGGGCATCGCCAACCGCACCGACTTCGACCTCACTACGCACTCGAAGCACTCGGGCGTCGACCTCTCGTACTTCGACCAGGACAAGGGCGAGCGCTGGACGCCGTACGTCATCGAGCCGGCCGCAGGGCTGACGCGATGCGTCCTCGCCTTCCTGCTCGGCGCGCTCACCACAGACGAGGCGCCGAACTCCAAGGGCGAGATGGAGAAGCGCACCGTCATGCGCCTCGACCCGCGGCTTGCGCCGGTGAAGGCCGCGGTGCTCCCGCTGTCGCGCAACGCTGACCTTTCGCCGAAGGCCCGGGACCTTGCTGCCCTGCTTCGTACGCGCTGGAACGTCGAGTTCGACGACGCGGGCGCGATCGGGCGGCGTTACCGGCGCCAGGACGAGATCGGTACGCCGTACTGCATCACGGTCGACTTCGAGACACTCGAGGACAACGCCGTCACGATTCGCTCGAGGGACACGATGACCCAGGAGCGCGTCAGCCTCGACGGTGTCGAGCGCTACATGCTCGACAACCTCCCCGCCTGCTGACCTGGGTCAAAGCAAGAGCGCGTAGATCGGGAGCATGGTGCTCGCTTCCGGTCGCGTTGCGCTGGCTTGTTGCGCCTGGCCGCGCCTTGGTGGAATGTGTCGCTGACGCGCCTAAATGGGCTTCTCAGGCACGTCGGCGACACAATCCACCCGCATCGAGACTCAACGGGGCGGATCGAGCCAGGGAGCCTTGGAACGGCTCCCGTCTAAGCGCTGTTGATCTTTTGCTCGTGAGCGGATCAGCCGATCGGCGGCTGGGTAGGGTTTTGTCATGCCTAAGTACGTCTACGACTTTGCCGAGGGAAACCGGGACCTCAAGGACCTGCTTGGCGGCAAGGGCGCCAACCTCGCGGAGATGACCAACCTGGGGCTGCCCGTGCCGCCCGGTTTCGTGATCACGACCGAGGCCTGCAACGTCTACCTCGAGCGGGGCACCGAGCCGGACGAGCTCGCCAAAGAGGTCGGCGAGCACCTCGACGCGCTCGAGAAGTCCATGGGCAAGCAGCTCGGGCAGGCGGATGACCCGTTGCTGGTGAGCGTCCGCTCCGGCGCGAAGTTCTCGATGCCCGGAATGATGGACACCGTCCTCAACATCGGGCTCAACGACGACTCGGTCGAGGGTCTCGCCAAGCACGCCGATAACCCGCGCGTCGCCTGGGACTCCTATCGCCGGCTGATCCAGATGTTCGGCAAGACCGTCCTCGGCGTCGACGGCGAGCACTTCGACGAGGTCTTCGACGCGGCGAAGGATGCCAAGGGCACCTTGAACGACCTCGACCTCGATGACGCCGATCTGCGCGGAATCGTCGAGAAGTACAAGGAGGTCGTCGCCAAGCATGCCGGCCGGCCGTTCCCGACCGAGCCGCGCGAGCAGCTCGACCTCGCCGTACGCGCGGTCTTCGACTCCTGGAACGGCGACCGCGCCAAGCTCTACCGCCGCCAGGAGCGGATCCCCGCCGACCTCGGTACGGCGGTCAACGTCGTCGCCATGGTCTTCGGCAACATCGGCATGGACTCCGGCACCGGTGTCGCGTTCACCCGCGACCCGGGCAGCGGCGACCAGGGCGTCTACGGCGACTACCTGCAGAACGCACAAGGCGAGGATGTCGTCGCTGGCATTCGCAACACCGTCGCGCTGGCTGATCTCGAGGACATCGACAAGCCGGCATACGACGAGCTCATGGGCATCATGGCCAAGCTCGAGAGCCACTACAAAGACCTCTGCGACATCGAGTTCACGGTCGAGCGCAACAAGCTTTGGATGCTGCAGACCCGCGTCGGCAAGCGAACTGCGGGCGCGGCCTTCAAGATCGCCATCCAGCTGGTGGATGAGGGCCTGATCGACATGGACGAGGCGCTGCAGCGCGTCAATGGCGCCCAGCTCGCGCAGCTGATGTTCCCGCGCTTCGATGACGAGGCAAAGGACACCAAGAAGATCGCCAAGGGCATCAATGCATCGCCGGGTGCCGCGGTTGGCAAGGTCGTCTTCGACAGCGCGACCGCGGGGGAGTGGGCAGCGCGCGGTGAGAAGGTGATCTTGGTACGTCGCGAGACCAACCCCGACGACCTGCCGGGCATGATCGCCGCCGAGGGCATTCTGACCAGCCGCGGCGGCAAGACCAGTCACGCCGCGGTCGTGGCGCGGGGCATGGGCAAGACCTGCGTCTCGGGCGCAGATGAGCTCGAGATCAACGTCGCCGGCAAGACCATCACGACCAAGGACGGCACGAAGATCGGCGAGGGCGACGTCTTGTCGATCGATGGCACCTCGGGTGTGGTGTTCCTCGGCGAGGTGCCGGTCGTGCCCAGCCCGGTCGTCGAGTACTTCGAAGGCAACCTCACCGCCGACGCCGATCCACTGGTCGCGGCAGTCGACCGGATCATCAGCCACGCCGACGGCAAGCGCCGTCTCGGCGTGCGCACCAATGCCGATACCGATGAGGACGCGGCACGCGCCCGTCGGTTCGGCGGCGAGGGCATCGGCCTGTGCCGGACCGAGCACATGTTTCTTGGCGAGCGCCGGGCGTTCGTCGAGCGGCTGATCCTGGCCGAGGGTGAGGACGAGCAGAAGGCTGCACTCGACGCGTTGCTGCCACTGCAGCGCGAGGACTTCGTCGGCATCTTCGGTGCGATGGACGGCTTGCCCGTCACAGTTCGCCTGATCGACCCGCCGCTGCACGAGTTCCTGCCTGACCTGACCGAGCTGTCGGTCAAGCTCGCCGTCGCGGAAGCGAAGAACGAGTCGGTCAGCGAGAAGGACCAGAAGCTGCTCGAGGCGGTACGCCGGCTACACGAGCAGAACCCGATGCTCGGCCTGCGCGGAGTGCGTCTCGGCTTGGTGATTCCGGGTCTGTTCGCGTTGCAGGTTCGTGCGATCGCGGAGGCCTGCGCGCAGCTGAAGAAGGATGGCAAGGACCCGAAGCCGGAGATCATGGTGCCGCTGGTCGGCGCCGTGCAGGAGCTCGAGATCGTGCGCGAGGAGGCCGAGGGGATCCTCGCCGACGTCGCGAAGGAGACCGGGGTCGAGGTCCACACGCTGATCGGCACGATGATCGAGGTGCCGCGCGCCGCGATGACGGCCGGTCAGATCGCCGAGGCCGCGGAGTTCTTCTCCTTCGGCACCAACGACCTGACCCAGATGGGCTGGGGCTTCTCGCGAGACGACGTCGAGGGCGCGTTCTTCTCCCGCTACATCGACGTCGGCATCTTCGGGGTCAGCCCGTTCGAGACGCTGGACTCCGAGGGCATCGGCCGTCTGGTCAAGATCGCCGTCGAGGAAGGGCGCGCGACGCGGCCCAAGCTCAAGATCGGCGTGTGCGGCGAACATGGTGGCGACCCCGAGTCGGTGCACTTCTTCCATCACGTCGGGCTCGACTACGTGTCCTGCTCGCCGTTCCGGGTGCCGGTGGCGCGGCTGGAGGCCGGCCGCGCTGCGCTCGAGGCCGCGGGTAGCGACAGCCGGTGACCCCGCTGGCCTGGTTTCGCTGGGCCCGCCGGATCTTCCTACTCCTTGTCGTCCTGGTCGTTGGGTACGTCGGCTCGGTCGCGATCCACATCTGGTGGGTCGCCCGTGAGGACCAGCATCCGCACTCCGACGCGATCGTCGTGCTTGGCGCCAGCCAGTACAACGGCGTCCCGTCGCCGGTCTTCGCTGCTCGGCTCGACCACGCCCTCGTCCTCTACAACGAGGGTGTGGCGACGCACATCGTGACCGTCGGGGGGAAGCAGCCGGGCGACACCTATACCGAGGGCCAGTCCGGTGCGGCGTACCTGCACCAGCACGGCGTCCCGCGCTCGGCACTGGTTGCCCTGCAGACCGGCAAGGACACGCTGCGCAGCCTCGAGGCGGTCAAGCAGACCTTTGCCGCGCACGACTGGCACACCGCGGTGCTGGTGACCGATCCGTGGCACTGCCTGCGCGCCCGCACGATGGCCCGCGATCTGGGTATCAAGGCCGACACGTCGCCCGAACGGACCGGGCCGGCCGTGGCGAGCCGCTCGGTCGAGTATCGCTACATCGCGCGGGAGACTGAGGCCTACATCTACTACGAGATCTTCCACGACGACAACGAACACAGTGCAGGTGTCATCTAACGATGCGGGTGTTGATGTGAGAGCGGAGTACGACACAACGGCGCGGGCCCGACGGGTCGACGAGGCCGACAAGTCCGAGCGAGCCGTGCGTGGGTCATTCGTACGCGACCGCGCTCGAGTGATGCACTCGGCGGCGCTGCGGCGCCTCGCCGCGCGCACCCAGGTCGTCGGCGTTGGCGAGAGCGACTTCCCACGGACGCGGTTGACTCACTCGCTGGAGTGCGCCCAGATCGGCCGTGAGCTCGCCGGCGCATTGGGCGCGGACCCAGACTTGGTGGACACCGCCTGTCTGGCACACGACCTCGGCCACCCGCCGTTCGGCCACAACGGCGAGCGAGCGCTGTCGGAGTTTGCCGAGACCTTCGGTGGCTTCGAGGCAAACGCACAGAGCCTGCGCGTCCTCACCCGACTCGAAGCCAAGATTGTCGATGACTCCGGTCAGAGCGTCGGCCTCAACCTGACCAGAGCGACGCTGGACGCGGCGACGAAATACCCATGGCCGCGCAGCGACGAACACCCGAAGTTCGGCTTCTATGAGCAGGACCGCGAGGTCTTCAGCTGGCTGCGGCTCGGCGCGATCCCCGGACAGCGGTCCGTCGAGGCGCAGATCATGGACTGGGCCGATGACGTGGCGTACTCGGTGCACGACCTGGAGGACGGAATCCAGGGCGGGTTGGTCTCCCTTGCTCAGCTCGACGACAAGGCTGCCCGTGCCGAGCTGGTCGAGACGGCGCGAGGGACTTACTCGAACGCCTCCGAGGACGAGCTCCACGCTGCCATCGATCGGTTGGTCGGGCTCGACTGCTGGATTCCCGGCTACGACGGCTCGATGATGGCGATGGTCGCGCTGAAGCGGATGACCAGCGAGCTGATCGGCCGGCTGTGCGGGGCTGCCACCCGGGCGACGTGGGATGACGCCGGAGGCACGCCGTTGCGGCGGTACGGCGGGGTGCTCGTCGTACCTGATGACGCCCGTGCAGAGTGCGCCGTCCTGAAGTCGGTCGCCGCGCACTACGTCATGAACCGGCCCGAGACGATCGCGATTCAGTCCCGCCAGCGCGAGCAGCTTTCGGAGCTGCTGCACCTGATTGCGGCCGGTGCTCCTGGCACCCTCGAGCCCTGGTTGCGTGAGGCGTTCGATGCAGCCACCGACGACGCGGATCGGTTGCGGGTCGTTGTCGACCAGGTGGCATCCCTCACCGACACATCGGCGCTCGCCTGGCACCAGCGCCTCACCGCCTGACCCGGCCGTTCAGATGATCGAGCAGCTTTCGGTCCGCGAGGCGACGGCAGGCGAGGTACTGCCGCTGCGGATGGCGGTGCTACGGCCGTCGATGCCGGTTGAGCTCGCTGACTATGACGCCTACGCCGAGACCCGACACGTCGCGGCCTTCGCTGACGATGTCGTGCTCGGGTGCGCGACCGTCTTCCCGTCACCGTACGAGGACATCGATGCGGCATGGCAGCTGCGCGGGATGGCGGTGGCCGCGGGTCGGCAAGGCCAGGGCATCGGCGCCCTGGTGCTCAGCGGCGCAATCGAGCTCGTTCGAGTCGCCGGCGCGCCGGTCCTGTGGGCCAACGCGCGGACGACCGCGCTTGTCTTCTATGAGCGGCTCGGATTCACGGTCATCGGCGAGGAGTACCTCCACGGCGCGCTGAAGCTGCCACACAAGCTGATCTTGCTTACCTTGGACGCGGTGTAGCCGTCACTTGCCAGGGGGTGACGTAGGCCACTTCTCGAATAGACTGCCGCTGTGACGGTGACTTCGGCTGCGCCCGGAAAGGCGAGCCCCGGCGTGCAGTCCGCTGGGCTGCTCAGCGCCGAACAGCTTCGTGAGCTCGCCTCACTGCGACCTGCGGATCGCGTCAGCAACTGGGCCTATCTCACCTTCACCTGGCTGGTCATCGCCGGCGCCTTCACGGCAGCGGGGCTCTATCAGCACTGGTGGGTGCTGGTGCTCGCGTTCGGTGTCATCTCGACCCGCCAGCAGTCCCTGCTCAACATCGAGCACGACTGCATCCACGCCAGCTTCACCCGTGACAAGCGACGCGACTCACTCGTCGGGGTCATCGCCACCGCATCGCCGTGTGGCTCGCCGTGGCACGCCACGCGCGCCCGTCACCTGGCTCACCACCGGTTGATCACGACGCCGGAGGATCCTGACCACGCGCTGCACGACACTTCTGACAAGGCCAGCAAGTGGGCGCTGACCCGTTACTTCGGGCTCGGCCTGCTCGGCGGCTACGCCGTGATGGTCCTGCTCTCCGGCGCGCCGTCGACGGTCGGTCGCCAGGAGAAGATCAAGGACCTGCGCAACCTCGTGATCTCGCAGGTAGTGATCTGGGGCGCGACGTGGCTGGCGTTCGGTGACTGGTGGCTCTACCTCGTGCTCTGGGTGCTGCCGCTAGTCACGCTGACGACGGTCTGCCACCTGCTTCGCAGCTTCATCGAGCACGCAGTGCTCACCGAGGAGCTTCCCGACCACGACAATCTGCTGGTTTCGATCTCCAGCAACCCGGTCGAGCTCGCGTTCCTCGCACCGTTCAACATGAACTACCACGCCGAGCACCACATGTTCCCTGCTGTGCCGGCGCGACGGCTGCCCGACGTCCGGGTTGCCCTTGCCGACTCGCCCGCGCCGCCGCGGCTGATCCGTACGGCGTACCTCACGCAGCTCGTCCGCTACGCCCGCTCGCTGTGACGCGAAGTTCTCGAATGACGCAGGGTTTGCAATGACGTCAGCGGCCGCGCAGCAGGACCCCGCTGCGCCTATTGCGACCGAAGACGTTCCCTGCACCGGGTGCGGTGCGCACGACGACGACGTGCTCTTCGAAGGTCGTGAGCACGAGTACAGCAACACGACCAACGCGCTGTTCCCGATCGTGCGCTGCAAGTCCTGCGGCCTGGTCCGGCTCAACCCGCGGCCGGCGGTCAGCGAGCTCGGCCGGATCTACCCCGCGGAGTACTACGCCTACCACCTGGTCCACGAGGACGCCGGTTCGCCCGGACTCGGCGAGCGGATCAAGACCAAGCGCTACCAGAAGCGCTTCCGCAAGCTGCTCGAGCGCGCCGCGCCTGGCACCGGAACTGCACGGGTGCTCGACGTCGGCTGCGCCGACGGGCGGCTGCTGACCTGGTACCGAGATGCGATTCCCGGCCGGGTGATCGAGACCTACGGCATCGACATCGGCGAGGCCGCTGTCGAGCAGGCGCGCAAGGCCGGCCACGTCGCGGTCGCCGGCCGTTTCGAGGTCGACACCGAGCTGCCGGATGGCACCTTCGACCTGATCGTCGCGAGCCACGTGATCGAGCACGTGGACGACCCGACGGGCTTCGCGCGACGTGCGGCGGAGCTGCTCAGGCCCGGCGGGCTGTTCATGTTCGCAACGCCGAACGTCGACTCCGCCGACGTACGCCGGTTCGGCCGCTTCTGGGGCGGCTGGCACTTCCCGCGGCACTGGACGCTGTATGACCCGAAGTCGGCGGAGCGCCTCGCCGGTGAGGTCGGGCTGACGCTCGAGTCGATCGACTACGAGGTCAACCCGGTGTTCTGGAACTGGACCTGCCACGCCTGGCTGCGCGAGCGCCGGGGCGACAAGCTGGCCGACAAGATGTTCCCTCCGGTGTCGATCTTCCAGCCGGGTCTGCGCAGCTTCGTGCTGCTGTCGGTGTTCACGATCGTCGACATCTTCCAGAAGCTGATCACCGGTCGGACTGGCTCGATGCAGGTGGAGCTCCGCCGACCTGCTTGATCCTGGCGGTTTGTGAAGCCCAGGCGGTAGCGGGCTACCGCTAGCGCTTAACAAACTCGGGCTGTGGGCAGTCTCGACACCGGCGCAAGCTGCCGGGCCAGCCTTGCTGCATCAGCACGTGAGCCTGTTGTGCGGCGACTTCGCAGGGCCGGTCGACCATGTCGGCCCAGCCGTAGCGCAGGTGTCGCATGCCCGCAACCTCGCTTGCGTTGTCGCGGCGCATGTCGCGCCACTTCTCCCTCGCGGCATCGTGTCCCAAGCGCCCGTCGAGCTCGATGTGTACGCCGAACTCTTCGATGACGACGTCGAGGTACTCGGACCCTTCAGCCGTGCGGTGAGCCTGACGGGCGCCCAGCGGGAGCCCGTGACGTCGTCGCATCGCCGCATCACGCAGCTCGAGTGGCGAGTGGGCTCCAGCGTTGATGTCCGGGAGGGCATCGAGGATGACGCTGCGCCACCTCGTCTTCGGGAGGACGCGAAACACGTCGCGGAGTCGATCGGGAGTGGTGTGGCGCGAGCGCACTGCGTCAGCGACCAGTCCGAGTGCCGTGTCGGCGTTGCGCTTCGTCGCGAGGAGGTCCATCACAGTGCGTTCGATCGTCGTGCGAGTCGGCAGCAGCGCGGGGTGGAGGGCGCTGGCGTTGAGCGTCCGCGATCGATGGAGCACGAGTCCGGGCTGAGCGTCGACCTCTCGGATGTACGGAACAGTGAGGTGAATCGCAGGTGGCGTTCTGCACAGGCGCCAGAGCGCGCCGGCCGACTCATGGCTGAGCGTTGCGCCCACGCCGGCGTACTGAAGTGCGGCGTGCTGCATCGTCTCCAGCGGCGGCGGGCCGCTGAACGTGATGTACACGCGTGGCAACGGCGCCTGCCACCGGCCCGTCTCCACCAGCCATCGAATCCGCTCGTAGGTCAGGCCGCCGGCCCGGCACTCGTAAAGGCTGACCGCGCCTGCAGTCTGGGCTCCCAGAGCCAGTAGGTCGGAGTCGCGGAGGGGGTTGAGCATCCGAGGAGGGTGCTCGGCTGAAGGCCGACACGGCGAACTCCAAGACGGAAGGTGTGGACGGGGGTTTGTTAAGCGTGAGCGGTGGCCGGCTACCGCTCAGGATTCACAGACCGTGTGTCCCTGGGAGGCCGTAAGGTGAGTCGATGGCAGGCCGGATCCGCGATGAGGACATCGCGACCGTGCGTGAGCGGGTGCCGCTCGAGGCGGTGATCGGCGACTACGTCGCGTTGCGCAAAGCCGGCCCGGGGCGCTTGAAGGGCCTCTGCCCGTTCCACGAGGAGAAGACCCCCTCGTTCAACGTCAACACCACACTCGGCTTCTACAAGTGCTTCGGATGCGGTGCCTCGGGCGACGCGATCACCTTCGTCCGGGAGATGGAGCACCTCGACTTCTCGGATGCTATCGAGGTGCTGGCGCGCAAGGCCGGCATCGACCTGCGTCGCGAGGAGGGTGGCACCGCGCCCGTCAAGGGTGGCGGCCAGCGGCAGCGGTTGCTCGACGCGCACACCGAGGCGTCGGCGTTCTTCACCGAGTCGTTGGCAAGCCCTGAAGCGGAGATCGGCCGCACCTTCCTGAGCGAGCGCGGCTTCGATGAGGCCTCCTGGGCGAGGTTCGGCGTCGGCTATGCGCCGAACGGCTGGGACATCACCGTCAACCACTTGCGTCGCAAGGGCTTCTCGGATGCGGAGTTGCTCGCGGCCGGAGTCGCGAGTCAAGGTCAGCGGGGTCCGATCGATCGCTTCCGCGGTCGGCTGATCTGGCCGATCCGGGATCGCAAGGGCGACATCATCGGCTTCGGCGCGCGGCGACTGCGCGAGGACGACCAGGGTCCGAAGTATCTCAACACACCCGAGACTCCGCTCTACAAGAAGAGTCAGGTGCTCTACGGTGTCGACCTCGCCAAGCACGACATCGCGACCAGCGGCAAGGCGGTCGTGGTGGAGGGCTATACCGACGTCATGGCCTGTCATCTGGCGGGGGAGACGACAGCGGTCGCGACCTGCGGGACGGCGTTCGGTGACGAGCACATCGGGGTGCTGCGCCGGCTGCTGATGGATCAGGACGAGCTCCGCGGTCGGGTGATCTACACGTTCGACGGTGACGAGGCCGGTCGCAACGCGGCGCTGAAGGCCTTCACCGGTGAGCAGAAGTTCGTCACCCAGACCTTCGTCGCGGTCCAGCCGGACGGTCTCGATCCCTGCGAGCTGCGACAGCAGCGCGGCGATCTCGCCGTACGAGACCTCATCGCCAGCCACATCCCGCTCGCTGAGTTCGCTATCCGGGCCGCACTCGACCGCTTCGACCTGACGATCCCCGAGGGCCGCGTCGGGGCATTGACTGCAACGGCGCCGGTGGTTGCGCAACTCAAGGACACCTCGTTGCGCGACGAGTACGCGCGACGGCTTGCCGGCTGGTTGGGCATGGAGGTCGAGCCGGTCCTGGATCGAGTTCGCCATGGTGGCGGTGGCCGTCCCGCACAGACTCAGCCTGAAGCGGCGCGTCAGCGCCGGAGCGCCGTCGCCATGCCGGACCCGCGTGATCCGAGCCTGGTCGTCGAACGTGAGGTCGCCAAGCTGGTCGTGCAGCGTCCCGCGCTTGCCGGTCCGGTCTTCGACGGTCTCGGCGAGGAGTGTTTTGCCGCCCCGGCGTACGCCGCTGTCGCAGCGGCGGTGGCGAAGGCTGGTGGGGCCGCGCGGTCGGGCGGCGGCAGCGAATGGGTGTCGAAACTGGCAGGGACGGCAGAGACCGACTCGGTGCGCGACCTGATCACCGAGCTGGCGGTCGAGGCACTGCAGACGGCCGATGAGGCTGACCCGCGATACGCGCAGGCGCTGCTCATCCGCCTCGAGGAGATGGCGCTCACCCGGCGGATCCAGGAGCTGAAGTCCAAGCTGCAGCGGCTCAACCCGGTCGAGAGCGCCGCGGAGTACAACCGCATGTTCGGTGAGCTGATCGAGCTGGAACGCCACAAGAAGGGCCTGCGGGCCAAGTCGGTGGGAGAGCTCTGATGACCCTCTACGACCCCGAGGTGCCCGCGTCGATGTCGCGACACGACCTCGTCGCCGTAGGAGCCGGCGTCCTGGTATTCGTCGCGTCGTTCCTGCCTTGGTACGGCGTGAAGTTCGACGGCGGTGTCGCCGAGACCGGAGTCAACGGCGCGGCCGATGCCTGGCATGGGCTCGCCGGGATCGGCGTGATCCTGTTGCTGTTCTCGGCTGTTGCAACAGCGGCGGAGCCGATGTTTGGGGAGGACCGGCCCTCGCGGTTGATGCCGTCGGTCGCAGCTCTGCTCGCGTGTCTCGGTGCGGTGTTCGTGCTCGTCAAGAGCTTCTCGTTGCCGGCGCCGCTCATCCCGGGTGCCACGACCCATCTCGAGTGGGGCGGCTACATCCTGCTGGTGCTGGTCATCGTGGAAGCGTTGGTGAGCGTGCTCCGGGTGGTCCATGCGGGTGATCGGCCGTCTGGGCTAGGCGCCGCCGCAGAGCGTTAGCCCGATTGTCCGAGCGTTGTGCTTGTAATCAGCCGCGCTGAGCGACAGGATGCGGACCGATGATCGACCCGTCCGTCCTAGGGGGAACCCCGCATGTCGTCGTCCACTCCTGACTTCAAAGCGCTATCCCGGAATGATCAAGTCTTTCTTGGCGCGGGTGTAGTTGCATTGATCTTCTCGTTCATTGACTTTGCCCATGTCACCGCAAGCGGTGTTTCCGGGAGTGGGCCCTCCGAGAGCGCTTGGCACGGCGTTGGCATTCTTGCGGCCCTGCTGTTGCTATTGGGCGTCCTCGTTGCCGCGGCAAACGTCTTTGCCCCGGACGCGCTCAGCGCTCTTCCAGTCCCCGCTCGATTGGCATCGACTGGGCTGACCGTTCTCGCGCTGTTGTTCTTCGTGATTCGGTGGTTGACGCTGCCGAGCGACAACTTCTTTGGAACGCACGTTGGCTTCACGCTTGCGTGGGGCGGATATGTGCTGCTCGTACTGACCGTGGTGACGGCGGCCTTCGGTTTCCTCGGCATGAAGGAGAACGGCGTCGCGATCCCCGGGACTGGCGGCTAGGTCGCTACCTCGTTAGCGGCGAGGGCGGCTTGCCGCTCTCGCATGTACTGCGTCGTACGGCGCTCCGCATAGAACGACGCGATCGGAACCGTGCCGGCGAGCACGGTGAGCACGAGCTGGACCGGCGCCATTCGCATCCGTCGGGTCAGGTCGAAGGTCAGCAGGATGTACAGCGGGTAGAAGAAGACGCCGTGGATGACGCCGACGACCGCGTCGACGCCCTTTGAACCCGCGGCGTACTGCAGCGGGAGACCGATCCCGAACAGCACGATGAGCAGCACGCTGACGATCAGGGCGACCACGCGGTAGCGCAGCAGGGCTCCATCGAGCGTGCGGAAGTCGAGCACACCGCCGGCCATCGTCAGCGACCCTGTCGCGAGCCCGCGGCGACCGCGTCGGCCCGGGCGTTGAGGCGGGCGAGCCGGGCGTTGTACTCAGTCACTTCGGTGTCGTCCTCGTCGATGGCGTCGGGGGTGGTCAAAATGCCGACGCGCACGCCCGCGAGCCGCTTGATCTTCGGCTCGTCAAACGGCTTGGCACCGAAGCGGGAAGTCGGCTCCTCGTCCTCGTCGCCCAGCTCGAGGCGGATCGTCTTGACCCAGAGCACGATCGCGAAGACCGCGAAGCAAGGCCACTGGAATGTGTAGGCGTAGTTCTGGATCCCACCGCTGGCGGACTGCGAGCGGTGCCACTGCCACAGCCCGAGTCGTAACATCACGAGCACTGCGATTACGACGAGGATGTGGCCTGCCCACCACTTGGGTGAGAGCAGAATCCTTCGCACCAGTTCACGGTAGTCTGATGGCCAGCCGGGCGGTGCACGCACTACCGCCCACCCGGTCCCCTGTAGCTCAATTGGCAGAGCAATCGGCTGTTAACCGATAGGTTTCTGGTTCGAGTCCAGACGGGGGAGCCACCTCTCGAGGTCCCGTGGCAAGGCTCGAAGCCTGGGGCGGTAGCTCAGCTGGTTAGAGCAGGGGACTCATAATCCCTTGGCCGTCGGTTCGAGTCCGACCCGCCCCACCATGACACGCTTACTCGAAACACCGACCGGGAAAACATCGGCGAGTACGGGTGTTGGGTTCCCCCGAGATGCGAGGTCGGGGGAACCGTTCGCGACCATTGGGTCGCGGCGGCGGCGTCCGACCGTGACGTCCTTGTAGCGCTCGTAGGCGTCGACCGCATGTCGGACCTCGATGAATGGCGCGTTGAGTTCGTCATGGGTAACCATCAGCGGCTCGTCGTCAAGATAGAAGCGCTTATAGAAAGTTGCGTTGAGCAGCAGCCTGATCTGGTCGGTTGCGCCTGAATAGAGCCTTGCAGGGTCGCT
>DATAVE010000114.1:0-24591 GCA_036267875.1 Mycobacteriales bacterium
AGCAATGACGCCTCGACGGTCAAGAGCGAGTGGCTGACGGCACGGCTTACCTGGTTACGGATCGGTCAAGACAACAGCGCCTACGGCGTCTTCGGCGACCTGGGACAGCACATCGACGGGACCGCCGCCGGCGACGCGCGAGGCGTCCACGACCCCGCGTTCACCGGCTTCCATCGGGTTGAGTACGACCTCTGGCGCCGACACGACGTGGGCGCGGCGCACGCTGACGCGGTACGGCTCGAGGGCTATGTCCACCAGCTAGCGCACCTGTCGCTGAAGCGGACGATCGCCTCGAACACCAATGGCGCCAACAACTTCGTGCTGCGTGTTCACGAGGTCATCGAGGACGCGGTCCGAGACACCCTCAGCGGCGATGACGAGTACGGCAGCGGCACGGCGCTCGCTGCGATCACGGCCGACGTGAGCGCGACCCGTGAGGTGCTCGAGCTGCTGGCACCGAAGATCAACGCCCGATCCCATGGACTGGTCGCCAGGGCCCGGCGCGAGTTGTCCCGCCTGACCGCAGTCGCCGAGCACGGACGGCGGGGCGGCCACTGGATCTCCATCCGGGAGCTCTCACGTCACCAGCGCGAGCGGATCGACGCCGCGGCAGACGCTGCCGATGAGACGCTGGCCGTCGTGCCCGAGCTGTTGGAGGGCTGATGGCAATCGACAGACGTCACTTTCTCGCCGGGTCCGGGCTCGGCGCGATCGCCGCCGGCTTCAACCTCAAGCACTCCTCTGCCGTCAACCCGCTGCCGATCGGACAGCCAAGCATCGAAGGCGACGGGCCGCCCGACTACAACACCGTCGCAGGGCCTGCTGCGACGCTGGCCGCCGTGCCGTTCCACGGCATGCACCAGGCCGGCATCATCACGCCGCCGCCGCCCGCAGGCTGCTTCGCCGCCTTCGACGTCACCGCCGAGCGGCGTCGCGACTTGATCGAGCTGCTGAAGACCCTGACCGCTCGCGCTGCGTTCCTCACCGCTGGCGGTCATCCGCACGGCCTCGGGCGGAACGCTCCGCCAGCCGACAGCGGGACATTGGGTGCGAAGCTGCCGCCCGACGGCCTCACCGCAACCGTGGGGATGGGCCCGTCACTGTTCGACGACCGATACGGGATCCAGGGCCGCAAGCCGATCCACCTGACCCCGATGCGGTCATTCCCCAACGACGACCTCGACCCAGCGCAGACCGGCGGCGACCTGCTGCTACAAATCTGCGCGGGCAGCCAGGACACCGCACTGCACGCGTTGCGCGACATCGCCAAGCACACCCGCGGCGGCATGCAGCTCAAATGGCGGATCGACGGCTTCATCTCGCCGCCCCGACCGTCCGGCGTACCGCGCAACCATTTCGGCTTCAAAGACGGGATCGCCAACCCGAACGTCGCGAACGCGAGCATTGGTAAGGCGTTGCTCTGGACGCAAGCCGACGGCACCGAGCCAGCTTGGGCGGCCGACGGGAGCTACCACGTAATCCGGATCATCAAGATGCTCATCGAGTTCTGGGACCGCGTCGGACTCGAAGAGCAGCAGGGCATGATCGGGCGCAACCGAATCAGCGGTGCTCCGCTCGACGGCGCCAGCGAGACCGACGTCCCCAACTACCGGGACGATCCCCACGGCAACGTCATCCCGCTCGATGCCCACATCCGGTTGGCAAACCCCCGAACCACCTCGACCGAGTACTCCCGCATCCTGCGACGCGGCTACAACTACGACCGGGGTGTCGACCTCAACGGCAACCTCGACGTGGGACTCGTCTTCAACTGCTTCCAGCGCAACCTGCGCACCCAGTTCGAGGCAGTTCAGGAGCGGCTGGTGGGCGAGCCGATGGTCGACTACGTCTCGCCAGTAGGCGGCGGATACTTCTTCGCGCTACCTGGAGTCCTCGACAAGCAAGACTGGTACGCCAGAGGGCTCTTCGAGACCTGACATATCCGAACGGGAAGAGCCAGATGCACCGTTCAAGACTGTGCCGATCAACGATGAGGCTCGCGCTTGCTGCGCTCGCCGGTGTCGCGGTCGCTGCCACGACGGCGCTTTCGGTTGTCCCGGCATCCGCGTCCGCCCAGCCGACGATCACCACGACCGGCCTGCTGCCTGGCGAGATCAAGCACGTCTGGATGATCGTGCTGTCCGACAAGTCCTTCACATCGGCGTTCACGGGCCTGAACAACAACACCTATCTATCGAAGACGCTTCGACAGCAGGGCGTTCTCGTGAAGAACTACTTCGCCACCGGCCATTACTCGATGGATGACTACATCTCCCTGGTCTCGGGCCAGTCGCCGCAGCCAGACACTCAGAACGACTGCGCCGGACCGGCCAGCAACGTCGCCTCGGACGACGGCATCAACCCAGACGGAACCAACGGGATCATCGATACGCCGGGCGTGAACTTCGGGCAGGTCATCTCGCAACCCGGTCCGAACTCTCCCGAGACCTCGTCGCCGAACACGACCAATGGCTGCGTGTACCCCCTCGACGTCCCCACGCTGTTCAACCAGCTCAATGCCGCCGGGGTGACCTGGAAGGGGTACGCCCAGGACCTTGGCAACGTCGCCGATCGGGAGCAGATCAGCGGCTGTGGCTATCCGGGTGCGGCATCGAACAATCCCGACACCACCCCCACCAACCTGACGAGCTCATCGGGCGACGTTACGACCTACACCGGCGCACAATCCGACGACCAGTACGTCGCGAGCCATTTCCCGTTCCCGTGGTTCCACGCGCTGACGGGAGGCATCACCGCTGGGACGCCGTACTCCCCGCTCGACGAGCCGGCCGATGGCGGCACGAACTGCGACGCCAACCACATCGCGAACCTCGACAGCCCAAGCAGCGGCTTGTTCCACGACTTGCAGCAGGAGTCGACGACGCCAGCGATGTCATGGATCACTCCCGACGAGTGCAGCGACGGGCACGACCAGGTCTGCGCCGGCAACAACCTCTCCGGTGCCTTCACCATCGACGGAGTGCCGAACTACTCACCGCCCGGTCTGGCGGCCTACCAACCCGAGGCAACGAACCCCGTGAACTACACCGGCGGGCTGTTCGCGACCGACCTGTTCCTCGAGTACTACATCCCGCTGATCGAGGCCTCTCCCGCGTTCGCCGACGGTGGTCTCATCGACATCACCTTCGACGAAGCCACGCCGCCCTTCACCTACAGCGGCAACAGCTTCAACAACGCGAACGCGTTCAAGGCCACCAAGGCTGCCCGACCCGACTGGACCCAAGGCGAGGCCGCCGACCTCGCGGGCGAGAACATCGCCGGCAGAAACCACCGCTACGAGCCCACTGGACCGATGACGCCGATGGCTCGCGGCAGCTCCGGCTTCCAGCTCTACCCGGGACCGGGCAACGACGCATTCGTCGACCGGTCGAGCTCACCGGGCCCGGTGACGCAGATCGTCGACGGTGAACCCGGTTCGTCGAGGATCGCCGACAATGCCATCACGGCAAAGGATGTCGGCCGCATCGTCACCGACACCTCCGACTCGCCGAGCCCACTAGGCAGTGCCACGGCGTTCGTCGGGACGGTCACCGACACCGGGCCACTGTTTCCGCCTTCGCCGAACGGCAGCGTCGTACAAGGGTCGTTCCAGCTCCTCAACTCCGCAGGCAAGCCCATCGTGCTGACCGGGCGGGCAACGCAGATCACGCTGTCCGGCGAGGAGCCTGCCGACACCCCCGGCATCGTCGCGGACGGACTGACTGCGGACCCGCTGTTCGAGCCGTTCAATCAGACCCCGGGAGGCGGGCAGACCGGCAGCCTGTTGATCGGCCCGACGATCAAGCCCAACTCGACCAGCGCGATCGACTACAACCACTACAGCTGGCTGCGCACGATGGAGGACGTTTTCGACGTCGCGGCAGGCCACGACACCGCGCCGCTGACCGCGGGCACGGTGTCTGGCGGGCTGGACGGCGAAGGACATCTCGGATTCGCCGCGCAGCCGGGGTTGTGGCCGTTTGGTCCCGACGTCTTCAGCCACGAGCAGCATCCGAAGGCACCGCCACCGCTTCCGAAGCCGGGAACCGGCGGGCTCGCCTAGGGCGCCGTCAAGATGACTTGACTTTGACATCATTATGATGTCATCTTGTCGTCATGCAGATCGACGGCTATGTCCAGCTGATTCGTGATGACCTCGACCGGATTGCGGCAGTCGGCGGCGACGAGACGATGGTGCGAGCCGCCGAGCTCCTCGGCTTCGCTCTCGAACCAGCCCTCGCCCGACGTCTGCAGGAGGCCCTGAGCGAGGCCGCTCTCGACCTCTCCGGCCAGCTGCCGGAGGGCGGCGTCGAGGTCCGCATCGTCGGCGGCGACCCCGAGCTCGTCTACGTCGCGGCGCAATCGACAGCAGAGCCCGCGGCGGATGAGGCCTTCGACGCTCGGATCACCCTGCGCCTCTCGGAGCGCCTGAAGTCACTGCTCGACGATGCCGCGACCGCAGCCGGCGTATCCGTCAACAGTTGGCTGGTCCAAACCCTCACCCGCGCGGTCGAGCCTCGCCCGGCCGCGACCGGCTCCCACCGCCTCACCGGCTTCGGCCGCGCATAACCAGGAAGGAACCTCGCCATGATCGAGAAGAAGTTCGACACCCCCCGCCCGATTCGGCTCGATGTTCGAGTCCTTACCGCCGACATCGCGATTGCGACCGTCGACGGCGCCGAGTCCTCAGTAGTCGTGACCGGTGCTGACCGCATGCTCGACGCGACGACCGTCGAGCTGGTCGGCGACCGGCTGGTGATCGAGATGCAGCGAAAGCTCTTCGGCCGTTGGGGACCGCAGATGCGCGGCGAGGACCTTCGCGTGCGAGTGACGCTTCCGCACCACAGCCGCGCCGAGGTCCACTACGCCTCCGGCGACGCCGTACTCGATGGCACGCTCGATCGCGCCGAGCTGCACTCGGTGTCAGGTGGCATCCGCACCATCGGCGAGGTCCTCGGCGACTTCGTCATCAAGACCGTGAGCGGCAACGCCCGGCTGGCCCATGTCGGCGGCGATCTCACCGCAAGTGGAGTGTCCGGCGACGTGACCGTTGACTCCGTAGGTGGCTCAGTCACCGTCAAGTCGGTCTCGGGCAACATCCGGGTCGGGTCGGTACGCGAAGGCCAGGTCAAGGTCCAGAGCGTGTCCGGTGACGTCGAGATCGGCATCGCGGCAGGCAGCAACCTCGACGTCGATGCCTCCTCGGCATCTGGAGTTCTCAGCTCCGAGGTACCCCTGTCCGGCAGGCCGGGGAGCGGGAAGGGCCCGACCGTGAAGCTGCGCGGCAAGACCGTCAGCGGCGACGTCCGGTTGTTCCGCGCCGCCTAGCTCGACTTGATCGCCTTGCCGTTGGTCCCGACGACGTACCACTTGCCGCCCCACGCGCCGGAACCCTCACCACTCGTCTGCTTCGACTTGGTGTCCATCACGTACCCGTAGAGCGGGCGGCCGTAGTAAGTGACCTGACCGGTCTTGGTACGCCCGAGGTGTGCCGCCGACACGTGGGCACCCGCGAGCGGCGCGCCGCTCGACACGATCGGCGGCCAGAACGACTGGCAGAGCGGGTTGCACCCTGACTTGTTGGTCTTGTCCGCCTCGAACAGGTACATGACCTTGCCATCCGGACCGGCGAGGACCCGGCCGAGCGAGGTCTGCTCTGTCGCGATCTTCTCGTGTGCCGCGGCAGCCTGCGGAGCTGCACTCGCGGTGGCGCCGGCGGCAGCGAGTGCGAGACCCGCTGCCGCGACGACGATCAGTCGGGGCTTCATGACCGACGGCCTAGTAGCCGTAGCCGCCACCGGAGCCTGACGAGCTCGAGCTGCTGGGCGAGCTTGCCGGCGTTGTTGCACCGCCGCTACCTGGCGACACGGTGCTGGACCCGTTCGAGTGGCTCTTGCCGCAACCGGCAAGGACCGCGACGCCCAGCGCGAGGACAACAGCCACCTTGGCGGAGCGGCGAACGAGTGCAGACATCACTACCTCCGTAGATCGATTCACCCATTGGCACGGCTATGCGGACGGCTCGGTTCAGTGAACCCGGAGGAGATCTGCCACGTGGTCCACTCATGACGGCGCGAGGAGGTGGAGCGATGACGACCGAACAGCTGGTCGCAGCCAGGCCGATCACCTGGCCGAAGGTGATGTGGCTGCGCGCCCTCTCCCTCCCAACCGTGGTCATCGCCGCGCTGACCGCGTTGCTGTGCCGCGAAGGCTGGCAAGCGCTTGCGCCTTGGGGCCCGCTGCATCAAGTGCGCTCGGCGGAGTTTCAGCTGGCCGGCCCCGTCGTACTCGGCTTCGTCCTCGTGGTGTTCGCGATCGAGCGCCGGTGGCCGGCCCAGCCACGACCTGCGCTCGCCCGCGGCCACATCGTCGATGCCATGTACTTCGGCGTACACGCCCTGATCGGCGTACCGATCATGGTGCTAGCTGGCACCGGATTCTCCACGCTGCTCGCCCACCACGCGCCATGGCTGGTCATCCCGCACGTGCCGGCCGCGCCACGCGCGCTGTTCGTAGTGCTGGCGATCATCGGCATCGACGCCTTCGACTGGATCGCGCACTACGGCAGCCACCGGCTCAACTCACTATGGCGGCTACACGCCGTGCACCACTCGCAGGAAGAGCTGTCGATCCTGACAACCTTCCGCACCAGCCCGCTAGTGCACTTCGGCTTCATCATCACCGCGATCCCGGTGCTGGTCCTCGCGGGCAACGCGGCGACACCGGCTGAGCTGCTGACAGCCTTCGCCTGCTTCGGTGCGCTCCCCCACGCGAACACCAAGTGGAGCTATGGACGCCTCGGCCGCTCGATCATCAGCCCCACCTACCACCGTGTGCACCACCGCACGTCGGATCGCCTCGACATCAACCTCGGCACGATCTTCACCTGGTGGGACCGGATGTCCGGCCGGGCGATCTTCCCGGACCTCACGGCACCGGTGCCCCCGACGGGACTCGGTGGTCGGCCGATCGAGGTCGAGCAGGCAACCGTGCGTCCTCACTACTTCCGGCTGGTGGGTCACCAGCTGGTCCAGCCATTCACGAAGGCCGCGCCACCGCGAGCGTCTCGTACCAATGCTCGTACCGATCTAGGAGAGCTGACATGACCACAGCAACCACCTCTGCACCGACGAGCCACACCGTCGTGTCGGGCCACCGCGATCTACCCATCGTCGTCCTCTGCGTCATCGGCGCGGGTCTGTCGATCGCGTCCGGGGCGATCCACCTGCATCTGTGGAACGAGGTCTACCGCCACATCTCCAACGGGCACCTGAACACGCTGTTCCTTATCCAGGCGATCCTGTCCTTCGTCGGCGCGGCAGCCGTCCTCGCCATGCGCAACATCCTTGCGGTGGTCGCCACTGGTGCCCTGCTGATCGGGACGTACATCGGCTACCTGATCACCCGGTACCACGGCTGGTTCGGCTTCGATCCGGGCAAGGGCATCGCGACGACCGACGCCGCCTGGTCGATGATCCTGGAGATCGTCGGCACCGTCGTACTACTGGTCACCGCCGCACTCATGGTGAAGCGACCGTCCGACTAGAGCCAGCGACGATCCTGCGCCACGCGACACAGCTCGCGACGCTTGGTGTGGGTCGGCACCTCGGCGAGGCCGGTCTTGACGTACGCCCGTCGCAGCGCGGCCTTGATCGCGTCAACCGCGAGCGGAGTGCCGAGCGCGGTCGCGATCTCGGCATTGGTCGCGGGCTCCTTGCCATGCACCCATGGCTCGGCGAGGCACCGCACGACTTGCAGTTGATATGGCGACAGGGCGTCGGCGAGGGCCGAGTCACGTACGCCGACGAGCGACATCGCCTTCGTCTCATCGACGCGATCCGTTGCCGTGAGCTTCACCGACACTGTGACCCCACCGAACTCGAGGCGGTCTCCGTCGCGCAGCGGGCAGTCGACGAACATCGGAACGCGCGTCCCGTTGAGCAGCGTCCCGTTGCGGCTACCGCAGTCGCAGATCGTCCACGACGTCTGCGCGCGCCTGATCACCGCGTGCTCGCGACTGACCGACTCATCGTCGAGCCGTAGGTCGGCTTCAGGCGCCCGACCCACGGTCAGCCCGTCGCGAATCTCAGCTTCAGCACCCGATCCGGCGCTGAGCCACCCCGATGTCACACCACGGACTTGCCCGAGATGAGACCTGTCGAATCGTTAGCAGGCGCGGCATCCGGGTAGGCCCAAGTCACCCTGCAGGGAGATTGGTGTGACTTCCGCAACACGTGACCTACTCGCTGACCGCTACCAACTCACCGCACGCATCGCGACCGGTGGGATGGGGCTGGTCTGGCGCGCCCGCGATGAGCGGCTGGGTCGCGACGTCGCGATCAAGCTGATTCGGCCGGAGTACGCCGACGACCCGACCTTCCGACAGCGACTTGAGCAGGAGGCGCGGGCGACCGCCGCGATTCGCAACCCGCACGTCGTCCGGCTCCACGACGTATGCGAGGAGCCTGACCCCGACGGTGGGTGCCAGTCGTTCATCGTGATGGAGCTGGTCGACGGCGAGCCGCTGTCCGCTGCCCTGCGCGGCGGTCGGCTGCCGATCCCACTGACGATCGGCGTGATGCAACAAGCGGCGTCGGCACTCGCTGCTGCACACGCGCGAAAGATCGTGCACCGCGACATCAAACCCGCCAACCTGATGATCGACCACGAAGGCCGCGTGACCGTGCTCGACTTCGGCATCGCGCGGGCGGCCGACGCCGTCGCATTGACCGCCACCGACATGATTCTCGGGACCGCCCGCTACATCTCTCCTGAACAGGCCAACGGCAAGAGCGCGACCGCGGCGAGCGACATCTATTCACTCGGCATCGTTGCCTTCGAATGCCTGTCTGGCGCGGTCCCGTTCGACGCTGCATCTGACGTCGCGATCGCATTGGCGCATCTCCGCGAGCCAGTCCCTTCGCTGCCGGCCGAGGTTCCCGCGCCACTGGCCGGACTGGTCGAGCGAATGCTCGCCAAGTCGCCTCGCGACCGACCAACTGCGGCCGAGGTAGAGGCGACCTTGGCGACAACGTCGCCGACACCGGATACCGAACCGATCGGGTTGCCGGAGTCCACTCCTGAGGCCGGCACCACCCGGTTGCTGAATACCCTTGCCCTGCCCCGCGCTGACGGGCGCCTGGCACTGAGCTATCGGGACACCCGCTCTGCCCCGCTACGTGCCGCGATCCTGATTCCGGCAGCCGCGGTCGCGGTGCTGCTGCTCGTCATCGCGGCCATCGCGGGCGGACCGAACGGAGCACCGCACTCTTCGGCAGCCGGCCTGCGAAGCGCCACTTCAAACCGCACGGTTGCCGAGCAGACCCAGACGGCGAAGGTCGCCGTCCGCCCGTTCCGCTATCTCGGCGATGACTGGTCGGCGGTCCATGCCCGGCTTCGCCAGCTCGGCCTGGTCCCGATTGCGCGGTTCGCTGGCCACGGTCCGATCGAGACAGTCGTAGGGCTCGCCCCCACCGGCCGGGTTCCGATCGGCACGAGGATCACCGTCGAGGTGTCACGAGTCGTTGAACCCGCGCCGCACCCGACGGCACCAAGGCCCGGCCACGGTGGTCCTGGACCAGGCCATGTGCCGCCTGGACAGGCGAAGAAGCACGGCGGACCCGGCCCCGGGTAGCGCACTTCGTCACTCGGGTTACTCCTCGTACCTCACTGCGTTTCCCGAGCGCACGAAACGGCGACCTTGGGACGGTGACCTTTCTGCTCTGCGCCGTGCTCCTCGCCATCTCGGCAACGCTGACCGGCGTCGCCGCGGCGACGGTGTGGTGGATGTTGCACGCCTGGCGTACGCCGCTCGACATGCGACGTACCGAGTTCGAGCGACGGCCGGATGAGCCGAACCTTTCGTTCTCCCTGCTTGTGCCGGCGCGTCACGAGGAGGCAGTGCTCGCGAGCACGCTCACGCGTTTGACCGCACTCACCCACCCCAACTTCGAAGTCATTGTGATCGTCGGTCACGACGACCCTGGAACGGAGCAGGTTGCTCGCGCTGCGGCAGCGCAGTCCGGCGGGCTGATCAGCGTCGTCGTCGACCACAACAGACCGAAGAACAAGCCGAAGGCACTCAACACCGCGCTGCCACATTGCCGTGGCGACGTGATCGGCGTATTCGACGCAGAGGACGACGTCGACCCACGCCTGCTGCGCGTCGTCGACACCGCCTTCCGGCGCGAGGATGCGCACGTCGTGCAGGGCGGCGTGCAGCTACTCGACTTCCGGTCGTCGTGGTTCTCGCTCCGCAACTGCCTGGAGTACTTCTTCTGGTTCCGCTCGCGGCTGCATCTGCACGCGCGGCACGGGTTCATCCCGCTCGGGGGCAACACGGTCTTTATCCGCGCAGACCTTCTCAAAGCCGTCGGCGGCTGGGATGAGGACTGCCTCGCCGAAGACTGCGAGCTCGGCGTCCGGTTGTCGGCGCTCGGGGCACGAATCGCTGTCGCGTACGACCCGCACCTCGTCACACGGGAGGAGACACCCCACTCGATGACGGCGCTCGTCAAGCAGCGGACACGCTGGAACCAGGGCTTCCTGCAGGTGCTGCGCAAGGGCGTGTGGCGCGAGCTGCCGACCCGACGCCAGCGCCTGCTCGCCCGCTTCACCCTCGCCCAGCCGTTCCTGCAGGCATTCTCCGGCATCTGCGTACCGGCATCGATCGCCTTCGCGTTGTTCGCGAAGGTCCCGCTGGTGGTCGCGCTGTCTACGTTCGTGCCGGCGATCCCGACGATCGCGATGATCTGCTTCGAGATCGTCGGGCTGCGTGAGTTCTGCCGGGCCTACTACGTGCGGGCCCGTTTCCGCGACTACCTGACGCTGGTCATCGGCACGCCGGTCTACCAGTTGCTGCTCGGGTTCGCCGCGCTGCGCGCCGTCCTCCGGGAGTCGACGGGCAACCGTGGCTGGGAAAAGACCACGCACAGCGGCGCGCACCTGGCCGGCCCTGTGGTCCACGCATGACCACGGACATCCTCACCCTCTCGCAAGATCAGCGCCGTCGACTCAACCTGCCTGTCGACCCGCCTCGCGACCCGATCGGCGGCTGGCGCAGCTTCCGCGCACAGTTGCAGGCGTGGCTTTGGCGGCACCGAAAGAGCCTCGCGATCGTCCTCCCGCTGCTCGTCGTCGTCGCGCTCGTCCGACTGTGGGGGCTGTCGCACGGTCCGGCACTCGCCGACGACGAGGGCACCTATGTCGCCGAGGCATGGGCGGTGCAGGTCAAGCACACTCTCGCGCCGTACACCTACTGGTACGACCATCCGCCTTTCGGCTGGTTCCAGATCGCGGCGTACACGTGGCTGACCGGCACGTTCCACGGCGCCGGTCTGCACGTCGTGGCGGTGCGCCGCATGATGGTCGGCTACGCCGTCCTCGACGCGGGCCTCCTCTACATGCTGGCGAGGCGACTCGGCCTCCGGCGAATCTGGGCAGCAGCCGCGATCGGAATGTGGGCGCTCTCGCCGCTCGCCGTCGGCTACTCGCGCATGGTCTACCTCGACAACATCGCCCTGCCGTGGGTGCTCGGCGCATTCGTGCTGGCCGCCACACCACGTCGCTCGCTCTGGGCGCACACCGCCGCGGGTGCGTTGTTCGCGCTCGGTGTGCTGAGCAAGGAGACCATGATCCTGCTGCTGCCCGGTCTGCTCTGGCTCGCATGGCAGCACACCGACCGGCGGACCAGGTCGTTCTGTCTGGTCGGCCTCTGGACAGCCGGCACCCTCGTCGCGCTGCTCTACCCGCTCATGGCCATCCTGCGCGGCGAGTTGGTGCCCGGCCATGGTCACGTCTCGCTGGTCGAGGCGCTGAAGTGGCAGTTCATCAGCCGGCCTTCGACAGGCAGCGCGCTCAGCGCGGGGACCGCCTCGCGATCGCTGCTCGACCAGTGGATCTCGCTCGACGGCTGGCTGCTGCTCCTCGGAACGATCGGCGCGATCGGCTGCCTCGTCGTACGTCGGCTGCGGGCGGTCGGCGTGATTGTCGTGCTGCTCGTCGCCGCCGGGTTGCGTCCGGGCTACCTGCCGGCGCCATACGTCATCGCACTGCTGCCATTCACCGCACTCGCGGCAGCCGGTGCAGCGGATGCCGCGTGGAGCGCACTGCGTGATCGACCCCCCATCCCGATCCGACGCAACGCACCCCGCGACCACCAGTTGCGGGTCGCCGGCCGCTTGCTGGCGGTCGCCGCCATGATCTCACTGACCGCGATCGCAGTGCCGCAGTGGATGCGCGGCGACTCCGCGCTCGCGAGCGTCAACCAGACGGCACCGGTGGCCGCGGCCGAGCAGTGGCTAGAAGCGAATGCCCGCGGCGTCGACACCCGCACCAGCAGTGTCGGTCGCGACATCCTGGTTGACGACACGATGTGGGCAGACCTGGTCACCGCCGGGTTCCCCCAGCAGCGCGTGATTTGGTTCTACAAGCTCGACTACGTCGACAACCTCGACCCCTCGGTACGCCGCCGAATCCACGACTACCGCGACTTCCGCTACGTGGTGGTCAGCCCGATCATTCGTACCGGGCTGCAGCAGAGCCCTGCCCCGCGATACGAGCTTGCCCGGCTCGCCATCGCCCACTCCGCGACGGTCGCGAGTTTCGGAACTGGGGCGGGACGGATCGTGATCGACCGCGTCAACCCTGCCACGACGTCAACCACGAGGAGCCACCGATGACGACACCAGTGCTGCCGCAACCGGACCCCAACGGCCCGACCCCCGGGGTGCCGGAGTTCGCGCCCGCTATGCGCGGCTACGACCGCGGCCAGGTCGATGACTACGTCGCCCGGCTCGGTGACTTTCTCGCCGACGCCGACCAGCGTGCCCAACGTGCCGAGGCAGCCGTGGCTGACCTGATCCAGCGCAACGAGCGAGTGACGGACGAGCGACGTTCGGGGGCGCCGTATGAAGGACTCGGCGAGCGCGTCGGGGAGATCCTGCGGCTTGCCGCCGAGGAAGCCGACGCGCTTCGACAGCGAGCGCGCTCCGAAGCAGACGCGATGGTCACCGAGGCGACCCGTCAACGCGAGACCGAGCGTGAGATCTGCGAACGAGAGCTTGGCGACATGACGACCCGCCGCGACGCCGTCGTCGCAGAGCTTCGCCGAGTTCAAGAAGTCCTCGCGACGCTTGGGCTCGGACAGCACGTGCTGCCGGCGGAGGCGATCGAAGCCGCAGCGACGTCCGACCAGCCGTCACGACCAGACGGTCAGCCAGCAGACGATCAAGACGCGACCCGCGTGATCCTGCTCCCCGCGGTCGCCGCGACGAGCTGATGGCGGGCCGGTGGCTAGCTGCGGCTGCCGCTATCGCCCTGTTAGGCGGTGCGACGCTCACCGGCTGCGGTGGCACCGAACACGCCGACGAGACGTCAGCCACGCGGGCGACGGCCGTGCACGCCGCCCAACATTTCCTCGCTGGCTATGTCAGTCCGGCCGGCCGGGTGATCCGCCGCGACCAAGGTGGCGACACCGTAAGCGAAGGCCAAGGCTACGCGTTGCTGCTCGCCTACGCAGCCGATGATCGATCCCTCTTCGCCCAGATCTGGCGGTGGACACAGGTCAACCTGCAGCAACCGGACAGCTTGTTCGCCTACCGCTGGCAGGACGGCCACATCGTCGACGCCGAGCCGGCGGCGGACGCCGACACCCAGATCGCCTGGGCGCTCGACCTTGCGGGCAACGGCTGGTCGGTCCCGGCGGACACCAGCGCCGCGAAACGGATCGCGATTGCAATCGCAGATGCCGAAATCGGTTACGACGACCAAGGACGACCGACGCTTGCCGCCGGTCCATGGGCGGTCGCGGCGGGGAGCCCGACTCAGGTGGAGCCCGGCTACTGGACCTTCCCGGCGTACGCGGCACTAGCCAACCTCACCGGCGACCATCGCTGGCAAGACCTGACGGCCGCGGACTCATCGCACCTCGAGACGCTGGCTGACGGTGGCGTCCAGCTCGCGCCGGACTGGGCAAGGCTTGGACACGGCGCGAATCCCGCGGCCGAACCAGCACCCCAGAACGACAGCGCCCCCGTCGCCGGCGAAGACGGCTTGCGCGCGCTCGTCTGGACTAGTTGCCAGCCCGCCACCCAGACCCTGGACAGCCGCTGGTGGCACCTCATCGGCTCAACCGCGCAGAGCGGTCCGCTTACCCGCGACCTCGACGGCCAGCCCGCCGACCGCGAGCAGGCCCCACTGAGCCTTGTTGCCGCGGCGGCCGCGGCGATCGCCGCCGGTGATCGCCTCTCGGCGCGGTCGTTGCTTGCCGACGCTGGCAAAGTCGCTGCGGAATACCCGACGTACTACGGCGACGCGTGGAACGGCCTCGGTCACATCCTGCTGACCACCAACCTCATTTCCGGCTGTACGCCGTAGCCCCTGTAGCGTCGGAAACGTGCCGGTGCTGTGGTCGACCATCCTCCGGGCAGTCGTCGTTGCGCTGCTCGGCACGGTGCTCGGCGGCTCGGAGTCTGCGCTGCCGATGCACCCCGCAGCGGTGGCAAGCGCTCCCCCGCAGGGCATCGTCGGCCGCGACGTGGGCGACAGCTCATGCGCCTCCGCGCTGGATGCCAATGCCGCCTTCGGGATCGTCGGTACGACGGCGGGCCGGCCGTACTACCCCTCGCCGTGCCTGAGCGCGGAGTACGCCTGGGCCAAGCAGCTCACCTACAGCCCGGAGTACTACGTCAACCTCGCCGACCCGGGCCATCGCAGCTCGCACTGGGACCAGGGCGGCCCGAAGACCTGCCTGCCCCACGCGAAGTACAACCTCGGCTGCGCCTACGACTACGGCTATGAAGCTGCCGCGAGCGCCTTCGGCTACGCGCAGTCCGTGGGTGCGTCGGGCGCTGGTCGATGGTGGCTCGACGTCGAGGTCGACAACACCTGGGGGTACGGCGCGAAGGGTGTCGCCGCCAACATCGCGGTGATCCGAGGTGCGCTGCAGGAGCTGCGCTCGCATCCGCACGTCGGTGCGGGCATCTACACCGAGACGGTGTGGTGGTGGGAGATCACCGGTGACACCAGGTCGTTCTCGACCACGGCGGTGTGGGGCGGCGGGGCGGGGAGCCGACAACACGCCAGCGACAACTGCCTCGCCCACTCGATCACGGGCGGACCGGCCCTACTTGCTCAGTGGATCTCGAAGGGCATCGATCACGACATCTCGTGCTGAGCGGCCTATTTGCTGACTCCGCAACGGCGGCAGCGCGAGCGGCGCATGAACCGGGACATCCACTCATGGCCCGGGCCAGTGATGCAGGCGATCACCGCGGCAGCACGGACGTCGTCCTCGGTGCGCATCCGCCACATCGGGCCGTCGACCTGATGCGCGTCGCTCAAGCGAATCGCAGACTCACGCACCGCGGGAACCTCCTCCGGCGCGGCCGTTTGGCCGTCCTAATAGGGGGGAAGGCGTCCATCATCCATAGCGCGGAGGCTGGGCAGCAAACGAACGGCCAAAAAGCCCCCCGGCGCGTCATCCCTCCTGTCTCCCAGGCAACACCAGCCTCTGCTCGTACGCCAGAACCACGGCTTGCACCCGATCGCGGAGGCCGAGCTTGGCCAGGATCCGGGTCACGTGGGTCTTCACTGTCTTCTCCGACAGGACGAGCGCCGCAGCGATCTCGGCGTTGGACAGGCCCCGCGCCAACGCCAGCAGCACCTCACCCTCGCGGTCGGTCAACTTCGCAAGCAACGGATGGCGCGCCGGCCGCGCATCGCCTCCAGCGGGCAATGACGGCGCATAGCGATCCAGTAGCTGGCGGGTGATCCGCGGCGAGACGACGGCGTCGCCGGAGGCGACCAGCCGGATCGCCTCGACCAGCTGTTCCGGCGGAACGTCCTTGAGCAGGAAGCCGCTCGCGCCCGCCCGCAGTGCCGTGAAGGCGTACTCGTCGAGGTCGAATGTCGTGAGGATCAGCACGCGGGTCTCCGGGAGGTTCGCGACGATCCGACGCGTGCCCTCGATCCCGTCAGTGCCCGGCATCCGAACGTCCATCAGTACGACGTCGGGCTTGAGCTCTGCGGCACCGGACGCCGCGGTCGCACCGTCGCTCGCCTCACCGACGACCCGGATGTCATCCGTGGCGTGAAGGATCATCCGGAACCCGGTACGCATCAGCGGCTGGTCGTCCGCAATCAGCACCCGCACCGTCACGAGGCTCCGCCAGGCAACGGCAGCCGCGCCGAGACCCGCCAGCCTCGACCGGGCAGCGGGCCCGCCTCGACGTCGCCGCCGAAGATGGCGACACGCTCGGACATTCCAAGCAAGCCGTGGCCGGCCGCCTCTGCTCGAACGCTCCCTCGGCCGTCGTCGCTGACCTCGACCCGAAGCAGATCAGCGGTCCACTCGATGGCGACGTCGATCCTCGTCGCCTGCCGGGCATGTTTGAGCGCGTTGGTCAGGCTCTCCTGAACGATCCGGTATGCCGCGGCGTCCTCGGTCGGCGGTAGTGGCCGCGGGTCGCCAGCCGTACGAACGTCGGCGGACAGGCCAACCGCGCGAACCTGATCCAACAGCCCGCCGATCTCGGCCAGCCCGGGCTGCGGGGCGAACGGAACGTCGGAGTCGTCATCCCGGAGCACGCCGAGCAGCCGCCGCATCTCCGACAGCGCCTGGCGCCCCACGGCAGAGGCCTGCCGCATCGCCTCCGTCGCCTCGTCAGGGTCGCGCGCGTTGGTCAACGCGGCCCCATCTGAGAGCGCGACGACGACCGAGAGGCTGTGCGCCACGATGTCGTGCATTTCGCGGGCGATGCGGGTGCGCTCGCCGATCACCGCGAGCCGAGACTGCTGATCGCGCTCTCGCTCGAGCTGTGCTGCCCGGTCCACCACCGCGTCGAGGTGCGCGACGTGGCTGCGCCAAGCGACGCCACCGAAAAGCGCCGCCGTCACCAGACCGGTCAGGAAGACGAGCGACCCGACGAGACCATCACTTGCCGGGGCAAATCGCACCGACGCAAGGACGACTCCGAACTCGAGGATGGCCGAGGCCACCAGCGCCTCGCGACGACTGCGCCGCGCCGCGACCGTGTAGAGCGCGACGAGCAAGCTCGCGTCGCCTGCAAGGGGGACGTTCGCCAGCCACTGCACCGAGGCGATGGCGCACAGCACGAGGAAGACCGTGTTAGGCGCTCGCCGTCGCGCGAGCAACGGCACGATCATCGCCTGGTCGAGCGCCCACACCCACAGCCGATTCTCATCGCCGTCGAACAGCGGGATCGCAGTGGCCAGGTCGAGCAGTAGCACCTCGGCGGCATTGCTCAACAGCGGACGACGAGCCGCGAAGCGAAGCACGGCCGCGAGCGGCGCCCACATCTCGTCGAGCGGCCAAGCCCGCTCGATCGAGGTTCGCTCGACCGTCATCTCCCCGCCACGGGGCAACGGTAAGCGCCACGACTGAGCGGCGAGTGAGACTTTCGATGTACGACGACGAGCGCAGATACGCCGCCGGACCGACGTGCCACACCCACCTCGCTTCCTACCGTCAGTATGTGGAAGCCAACCCTGCCGGAAATGCCCGGCTTACCGCTTGGGTCGGGCTCCTTCTCCTCGCCCTCTTGTTGTTGCAGGCCACCACACTGCTGGCGCTCAGCAGCCTGATCAGCGTCCACCTCTTCGTGGGTGGCGTGCTCGTGCCGCTGGTGCTGCTGAAGCTGGCCACGACCGGCTGGCGAATGACTCGCTACCACCGGCGGTCCAAGCCGTACGTCGAGGCTGGATCGCCCCCGCTAGCGCTTCGACTGCTCGCACCACTGGTCGTCGTCAGCAGCCTGGCACTGCTCGGTACGGGACTCTCGCTCGCCTTCATCGGGCGACGTGCGACGCAGCCCTTCATGACTATCGCGGGCTTCGGCATCAGCGCCCTTACGCTTCATCAGATCGCAGCGATCGCATGGATCGCGATCGCAGGGCCACACATGCTCGCCCGCGTGCTGCCAGCCATTCGTCACACGACTCGTATCGGCGGACAGCATGCGGTGTCGGGTGCCGGATTGCGGCTCGCGGTCATCACGCTCACCGCCTGCATCGCGGTCACCACAGGTTTGCTCGTACTTCATGTCGGCGTCGACTGGACCGCCCATTCGACTGCTGCACTTGGGGTTGGCAAGTGAGGCCGCCCCGACGCAGCGACCACCGAGAGGAATCGCAACCATGCGCCGCCGCCTGACCCACGCCCTGTCGGCGGTCTTCGAAGGGGATGCACCGACACCGCTAGCGGTGAAGGTGCCACAGATCACGGCGCTGTTCTGGATCATCAAGGTCACCAGCACCGCGATGGGCGAGGCGCTCGCCGACTGGTTCGACGGCGGGAACGGCCTGATCTTCCCGGCGATCGGCGCGATGGTCTCGCTGGCCTTGTTCATCGTCGCGCTGCGAATCCAGTTCCACACCCGGATCTACCAGACCGCGTCGTACTGGTTCGCGATCGCGATGGTCGCGACGTTCGGCACGATGGCCGCGGACTCGTTCCACCAGTTCCTCGGCGTTCCCTACGGCTACGTCACGCTCTTCTACGCGATCGTTCTCGCGCTCGTGTTCTGGCGCTGGTGGGCCAACGAGCACACGCTGTCGATCCACACGATCGACACCCGGCGCCGCGAGCGGTTCTACTGGGCGACCGTCATGGCGACGTTCGCCCTGGGTACGGCGACGGGCGACTGGACGGCGACCAACCTCCGGCTGGGCTTCTTCTCCTCCGGACTGATGTTCCTCGGCGTCATTGCGATTCCGGCTCTTGCCTACCGGCTCGGCGCCAACCCGGTCTTCACGTTCTGGTTCGCCTATGTGATCACCCGCCCGCTCGGTGCGTCGTTCGCCGACTGGGCCGACTTTCCCAAGAAGGCCGGCGGCCTGGGCATCGGCACCTGGCCGGTCTGGATGGTGCTCGGCGCGTTGATGACCGTGCTCGTTACGGTTCTGGCACGACGCGAGCGCGGCGAGCTCGCAGAGCACGTACGTTCACACCCACACCTACCCCACCCACACCTGCCGCACCTTCCCGCTGTGGGCGCGGTCGAGATCGCCACCGACTAGGCAGGGCCGATGCGCAACCGATGGGTACGGGCGATCGCTCAGCTGAGCGCGCTCGCACTTGCGGTGTGGCTGCTCGTCTGGCCACAGCTGCGCGGCTCGACAGGCTCACTTCACTTGCTCGCTCGGCTCGACAGTCCCTGGTTGCTGGTCGCGCTCGTCGCCGAGCTCTGCTCGCTCACGGCATACACCTTTGCCACGCGGACGATGCTCGCGCGGTCGATACGACCTGCCTACCCGAAGATCATGTGCATCGATCTGAGCTCCATCGCGGTCGGCCACTGCCTACCCGATGGCGGGGCGGCGGGTACGGCGCTGGCCTGGCGAATGCTGGTCGACGAGGGCGTGCCCGGTGGCGACGCCGCCTTCACGAAGGTCGCGCAAGGCCTCGCCTCCGCGGTGACGCTCTATGGGCTGATCCTCGCGGCACTCATCACAGGCGGCGTCCTCGGCGGCTTCACTCAGTGGAGCGTCCCGCTGATCGGGCTTGCGGGGACGCTGGTGCTCGTCATCGTGATCGCGGCGATCGCGATCCGGCGGCCGAGCGTGCGGGTGCGCTTGGACCGTTGCGTCCGACGGCTGCCTCGGTTCGGGGTGCCACTCGCCAACCGCGCCAGCAGCTTCTACGACCAGCACCTCGAGGGACCAGTTCGCAACGCGACGCGGGAGCCTCGACGGTTGCTGTCGGTTGCCGGGTGGTCGGCGACGAACTGGTCGCTCGACGCGCTTGCACTGTGGAGCTCGTTGCGTGCGTGCGGCGCACACCCCGGTCTCGAGGCGCTCGCCGTCGCCTTTGCCATCGCCTGTTTCGGGACCTGGTTGCCGATCACACCGAGCGGCCTCGGCCTGAGCGAAGGCTTGATGATCCCAGCGCTGATCGCGGCCGGGTCCCCCCGGGTTGCTGTCGCTCTCGGCGTGCTGACCTGGCGCGCGATCGCCTATTGGCTGCCGATCCCACTCGGCGCAACGGCGTACGCCGCACACCGCGTCGGGCTTGGTCGTCGCCGCCGCCGACTGGTCGAGGCTGAGGCCCTTCGGGGGCCTCGCCCCGTGATCGACGTGCCAGCCTTTGCAGACGTCGCGGCGTGAGCCGCGCGATAGACAGGGCTGCGTGAATCCCGGCCCGCTTTTCGCCTCCGTCTTTCTGGCAACCTCCGTGGAGGCGGTCGAGGCCACGACGATCGTCCTTGCCGCAGGCGTCGCGCGAGACTGGCGCTCGTCGCTCACCGGAGCTGCGGTTGCCGTCGTCGGGCTGGCGGCGACGATCGCGGCACTCGGTCCGGCAGTGACTCGCATCCCGCTGAGCGGGCTGCGGCTGTTCGTCGGGACGGCGTTGCTGCTGTTCGGCGCTCAGTGGCTGCGCAAGGCCATCCTGCGCGCCGGAGGCTTCAAGGATCTACACGACGAGGCGGCCATCTATCAGCGCGAGCTGACCGCGGCCGCCGACCTCCCGACGACCCACCGGTGGGGCGTGTCGGACTGGGCAGCCTTCACGCTGTCGTTCAAGGGCGTCCTGCTCGAAGGTCTGGAGATCGTGGTGATCGTCCTGACCTTCGGTGCGAACGACCACAACACGACACTCGCGGGCATCTCCGCTGCCGCAGCAGTGGCGGTAGTAGCGGGCGCCGGTGCGGCAGTTCGCGGGCCGCTCACCCGCGTGCCCGAGAACACGCTGAAGTTCATCGTCGGCGTGATGCTGTGCGGGTTCGGGATCTTCTGGGCCACCGAGGGCGCGCACGGATCGTGGCCTGGCGACGACGCCGCTCTGCTGGTGATCATCCCGGCAATCGCCGCACTGTCCATCGCAGCGGTCGCGATCCTGCGATCGCTACCAACTACCACCGCCGCCGTCGCCGCGGGCGCGACGCAGTGAGCCGGATCCGCACGATCGCGGCGGGCGTGCTGGACTTCGTCGCCGGCGACGACCGACCGCTTGCACTCGGCATCGTCGTAACGATCGCCGTCGCCTACCTGATCGGTCGATCCGGCACCGGCGCGTGGTGGCTGCCACCAATCGCGGTCACCGCCCTGATCGGGCTGAGCATCTGGCGAGCGGTTCGCCATAAGCGCTAGGCCCAGCGCCTGGCGCTCAGCTCTTGTAGCCGACGACCGCTGGCGTCGCGACGCCGATCTCGACGCTGAGCCGGTCTTGGTAGAAGGCGACGTAGCCGGCGATCAGCTCGACCTGTGGGTACGGGTCGCGATAGGCCCAGGCGACCGGCTCGCCCCCATCGGAGAGCCGCCAGTACGACGCCTGACCCTTGTATGGGCACCGGGAGCTGTCGTCGGTCGGCGTCAGCTGGGTGAAGTCGACGTCGGCGTCAGGGATGTAGACCACGAGACCGTGGTCCTGCTCGTCGACCAGCAGCGGTTCCGTCGTACGGGCGATGACCTGATCGCCGGACCGGACAGTGACGAGGTTGCGGCGACGCAGCAGGTCGACGCGATAGTCAGGACGCTCGAGGAAACCAGAGGGCTCACTAGACGGCATACCTACTTGGTATCAGCCGGGCGAGTGGTCACCATCTCGTAACCGACTGCTCACCCGCCGCTCACCGAGACATCACGGCCGAACGACACGCTCCGGCTAGCCAAGACCACGCCCGAGCATCGGAGCCGCTGTGCGCGCACACGACCGGAGCGAAGACGCGCCGTCGTATCCCTTACTGTCCGATTCCGGAGCCAGTCCAGCGACAGTCATGTGCTGCGTCGAGGGTGCGGGTGCCAGCGGTAGACATTTGTGTCCCGTCGTTCGTAACCAAGGGCCAGATACATCGCGTTTGCGGCCTCGCGGCTTGGCCGAGAGGTCAGATCAACGTGGGCCAGCCCGAGCTCTCGAGCCTCAGCGTGGAGCGCATCCATGAGTGATCGACCGACCCCGAGGCCCCTGGCAGACGGGGACACGATGACATCCTCGACCCGGCCGACTAGTCCATCTGCGAGGGTGACGAGAAGGGTCAGCGTTGCCGCCCCGATTAGACGCTCTTCCGAGAGCGCGACGAGGACGCGGACCCGCGCGTCGCGCAGTCGCTCGGCGACAGTCTCCACCTCGAGCGGCGCGTTTCCAGGCGACAGCTCAGCGAGGAGACCGAGCAGCGGTTGGGCGAGAGACGCGGCATCTTCGGTTGCGACTGTGCGGATCTCGACCTCCACACGGTGCACCGTAACCGGCCTGAGAGCTGCACCCTTCAGCCTGGGATGTCTCCGGCCTGCTGAAAGGTCACGAGTCCGGGCTGCGCGGCGTACCCGAGGTAGTTCTTGATGCCGAACAGCTGCTCCATGCTCTTGAGATAGGAGTAGTGGTTGAACGCGTTGCTGGAGTCAGTCGTGCCGGCCTTGATGAATGGGGAGAGCAACAGCATCCCGACGACGCCGCCGCCATCACCTGCTCCAGGACCAGATGTGCCGTTGTCGACGTCCTTCGGCAGGTTGGGTGCCTTCTGCTCGTTGCAGCACTTCAAGTCCGTGACGCCCTCGTCGAACGTGATGATGATCAGGCCGTTCTCCTGGTACGCCGGAGACGCCAGGATCTGCGGCACGACGACCTTCAGGAACTGGTCGATCCCCTTGAACTGGCTGCCGTCGTTGCCGGGGCAGGCGTCGTGCCCGTCGTGGCACAGACCGGGCGTGATGTAGGAGTACTGCGGCGTCGTCTTGATCGACCGCAGGTCGCGAGCGATCGGGCCAACCATCTTGCCGTGGCTGAAGTGGCCCATCGGGACGACATGGGCATTGCAGTACGCCTTGCGGTCGATGATCGAGTGGAAGTACCCGAATGGATTGTGCTTGTCCTTGTAGTCCGGCTCGGTGATCTTCCGCTGCGGAACATCGGGGCCGGTCGCGTACGGGTTCGCGCAGTACGCCGGCTTGTCCGGCTGGGCATCCATGTTCTCCATGTAGCCCTTCCAGGACACGTGTGCCGCGTCGAGCTGGTTGGGCAGCGACCTGACGTGCTTCGGGTAGACACAGCCGATGTCGGCGGGGTTCATGCCGCTCTCATCGATCGCCTGCCCGTACGCGCCAAAACGCCACTTTGCATGCGGCCCGCCGAGCGTGGTCGGCGAGTCGCAGTCGTGCTGCGTGGACTCGTTCGGACCCTGGCCGCTGACCATCGCGATGTAGTTGTCGAGGCTGGAGTGACCGGTTCCGTAGTAGCGAACGAGCAGCTTGCCCTTGGTGGGCAGCGTCTTCGTGAGGTACGGCGCATTGAGCCCGCCGAGGACGAACGTCTCCTCGATCTCCTCGTTCTCCAGCATGATCGTCCACACATGCCCAATGTGTTGAGCAGCAGTGTGCTGGGCAGCGGAGGGCCCGGTCGCCGCCGATGGGGCCGGTGACTTGGCGGCCGCCACGGAGGGCACCGCCGCAGCGAGCAGAGCGAGCACGGTCAGGAGCAGAGGTGTCACGCGACGCACACCGAACACTTTCGCCACTGCAGCGATCTCGCCTGCGCATGACAGGTAAACGCCGAGCAAACTTCTGCGTCGCGCTGCTCGTGACCGCCGCGATCGCGGCACCTGCCGGTCGTGGTGCAGCTATGCCCTCAGCGACTTCTCACTCGCTGGCATCCGTGGCACCGGGCACGGTTCTGAGCTCCAAGCCGATCTCACTCGCGCTTGGGACGTTCCCGACGCCGGTCACCGCGACACAGATCACCTATCGGACGACCGACCAGCTCGGCCACCCCGAAGCAGATGTGACGACGGTGATCGCGCCCTCGCCGCTGTCGGGCGTCGTGCCACGCATCGTCGGCTACCTCAGCTTCTACGACGACCTCGGAGGCTCATGCCGCCCGAGCTACACACTGGCCGGAGGCAACGCGGGCGCGAGCAACGAAAGCGAGTCCGAGGAAGAAGAGCTGCTGATGGCCTTCTACGTGGCCAACGGCTGGATCGTCACCGTCCCCGACTACGAGGGGCCGCACCTGCACTGGATGGCCGGGCGCGAGGAAGGTCAATCGACGCTCGACGCGGTCCGCGCGACCGAGTCGGCACTCGGGCTCGGCACGACCACTCAGGTCGCGCTTTCTGGCTACTCCGGCGGCGCAGCCGCCGCGGACTGGGCAAGCGAACTAGCGCCGACGTACGCCCCCGAGCTGGACCTCGCCGCCGTCGCCGAGGGCGGCATCCCGGTTGACTACGCGCACCTGTTCTCCTACGTGAACGGCGACAAGGTCTACGGCGCGGCGATGCCCGGCATGCTGCTCGGGCTGGCCCGGGCCTACCACTTCCCGTTGCGCCGCTACCTCTCGTCGTACGGGAAGAAGGTGGTGCACGCCGAGTCGACGACGTGCATCGGATCGGACTTCGGCCACTACCCGGGGCTGACCTACCAAAGGCTGTTCAAGCCTCGCTATCGCAACCCGTTCGCGATCCCAGCACTCGCACGGATCTTCAACGACCAGCTGATGGGACGCGCGCCGGGGAGCCCGCTCGCGCCGCTCATGATGGGCGTCGGGGACATCGACGGCTTCGGCGACGGAGTCATGCGCGACGGCGACGTCGAGTCCCTCGCCCGGGAGTACTGCCGTCAGGGAGTGTCCGTCGAGTTCCACCG
>DATAVE010000115.1:0-3596 GCA_036267875.1 Mycobacteriales bacterium
ATCGAGACCGCACACGCTTGCGTTGACTGGCCCTCAGCGATCAACCGCCAGAACCGACGACGATCCGCGAGCAGAACCCCAGGACGACCCATCCACAACACCCCGATCAATCAGGTGTTGCGACGACCATCTGACTCCAAGGCGCGAAATACGCAACCTACGTAGGGCTCGGCGGTCAGGAGTTGGCGATGAGGTCCTCGGCGATCGCAAGGTCGAAGTCGCCGTGGTCGGTTCCTAGGCCCTGTGCGACAAGGCCGGCCGCAGCGCAGCCGAGGACGGCCGCCTCGCTGGGCGCGCGACCAAGGGAAATGCCTCGTAGGAAGCCCGCCGAGAAAGCGTCGCCGCAACCGGTCGTGTCGACGACGTCGACAGTGAACGCCGGCACGTGAGAGATGCCATCAGCTGTGGCAACCACTGCGCCGTCCGCGCCGATCGTCGCGGCCACGCAGCCGACGCCACGCGCCACCAACGCGGCACAGCCTGCGTCGACCGAGTCAGTGCCAGTCAGCCCGAGCACCTGCTCGTCGTTCGGCAGGAGGTAGTCGACGTGCGTGAAGATCGGTGCCACCCAATCCACGAGGTCGCGTAGCTGATCGCCGGGAGCCAGGAAATCCACGGACGTGACGACGCCGCGTTCTCGGGCGAACGACAGGATCCGCGCTGCCTCATCCCCTCCCATGAACTCCGGCCCACCAAGATGCAGATGAGTCGCGTCCGCGATCACGTCCCACGGCGCATCGTCCGCGACATATGTGCCATTAGCGCCGATCACATGGAACGCCGGCCGCGAGCCATCCGGCCGGATCGGCAGGACGCTTGCTGACGTCTGTACGCCGTCACGGCGAATCAGGTTCGACACGTCGATCCCGGCAGCCGTCAGCCGGCCGAGCAGCGCATCACCGAGCGGGTCTGTCCCGATCGCACCGGCCGAGCGCACCACCGCGCCGAGCTTCGCGAGTGTGATCGCCGTACCGCCCGCCGTGCCGGCGCCGGTCATCCGGATCTCCTCGACGATCGCACCGCCCTGCCCCTCGGGGATCTCCTCGACCGGGCGGACCAGAACGTCAAGGACGTGGACGCCAAGGGCGACGACTCGCATCTCGCTCATGGTTCACATCTTTGGTCATCGAGTCACCGGAGACCACTACCCGGTGTTCACTTACCAAATGCATCGGCCGAGCTGGCTCCGTCGCCTCGCACTGGCCTTGTGCCTGACGCCGCTGCTCGCGACCGTCGTCCCGACCGCGGCGGCGACTGCAAAGACGAGCCATCCCGCCAGCCCCGACATCTCGCGGGCGAACGCCTGGCTGATCGACCGGCAGGGTCGCGTGATCGAGCTGCACGGTTTCAACGTGATGCGTAAGACCGCGCCCTACTACCCGTCGCACTTCGACGCTCAGGACGCCCGCTTCCTCGTGCGCAACGGTTTCACGGCGGTGCGGATCGGCTTCATCTGGTCGGCGGTCGAGCCCAAGCCCGGCGTCTATGACGACCGCTACATCCGCAGGTTCGTCGCCTTCAACGACTTGCTCGCCGAGCACGGAATCCACGCGCTTATCGACTTCCATCAAGACGCCTGGTCCAAGGGCGGCGGCGGTGACGGCGCCCCAGCGTGGGCGACATTGAGCGACAACTTCCTCTCCGACTTCCAGGCCTTCTGGGACAACAAAGCCGGTCCCGGCGGCGTCGGGATCCAGACGCGCTTCATCGCCGCATGGCGCCACGTCGTACGGATGATCGACGCAAGCCCCGGCGCTGGTGCGCTGATCGGCTTCGACCCCTTCAACGAGCCGTACGCCGGTCTCGCGTCCCTGTGCGCACCCTTCGTGCCATGTCCGGCATTCGAGTCAGGCGCCCTGGCGAGCTTCTATCGGCGGGTCATCGCGGCCATCCGGTCCACCGGCGACGAGCACGTGATCTTTCCCGAGGGCGTTGCGACGAACGGTTTGGCACGGCCATCGCTGCCGCGCTTCGGCGACGCCCAGACGGCCTTCACGTTCCACGACTATTGCCTACTGACCCAGGAAGCGACCGGAAGCTCGCCGACCGACGCCGCGTGCCGGCCCCTCGAGCACAGCGGCGTCGGCAACTTCCTCTCCTTCGCGGCACGCCACGATGTGCCTGCGTTGCTCGGCGAGTTCTCGTGTACCGACGCCGACGATGACAATGCGGCGATGGTTGACCTGGCGGACGAGCGATACACCTCTTGGACCGCGTGGATGTACTACCGCGCGGCCAAGGATCCGGCGAACTGTCCGGGGCAAGGGCTGCTACGCGATGACGCCAAGCACGGCAGCATCGCCAACGCGAAGGCGGCGAAGCTCGCCGCGTTCGAGGTGCCGTATCCGCAGGCGATCGCCGGCACGCCGGGCGGGTTCAGCTACGACCGGTCGAGCCGCACGATGTCCTTCTCATACGCCGCAACCGCCGTGCCAGGCGCAACACTCACGAAGGGCACCGCGACGGACGTCTTCGTGCCGCGGCTGGTCTACCGGCACGGCTATCGGGTAGCGGTGACGGGTGCTCACATCACGTCACCCCCCAACGCGCAGCACCTCACGCTGATCGCGAACCACCCCGGCGCGACAGTCAGGGTGACGGTCGCTCCGCGCTAGTGCTGCGGCAGACTCCTGCGGGTGCACCGATTCGCTATCACAGCTCTGGTCGCGGCCTTGGCCGCCGCAACCGCGATCGCGGTGACTCCCGCGGCCGCCCGACCGAGCTCGAGCGCGCTCGCGTTGTCACGGACCCCGGTTGCGGCGAAGGCCGCCTGGCGCAGGTACGACGAGGCGCCACACTCGACGCAGATCACGCCAGTCGCCATTGCCGCGATCCGCGGCGCTGTCACCGACCCACTCGCCCTCACGACACCGACGCGCAGCGACACGACCACGTTGACCTATCCGCTCGGCGGTCCCGCGCCGTCGGTACTGCTCGACTTCGGCCAAGACGTCGGCGGCTATCCGACGTTCGATGTCACCAAGACCTCAGGCACCACGATCGGGGCGACGTACTCCGAGTCCCTGCGCAACCTCGGGATCGACAGCGCGACGAGCGTCGACCTGTTCCAGGCCGGCGACATCGCGCGTAACGATGTCTTCCCGGTCCTCAAGACCGGACTGCTCGAAGGCACCCTCGTGCAGGGCGGCGAGCGCTACGAACAGATCACGCTGACCACACCCGGCTCGGTGTCGCTGAGCGATGCGGGGATCGACTTCACGCCGCTGCGCGAGACGCCCAACAAGATGCGTGGGCACTTCCTGTCGAGTGATGACCTGCTCAATCGGATCTGGTACGCCGGGGCCTACACGCTGAACCTCAACCAGCTGACCCCAGGCACCCGCGTCGCGGACGGTGCGGTCAACCGACTCCATCTGCTCCTCGACGGCGCGAAGCGCGACCGCGCGGTCTGGAGCGGAGATCACATGATCTCCGACCTCACCGACTACTACGTCAGCGATCCGGTCTACGCGCGCGACTCCGACGCGCTGTTCCTCGACCACCCGGCAACGGTGGCCACCTTCATCACGCCCGCGGTCGGGGTCATGTCGCTGCCCGGGCCGCTGCCCGGCGCCTGCAGCCCCAACCCGCTGGTG
>DATAVE010000116.1:0-42018 GCA_036267875.1 Mycobacteriales bacterium
GAGCTGGTCGCGCGCAACGACCTCGTTGATCAGGCCGTACTCCAGCGCCTTCGGCGCATCGACCACCTCGGCCGTGTAGAGGTAGTACGCCGCGCGGCGCCAGTTCATGAAGACCCACGGCTCGATCGAGGACTCGCCCGAAGGCATGCCGAACCCCTGCAGCGGCGGGTAGGAGAAGTACGCGTCGTCGGCCGCGATAACCATGTCGGTGGTCAGCCCGTAGTGAGTGCCGCCGCCGAGGCAGTAGCCGTGGATCTGGGAGATCGTCGGCTTGGAGAGCTCCCACAGGTTCAGGACCGGCTTCACGAAGAGGTCGCTCTGCGCCTTCCAGGGAGCCCCCCGGACCTGGGACTCCTCGTAGAAGCTCGGGTAGGCCTCCTGCATGTTGCCGACCACGTGACCGGAACAGAATCCCTTGCCGTTGGCCTTGAGGATGACGACCTTGATGTTGTAGTCGCGGTCGGCGTCGAGCAGGGCCGCATCGACCTCTTCTGCCATCTTCTGGTCCTGGGCATTGGCCTTCTCGGGCCAGTTCAGGATCACCCGCGCGATCGGGCCGTCCTTCTGGTAGATGATCCGCTCGCGGGTCTCGCTCAAGTCCATGATCGGACGTTAGCTGCTAGGTGACGCGCGCGTCAGGGTGGGGTCGGACCGACGGCAGCCGTCCACCGAAGCAGCGGGTAGTGGGCGGGTTGCGCGATGCCGACGGCCTTGACGGCTCGACAGACCGCTCCTAGCCTGAGCGATCGCTAACTAAGTGCCCGCGGCAAGAAATCACCCCGGAGATGTGTGTAGACAAATGTAACTGTAGGTGTTACACCTGTTACACAGACTCGTAACGGAGTCGAAACGCAGGGAAAGGTCGGCCACATGTGGTTTGGCTACCAGCTGAGACCGCATCTGTCGGTGCAGGCGCAGGCACAGTCCGCCGAGAAGGCCAGCCTGAACGGCGTGGTAGTTCCCGAACACCACGGCCTGACGCAGTGGGCGTCCAACCCGATCCTCATGGCGTACGCCGCAGGCGTTGCGACATCGACGATCGACGTCGGCGCCGCTCCCCTGTTGCTTCCGCTGTACCAGCCGCAGCGCCTCGCAGAGGAGGCGGCATTCATCAACAACGAGCTCGGCGGTCGCCTGATCGTCGGCGTCGGTGCCGGCTACATGCCCGAGGACTTCGAGCACTTCGGACTGGACGTCGCGAACCGCGGTGCACTGACCGACGAGGGAATCGACATCCTCCGACTGGCGTGGCAGGGCCAACCGTTCGAGTTCAACGGCGCGCAGCAGAGCTTCCGTGCTCAGGTATGCCTGCCGGTGCCCGAGGTCATCCCGCCAATCTGGGTTGCCGCGGGCAGCCGCGCGGGTGCGCGACGAGCAGCCAAGAGGGGCGACGCGATCCTGCTCGACGACCTGCGGCCGCTCGACGAGCTCGTAGATCTCGCGGATGAATATCGCACCGTCTGCGAAGCGAACGACAAGCCGGCGTCGGTCGTTCTGATGCGACGGGTGTGGATCGGCGACCCGGACTATGCGCGGCGCCAGCTGCGGGACGAAGTAGACGCGTACCGCTCGACTGTCGTGAAGCGGAGCGACGCGCCGTGGCTGGGCGCTGCCGCATCCCAGCCCGAGGCGCAGTCCGACGGCCCGCCGATCCTATGCGGCACCGTCGCTGAGATCGCCGAGCAGCTCGCCGAGTGCGTCGGCGCGGTAGGCGCGGACAAAGTGGTGTTCAAGGCGCCCTTCATCGTTGGCACCCCGTCGCTCGACGTGATTCTCGACCAGATACACGCCGTCGGCGAACAGCTTGTAGCGCCCAGCCGTGGTGGGCTCGACGACGCGCAAGGCGTGGGCAGATGACTGAGAGCGTTCGGCGCGTCGTCACCGGGCAGACGGCGGAGGGGACCAGCGTCTTCGCCTCGGATACCGAGATACAGCCGACCGATCATGGCGGCAGGCAGCTGTACCCGGTATGGGGAACCGACGAGATTCCCGTTCGCCTCCCGACCGATGGCAGTGTCGACTATGCGGCGACGAGATTCCCCCCTCCGCACGGCGCGCGGGTGCTCATCGTCACCTACCCGGCATCCGACGAGGCGCCGATCTCCACCCCTGGCGTTGCTGCCGCGGGCGGCGTCCCCACGGACGGAGGTCGATACGAGAGCAACGACCCCGCCACTGGCCAGCACATGACCAACACGATCGATGTGGTCCTCATCATCAAGGGCGAGATCGGCCTCGAGCAGGACAACGGCGTCGAGGTCGTGTTGCGCGAGGGTGACGTACTCGTCCAGAACGGCGCACGTCACGCCTGGCGGACCCGAGGCGTGGAGTGTCGCGTCGCCTTCTTCATCCTCGGCGCCGAACGTGGATGACCTCGAGCCTGTCGGGACTCAGAAGAACCTCGATCGTGTGGTGACCTACCTCAGGGATCAGCATCTGATCGATGGCCCGATCGATTCGGTTCGGGCAGAGCGAGCCGGCATGGGCCAGTCGTACGAGAACTGGCTGGTCGAGGTTCGCACCCCCGAGCTCGCGCGCTTCATCGTGCGACGCGAGCCGGCATCCGGTCCGCTCGAGCCGTATGACATTGCTCGCGAGGCCCACCTGCTCACGGCGCTTGCCTCACACGGAGTGCCGGTGCCGCCGGTGCTCGCGCTTTGCACGGACCGCGACGTGCTGGCGCGGCCGTTTGCGCTGTTCGGCTTCGTCGAAGGCGACATCCCCGACTACCGCAATATCGCGTCGACCGCGTCGTGGGGAGATCTCGCGACCCGTCGCGCGATGTTGGAGAGCCTCGTCAGCGTCCTTGCTGCGATTCAGGCGGTGGACTGGCGTCGTCCCGAGTTCGGTGCGGCGGTGAGCGAGCCTTCGGATGGCTCGCCGTTGCCCGCTCGGATCCATCGGATGCGCGCGCAGCTCGAGACGCTTCGTCCCACCGGATCGATGGAGCTCGCGACGATCGCCGACGCCGGTGAGTGGCTGATCACGGAAGGGGAGCAGCTGCCTCCGACTCAGCTTGTGCTGGCGCACGGCGACTACCGGGTGGGCAATCTCATCTGGGACGGCACCGACATCACATCGGTCCTGGACTGGGAGATGGCATCCGTCGGCGACCCGATGCAGGACATCGGCTACCTGTGCCATCCGCTACACCGGGAGGCACACCCCGATCTCATCGGAATGCTGGGTAGCCGCGACGAGGTCTTCGGGCTCTACGAGCAGGCGACCGGCCGCGCTGTGGACGTGCGCCGAGTCCATCTCTATCTCATCTATGCCTTGTACTTCGTCGCGTTCACGAACGTCTGCCTGTTCCTTCGAACCACCGCGGGCGCGACGACGGACGTACGAGTCCCGAGCAACTTCCCGAAGACGTTCCGGATACTCCATCGACTTCTCGATGAGATCGCCAGGTACGAGGCGGGCGAGTCGTTTTGCTGACCGACGACTTGGGCGACCTCCTCGCGGTGATCGCACGAACCCTGGATGAGCGCGTCGCGCCAGAGCTTTCCGACCCGTACCTGAGGGAGCAGCTCGTGGCGATCGCCCGGCTGCTCGACACCCTCGCCGCTGCCTGGCCACGGATCCTCGAGGACGGCTCGTGGTCGCAAGCACTTGCGCAGCAGGTTCTCTCGGTGTCGGAAGCCACCCGAAGCGTGGATGGAGGAGCGGCCCCAATCCCGGCCCTCGAATCGGTCGCGTGGTCGGCGGTCAAGTCGCTCATCGCTGCTTCTGGCGACGACGCCGCCGAAGCCCGACGCAAGATCCGCGGCCAGATGAAGGCCGCGTACGCCGATCTCGCCGCGACGTTCTCCCCTCCCGGGACGTTTGTGGTCGACGCCACGAAATAGCTCGCCGCGGGAAACCACCCGCGGCAAATACCGAGTCATCTCTGCAGAAGGAGAATGCCGTGCTGAAGGACTCAACCCGTCTGCGGCCGGTGGACGCGCAGTTCCACCAACCCGCATACCGCGATCCGACCTGGCTCGAGACGAACTGGTTCTCCTTCCTCGTCCCCGAGCGCAACCTGCGTGGCCACGTCTACGCAGTCTTCAGGGTCAATCTCGGCGTGGTCGCATCTCGGGTGGTCATCTGGAGCGGGGACTGCCCCCGGGGCATCGTCGATGCCGACTACAGCGACGTGAGGAACCACCTGCCGATACCGCCGCAGAACCTCGACAACTACAGCCTGGCCAACGGCTTGTCGGTGCGGATGGTCGAACCGCTTCAGAAGTACGAGATCACCTATCGCGGCTTCGAGGACATGTCTCTTGAGCTGGTCGCGACGGGCTTGATGCCTGCGGTGGAGAGCCGCGACACCAAGCTTCCTGACGGTGAGGAGTTCAGCCACTTCCACCTCGTCGAGTCGCACCAGAAGGACTCCATCGGTCACTTGGACCAGACGATGCGCATGGTCGGCGTCCTGCGGCTTCGGGGCGAAGAGATCGAGATCGACTACCCCTCGAACCGCGATCACTCGTGGAGTCCGCGACCGGAGCTCAAGCACGGCTGGGGCAACTTCGACGAAGGCTGCTTCGGCGACGAGCTGTTGTTCCACGTTCAGACAAGAGCCGCCGACTCCCTCGAAGAGGGCAACGTGACGAACGGCTACGTCGTGCGCGATGGAGAGGTTCGCGGTCTTCGGTCGGGACGCGGCAGCTACCGGATGGATGGCTGGATCACGCGCACGCTCCGGTACGAGCTCGAGGACGAGACCGGCGAGACCTACGTCATCGAGGGTGAGCCGACAAACATGATCCAACAAGCAAGCAGCTTCTTTCCGAACCAGTACGGCGTTCACGGGCTGACACGTTGGTCGTGGAACGGACGAGTGGGTTGGGGCGAATACAAGTGGCACGCGGAGGTCAGCGAAATGCAGAGTCGTCGAGCCGTAACGAAAGGGAGTGCACGATGAGTGAACGTCGAGGGATCGCTGCCACGCTGAGGCGGGGCCGCTGGCTCGTGGGGTGCGGCGCCGTCGTACTGGCGGTGACGGCTTGCGGCGGCTCGTCGTCGCCATCGAGCTCGAGTACGAGCAGCAGCTCCACGCCGCTGCACATCCTGCTCGTGACGAACGTGACTGGCGCCGGCTCGCAGAACGGCACATCCAACGTCGCGGGCGTGAAGGAGGCCATCAACGAGGTGAACCAGGCCGGAGGGGTTCTCGGCCGTCAGCTGGTGCTCGACGTCAAGGACGACGGCAGCGACAACACCAAGGATCTTCCGCTGATCCAGTCGGCCACAGCGAGCTACAAGTACCCGCTGGTCATGAACTCCGACCCGGCTGCGGCGAGCACTGCCCCCTACATCGCGCGGCAAAGCCTTCTCGAGATCTGCGGCTGCGCCGCCGAGAAGTACGCCGAGCCGAGCGCGCCGAACCCGACGATCTTCGACACCGACTATGTCGGTGCCCGGCCGATGGATGCGGCCGCGCAGTACGCCCAGAGCAAGGGCTACACGCGCGTTGCCGTCATGGTCCAGCAGGGCGAGTTCGGTGACGCAGACCTGCAGGCTCTCAAGCCGCTGATCAGCAGCACCGGCGGAACGATCACGGACTCGGAGTCGTTGAGCTTCACGGGAGTCGACTTCACGTCCGCGATCGCCCGCTCGAGGGCTAGCCACCCGCAAGCGCTGCTGACCGACATCTTCGGGGCAGGAGACGCACACCTGCGAACCGAGATCCACGACAGTGGCTGGAACATCCCGATCATCTCCGGATCGAACGACGCGGCGACCGCACTCAAGGGGCTCGTGCCCTTAGCAGACCTCAAGGGCCAGGTTGTCGTCGGGCCGCGGAGCATGGCCTATCCGTCGGAGCCTGCCGCACAGACCTTCATCGACAACCTTCAGAAGGCCGGGGTGAACGTCACGAGCTACCTCTACGGTTACGGCGGCGACCACGACGGGGTCACCTTGTTCGCGTGGGCGGCCAACCAGACGCACTCGCTCGACGCGACGACCATTGCCAACAAGCTCCACAGCTCAGGCGATGTGGCAGTCCCCGGGCTGGTCGAGGGCACGACGACCGGATACTCGGCGACGTCGGGCGAGTGGAACGCAGCGTCAGGCCTGGCGTTGATGGAGGCCGGCTACTACAACCTCGGCAGGTTGAAGCTGATCAAGTCGGTGAGTGCGCCGACATTGCCAGCCGGCATGTGACGAGGGACGACGCGTAATTGATGCTCGCCGATCAGGTGTCCGTCCAAGAGATGAGGGGCTGAAATGGAGCTTGGCGGCGCTGTCGTCAGCGGGATCGCAATCGGATCCGTCTACGCGCTGATCGCGCTTGGCTTCTCCTTCATCTATCGGACGACAGGGAGCTTCAACTTCGCACAGGGTCAGATCGTGACCTTTGGATCGTTGATTTCCTACTCGCTCTACGTGTCGGCGGGGGTGCCCGCGCTGGCGGCGATCGTGATCGTTGCGATCGCCGCCGGCGCCCTCGGCGCCATTGTCGAGCGAGTCGCGATCTGGCCGTTGGCGTCCCGGGGGGACGACACACTCACGTGGCTGATCTCCACGCTGGGCGTCGCGGTTCTGATCACCGGGTTCGCCGAGCGAGTGTGGGGCACCATCCCGCTCGGCGTGCCCAACTACGTCGGCCCGAATGTGATCCATCTCGGCGGGCAGATCAACTTGGCGACCCCATATTTGATCGGCATCGGCTCGGTGCTCGTCGCGGCAGCGGCGATCGAGGTGTCTCAGCGCTTTACGATCTGGGGCAAGGCGATGCGCGCGACGGCCGACAACCGCCAGGCTGTCGCGCTCGCCGGTGTCAACGTGATCCGACTCGGCGTCGTGTCGTTCGCCATTGGTGGAGCCCTCGCCGGGATCGCCGGCTTCGTGCTCGCGCCGATCACGTTCGCCGACAGTACGGCGGGGATGAGCTTCGCCGTACTGGCATTCGCGGCACTGGCGATCGGGGGCTTCGCGAGCCACTGGGGGGCGATCTTCGGCGGTTGGCTCGTCGGGATCACCGAGAGCATCGGCGGAACGTACGCAGGTCTGCAGTACCAAGACATCTTCGTGTTCGGCGTCTTGATCGTGATCTTGCTGATCAGGCCTGAAGGCCTCACCGGATCTCGGAATGTACGGCTTGTCTGAGCGCCGCGGACTCGGCGCGGCGGTGGCCGGGGCAGTTCGGCAGTCCGGCGCGATCGGTGCGCTGGGCATCGTCGTCGCGCTCTTCGGTCTGTTGACGTCGCGGCAGGACTACCTGCTCGAGGGCGCGACCGCAATGACCTTCGCAATCGCCGCAACCGGACTTGGGCTGGCTCTCGGGCTCAGTGGCGAGTACCTGCTCGGCCAGATAGCCGTCTTTGCGATCGGCGCATACACCACCGCCGATCTGACGGCCAATCGCCACTGGTCGTTCTGGCCCGCCTGCGTGCTCGGCGTGGTAGCCGCCTCGCTCGCTGGCCTGGTCATCAGCGTCGTCGGACTACGGATCTCACGCTTCTACTTCGCACTGGTGGGGTTCTTTCTCGTATATCTGATCCCGGACCTCACCCAGGTGGCGGACTCGCAGACAGGCGGCGGCGCCGGGCTGGCCGTTCCCGATCTGCCGAGCTTCTTCGGTCATGAGCTGCGCAACCGGGGGATGTTCTTCCTGGCCCTGGTCGCGCTCCTGCTGTCGCTCGTTCTCGTTCAGAACGTACGACTCTCACCGCTCGGCATCCAGATGCGTTGGATGCGCGTCGCACCGCTGTCACTCGCGACCTTCGGCGTAAGGGTGTGGCGGGTCCGGCTGGCGACCTACGTGTTGTCGTCCGCGCTCGCGGGTCTCGGCGGTGCCATCTACAGTCACCTGTCGGGATATCTGCTTCCCGATGACTTCGATCTGAACACGACTGTCCTGCTGTTCGCGGCGGTCGTGGTCGGCGGCGCGACATCGCTGCTCGGCCCTACGGTCGGGATTGTTCTGCTCTACGTCGTACCGCGCCTTGTGATCAACGTCTCCGGATACTCGGACATCATCTACGGCGCCGTCGTTCTGATCTCCGTGGTCGTGTTCCGCGATGGCGTCGACAGGTTTGTGCGCGAGGGTGCCGCGAAGGCTTGGTGGTGGATCGTGCACCGTGTTCGCCGCGTGCCGCTACGGCGTGCGGCTTCGACTGTCGACGAGAGGCAGAGCGGCGTGTCCGCGACGGCGAGCGCAGTCGTCCCCAACGTCGATGAGCTCGCCGATCTGCTGATGGGCCTACGGGACGACTCCGTCACGCGGCGCGGGTCGCTGGTCATTCGCGGCGCTCGCAAGGCGTTCGGCGGCGTCGTCGCGCTGGTGATGGATCCGGACGACGTCGTCGCGATAGAGCCGGGCCGGGTCCATGTGCTGCTCGGGCCGAACGGCTCCGGAAAGACGACGCTGCTCAACGCCTTGTGCGGCGTGTTCGAGCTCGACTCGGGATCGGTATCGGTCGGCGGCGATGTGGTCAATGGCGTGTCGGCGACCAGGCTGGCCAGGCTGGGCGTCAGCCGGTCGTTCCAGTCACCGCAGTTCCCGGTCGAGATGTCTCCAGTCGAGCTGCTCAGCGGATCGCTCGTGACGATGCGCCGCCTCTCCTACCTCCATTGGATGAGCTCCGACCTCGCCGCCACGCGGGCAAGGCGGGACGCGACCGACTTCGCGGCGCGGATTGCGGCGATGGCCGGCCTGGAGACCGCGATGAACAGGCCATGTTCGGGCCTGACGTCTGGCCAGCGTCGCATCCTCGACGTGCTGCTGGCCCTGGTCACGCGCTCGTCGATCGTTCTACTGGACGAGCCGGCTGCCGGCCTGTCCAACCTCGAGCGCCGACAGCTTGGGGATTTGATCAGAGCCCTTGCGGCGCGCGGCATGGGACTGCTGGCCATCGAGCACGACCTCGACTTCGCGCTGCGGATTGCCGACGAGGTAACCGTGCTGGCCAACGGCCGCCGACTCGCCCATGGCCGCCCAGACGAGGTCCGGGCGGATCCCCTGGTCCGCACAGCGCTGGTAGGGGGCGCAGGTGTCTGACCTGGTGATCGAGTCGGTCGTCGCGGGCTACGGCGGTACCGACGTGCTCCGCGGGGTGTCCTTGACCGTTCGGCAGGGTGAGTGCGTCGGGATCATCGGCCCGAACGGCGCCGGCAAGTCAACTCTTCTCAAGGTCATCTCCGGACAGCTCCGGATCCGATCGGGGCATCGCCGTCTGCTCGGAAAGGATGCAACCAGCTGGCCCGCCTACCGCATGGCCGCCGCTGGGGTGCGGTGGGTCGGCGAGCCGCGACCGATCTTCCCGAGCCTCACGGTCCGGGAGAATCTCGAGATCGGGGGAATGACTCGTCGCGGCGTGTGGGACGAGCAGTTCAAGCGGGTCTGCGAGCTGTTGCCGGTGCTAGGGCAACGACAGCAAGAGACCGCCGCGCAGCTCAGTGGCGGTCAGCAGCAGATGCTCGCGATCGGATCGGCGTTAATGAGTGCGCCGAGCTTCCTCTGCTTTGATGAGCCCTCGATCGGCCTCGCGCCCAGCGTGGTGAACGTGATCGCGGAGCTCGTCAGCCAGCTCGTGTCCGAAGGGGTCGGAGTCGTCTGGGCGGAGCAGTTCCTCGATGTAGTGCTGCCACGTTGCTCTACCGTCGCACTTCTGCGCTCAGGCGAAGTCGTCGAGCGCGGGGCGACCTCGGAGTTCACAAGGGAAAGGCTCGAAGATGCCTACTTCGGCTGAGTGGCAGGGGACGGTCTTACGACCGATCCGCTGCCCGATCGTGGACGGGTAGGCAGCGTGCCACCACGACAGCGGTCTCAGCGGCCTTCAGCGCCCGTCATCGACCAGCCCTCGGCGTTGTCGCGTGTGCGCGACGCCCGGCAGGCGGCGGGTGTGTCGAGCAGCGCCGAGCACGCAATCCTCGACGCGGCTCTCCTTGCGCTCGCCCATCACGGTCCGAAGCGACTCACCATCAGCGACGTTGCCTATGAGGCGGGCATGTCGCGAACGACGATCTACCGCTACTTCGAGACCAAGGACCAGCTGCTCGATGCCTTGATGGGGCGCCTGGCAGCCGACCTCACGTTGTACATGGCACGTGAAGTCGAAGCGGTTCCTGACGTAGCAGAGCGGTTCGAGACCGCCCTGAACGCGATGGAGGATCTGTACGCGAGTGGTGCCCCCTCGCTGAGCTATCTCGTCGAGTCCGAGCCGCACTTCATGTTCGAGTTCTACCGAGAGCACTGGGCATCGATGCTGGAGGTGACGGCGCGGGTGCTCGAGCCGATTCTGGGCGACGAGGTTCAGGCTCGCGGCATTGCTGAGGTCTTGCTTCGCATCAACGTGTCGCTGCGCATCATCGGTCCGGACTACGGCGCCTCGGAGGACCGCAGGCAGACGCTCAAGATGTGCGTCGAGGCGCTGCGCCTGCAGCAACGCCCTGACCGCGGAGTCGCCGCGAAGCGGCGGTCCAACCCCAGTCGGAGCCGTCCTGGCTCGTCGTGAACCGCGCCGGCGACGGCGCGGAACCGCTCGCGCAAGTGATGAAGGGAGTCTCGATGACTCGACCGATCGAGCTGATCAGCGAGCTTGACCGCGCACTGATCGGTGACCTGTTTGCGCGATACAGCCATGGCTTCGACCACGACGACGTCGAGCAGCTCCTCAGCACGTTCACCGACGACGGTGTGTTCGACAGCGAGCTGAACGGCAGGATCGAGGGACGCCGCGAGCTGCGGACATTCTTCGAGTCCGTCAGCCGCGAAGCGGCGCACGAGCGCCGGCGCAGCGGTCAGCACTGGGTCAACGGGACGCTGTTCACCAGCGTCACGGACGGCGAGGTGCGGGCGAGCTCGAGCTTTGTCTTCCTCAACGAGCGCAGCGGCGCCCCAGCCGCCTCGATCATGGGCGAGTACGAGGACGTCATCGTGCGCACGCCGGATGGCTGGCGCTTCGCCAATCGCTACATCCGGATCCTGATAGATGCGGACTCTGCATGACCCACGGCGACGATCGCGATCGCGCCGAGGATGGAGTGGCCGCGACGCGCGTGTGGCTGGTCATCGGTGCCTCGACCGGGATCGGCAGGGCGGTCGCCGAGACGATCCTGAGCCGCGCCGGCGACAAGCTGGTCGCGACCGCGCGCGACCGCACGCGGCTCGCGGACCTCGCCGCCTCCGATCCTGCGCGCGTCGAGCTTTGCGAGGTCGACGTCGTCAGCTCAGCGACGGTGCGGGACGCGATATCGCGAACGATCGAGCGCTTCGGCTCGGTCGACGTCGTTGTCAGCTGCGCCGGCAACTGCCTCATCGGAAGCGTCGAGGAGTCCTCCGACGAGGAGATCCGCGCCGTTGTCGAGACCAACTTCTTCGGAGTGGTGAACGTCGTGAAGGCGGTTGTCCCGTACTTTCGCGAACGCCGGAGCGGTCACCTCGCGGTGGTGACGTCGAACGGCGCCTTCGATGCCCGGCCAGGCTGCGGCGCGTACTGCGCGAGCAAAGCCGGTGCCAACGGGATCCTCGAAGCGGTTGCGGCCGAGGTCGGGTCCCTTGGCATCGGTGTGACGATCATCGAGCCCGGCCTGGTCCGAACCGACCTTCGTGCACGGGGAACCGTCAGCGCGCGACAGTCGATCGCCGACTACGACCTCACCTGCGCGGCAATGCGCGCGTCGATCGGGTCCGACTACCCGGACTCTGCGGGCGATCCGCAGCTTGCCGGCCGCGCGATCGTCCAGGCGCTCGTCAGTGCGGATCCGCCCCGTCACCTGCCGTTGGGCAGCGACGCGCTGTCGCGGATCCGCCAGAAGCTCGCCGCGCTGGGCGCTGAGCTTGATCGATGGCAGGATCTCGCGCTCTCTGTGACCGCAGGCTGAGTCGACATTGAGCGATTTGCTCGATGCTCCCGGTGATCGCTGGGTGGCGTTGGAAGGAGCGTTCAACTTCCGCGACCTCGGGGGATACGCCGCTGGGACTCGTGGCCACGTGCGGCGTGGACGGCTGTTTCGAAGTGACGCCCTCCAGCTTCTCACCGAGACCGACGTCCGGCGGCTGGAGCAGGTGCCGGTCACTCGCGTCATCGACCTGCGCACCACGCAGGAGATCGAGATGCTGGGCCGTGGCCTGCTCGAAGGCCGGCTCGACTACCGAACCGCGTCCTTGGTCCCGGACCTGGCGGCGCAGGCCGGCGATGCCCCGGATGATCTCGCCGATCGGTACGTCTGGTACCTCGACGTCGGATCAGGTGCTCTTGTCACCTGTCTCGAGCTCATCGCCGAGTCGAACGTCGGGGCGGTCGCCTTTCACTGCGCCGCAGGCAAGGACAGGACGGGCGTGCTCGCCGCGCTTGTCCTGTCGCTTCTCGGAGTGAGTGCAGAGGACGTCGTTCAGGACTACTCGATGACAGGGGCCGTGCTGCCGCGCATTCTCGATCGGCTTGCCGCGGATCCGGTGCACGGCGAGACGGTGATGCGAATGTCCGGGGCTCGTTGCGACGTGGCGCCCGCCACCATGGGTCGCTTTCTGGTGGCCGTCGACGAGCAGTTCGGCGGGAGCGAGTCCTGGGCGTTGCAGGCTGGACTTTCTCGGGCAGCGCTCGACGCACTTCGCGCGGAGCTGTGCGTCCTGCCCTGAGCCGTTGCGTTGCGTTGCGCTGATCTGCTCGACGCCCGCACGATCGAGCTATTGCAGCGGAACATCTATCTCAGCGCCGTTCCGGCGAGCAGCGACGACCACCTCGCGCCATACGCCGAGCGCCTGGAGCGTGGTCGGGAAGCCGACGTAGACGGACAGCATCAGAAGCGCCTCGTGGATCCGCCGTGGGGGCATGCCGTCCTGCAGCGCACCGTGAAGGTAGTTCTTCAACTGCGACGGCTTGTCGGTTGCTGCGAGCGCGACGATCGCGACGAGCTGTCGGTCGCCGAAGCTCATCTCCTCGTCCCAGACTTCGCCAAAGATCCAGCCGTCGATCCATTGGGCCAACCTGGGGTCGAGCGACTCGGCGACTGCCTCCAGCTCGCGGTGCTTGCGTCCTTGCGCACGGATGCGGCGTTCCCGGCCGGCCTCGGCCGTTGCGTCGGTCATGCTTGGCGTCCTTCCTGTGACGTAGTCGTCGGATCTGATGTTCCGTCCGCCGTGGCGAGCCGCTCACGGAGCGCTCGCTTCAACACCTTTCCCGCGGCGTTTCGCGGCAATGCGTCGACCATCTCGACGATGGTCGGCTTCTTGTACGACGCCAGCCGACTTCGAACCCAGTCGACGATCTCCACGCTGGTAGGAGGGTCCGCGGGGTCGGCCGCGACGATGATCGCGGCCGGCGTCTCCACCCAAACGGGATGCGGGACGCCGACCACGGCGACGTCTCGGACCTTCGGGTGCGACTGGATCACGTCCTCGACCTCGGCCGAGTAGATGTTCTCTCCGCCCGAGATGATCATGTCCTTCTTGCGATCGACGACATAGACGAAGCCCTCTTCGTCGCTGCGCACCAGATCTCCGGAATGGAACCATCCGCCGTGCAACGACTCCGCGGTCGCCTCTGCGTTGTTCCAGTAGCCGGACATCATGCCGGGGCCTCGATAGACGATCTCGCCGACCTGACCGGGGCCGACGTCGTTCATCTGTTCGTCGACGATACGAATGTCGACCGTCGCGACCGGTCGTCCGACCGATCCGAGCTTCCTCACCGCTTCCTCACCGCTCAGCGCGCATGTGATCGGCGACATCTCGGTCTGGCCGAATGTCGCGACCATCGGCACATCCGGAAAGGCTCCGGCCATGGCTTCCAGGGTGGAGGGAAGGGCAGGAGAGGCTCCCCATGAGATGTAACGCAGCTTGAGATCGCGACCAGCGATGTCGGCTTGTTCGCAGAGGGCCTGCCATTGCGTCGGCACGAGGAAGACAGTCGTGACGCCCTGGGCCTCGATCAGGTCGAGCGTCGCAGCCGGGTCGAAGGATCCCTCAGCGGCCAAGACCACGGTATGGCCGAGCAGGAGGCTGGGGATCAGCGCACCGAGCCCGGCGATGTGGAAGAGCGGAGAGGCGAGCAAGACGACATCGTCGGCGATGCCTTGGCGAGTGTTGCGAGCGCGAGTGAGCGTCTGCATCAGGAGGTTGAGATAGGTGAGAACCGCGCCTTTCGGACGGCCGGTGGTGCCTGAGGTGTACATGATCAGTGCCGGCTGCGTCGGCTCCCAGGCTTGTACGGTCGCGGTCGTAAGCGGAGGCGGCCCGGCTGTGACGAGCAGGGCAGCCTCCCATCCGGCGACAACGCCGGGGGCTTCAGCTGCCGACGACGGCATGCCTTCCGCTACCACGAAGAGCTCTGGGGGGAGCTCTGCACCCGCGATCGCGGCGAGCGCGACATCCAGCCGGTCCTGATCGCACACCAGGACCCGTGCACCACAGTCAGCGAGCAAATAGCGGATCTCTGCCTCGGCGAGACGGTGGTTGAGCGGCACTGTGATCGCGCCGAGCCGACCACTTCCAGCGAGCGCCTCGATGAACGCCAGACAGTTTGCCATCAGCAAGGCAACCCGATCCCCTGGACGTACACCTCTGGCCGCAAGGGCGGTCGCGGCCCGATCCACCCGTTCGTCCAGCTGCCGATAGGTCAGCGTTGCCGTGGCCGTGCACACGGCCGACTGGCTGGGCTTGAGGTGCGCGTGCCGGCGAAGCATCGCGACGAAGGTCGCCGAGTTCGCCTCCGCGAGCTCCAGACTTGGCCGTTCGATGTCCGCCACGCCCACCTTGTTTCCTTGCTCACGGTCGCAACACCACTGGCAGCGAACCGACCCGCCAGCGCACATCACAGCGTCTCAAATGGCGTGCGACTGAGTCGAACTTAGCGGTCGCTCGCTCATACATCAAGGTACAAGGTGGTTCGAAGGGGTCCGGAGAGCAGCTCAGCGTGACCAGATCGACTGCCGGTATTGAGCGATCGATAGATCAGTCAGGCGGTAACGTGAGACCGTCTGTGTTAGGTCGATCGAGAGTTCGAATCATGTCTGTCGTGGAGCTAGGCGATGCTGTCAGCGGTGTTCGAGAGCTGACCCTGAATCGCCCAACTGCCCTGAACGCCATCAATGCCGAGCTCGTCACCGACCTCGGTACCGCGCTACAGGAGATTGAGCGCGACTATCGCACCCACGTCGTTGTGCTGACCGGCGCCGGTCGCGCATTCTGCGCTGGTCTGGACCTCAATGGCTATGGCGACGACGACCTCGTCGAGGCCCAGGGCTCACTGCGTCGTCGGCTCGGGCGGCAACGAGAGATCGCCGCGCTCGCACAGCGGCTCCATCATCTGCGGGTGCCGGTCATCGCGGCGGTGAACGGAGCCGCGGCTGGTGGCGGCCTGAGTCTCGTTCTCGCGTCTGACGTGAGAATCGCCTCCAGTAGCGCGATCTTCGCCGCCTCGTTCATCCGCGCCGGATACAGCGGCTGTGACATCGGCACTTCCTGGTTGCTGCCGCGGATCGTTGGCACTGGACGGGCGCACGAGCTGATGCTGACCGGGCGTCGGCTCGACGCCGCAGAGGCCCTCCGAATCGGATTGGTGACGGACGTCGTGCCGGACGAGTCGCTACTCGAGGTGGCCCGCGCAAAGGCCGCGGAGATCCAGCGCAACCCACCGCTGTCGGTAGAGCTGACGAAGCAGGGAATGTGGCTCGCGCTGGAGTCGCCGGGCTTCGACGCATCGGTCGAGTTCGAGAACCGGCAGCAGATTCTCACGTGTTTCACCGAGGATCAGCCCGAAGCTACCCGGGCGTTCCTGGAGAAGCGAGCACCTCAGTACAAGTACCGCTGAGCTATCTGCGAGCTGCCGGCTGACGGGCCAGCTCCAGCACCCTGGACGAGGCACCGACCGTCTGAGCAGCGATCTCGAGGTACTGCCGGGCGAGGGCCTGCACGCTCAGCTCCCCGTCAGCCCTGAACCAAGTGGCGATTGCCTGGATCATTCCGAGCAGGGCACGCGACGTCGCCGAAGGGTTGCTGACGTTGAAGCTTCCGGCGCCAACCCCACCCTCGATCGTTCGTTGCAGCATGTACTCGATGACACGTCGACGCTCGCTGTAGGCGCGCCGGTTCTCGGAGCTCAGCGAGCGAATCTCCGCGTCCATCGCCGCGCTCTTAGTGTTGTTCGCGAGGTACAGGACCTGACACTCGACCAGATTGAGAAAGCGCTGTACCTGATCGGTGCCGGCGTCAGAGAGAGCTAGCTCGCAGTTCTCGATCACCCGATTGATCGAGGAGTCGAGAAGGGCGTAGAGGATGGCCTCTTTGTTGGCGTGGTGGTAGTAGAGCGCCGGAACAGTGAGATTGGCACGGCGGGCGATGTCGCGCACGCTCGTCCCGTGGTAGCCGTCGTCGTAGAACGCGTCGAGAGCTCCGGCCAAGATCGGTGACAGGTCGGGCTGGCTGGCCGTCCGCCAGGTCGTGGATGGCGCCCGCTTGCGCTCTTTGGTCTGCGCCATCCCTACCTCCGGGTCCCATTCACGTGCCGAGACTAGAGAGTGCCGGCGGCCCCTTCGCTGGCTTCGCGGCTTGACCGAGCCTTAGTGTCGCACATAGCCTGAGCGAGCGTTCACTAGGCCAGGCACGACACTCGATCGTTCGGTTGAGGCAGGATCGATGATTGTCAGGCTGGTAGACCACGAGCCGTCGTTGCGATCGATCGGCTAGCCGCGATGGACCGCGGCCTGTACTCGACCGACCATGAGCTCTACCGGGAGACCGTCCAGCGCTTCGTCGAGCACGAGGTCGTGCCCAAGCAAAGTGAGTGGGACGCACAACGCCTCATCGGACGCGATACCTGGCTGGCGGCGGGACGACAGGGCCTGGTAGGGCTGAGCGGCCCTGAACGATTCGGCGGTCTGGGGCTGACCGACTACCGGTTTCGCAATGTGATCCATGAGGAGCTCGCCAAAGTTGGCGCGGCAGCGTTGACGTCCAGCCTGTCTCTTCAGGACGACATCGTCATGCCGTACTTCGTCTCACTGGCCACTGCTGAGCAACAGCAACGATGGTTGTCCGGAATCTGCGGTGGCGAGCTCATCGCGGCGATCGCAATGACCGAACCGAGTACCGGCAGCGACCTTCGGGCGATCAAGACGAGCGGGCGACGAGTGCCCACGGGCTGGATGGTCAACGGCGCCAAGACATTCATCACCTCAGGCATTCAGGCCGACGTCGTCGTCGTGGTCGCTCGGACCGATCCCGCAGCCGGGCGCGACGGCTTCACGCTGTTCGTGGTCGAGGACGGGATGCCGGGATTCACGCGGGGTCGAAAGCTCGACAAGGTCGGGCTAGCCGCGCAGGACACTGCCGAGCTGTTCTTTGACGACGTGCTCGTCCCGGCCGACAACGTTCTCGGCGCGGTGGGAGGCGCATTCAACGAGCTGATGCGGAACCTTCCGTTGGAACGCCTGTCCATTGCAGCGGCGGCAATCGCATCAGCCGACGCGGCGCTTGCCTGGACCCTCGACTATGTGCAGCAGCGGACCGCCTTTGGTCAACCCATCGCGGACTTCCAGAACACCCGCTTCGTACTCGCGGAGGTGTCCACGGAGCTTGACGTCACGCGGGCGTACGTCGATCGAGCGGTTGTGGCCGTCGGTGAGGGACGGCTGTCGGCGGTCGAGGCGGCGAAGGCGAAATGGTGGGCGACCGATGTCCAGGGCCGGGTCATCGACCGACTCCTCCAGCTCTTCGGCGGATACGGCTACATGCTGGAGTTTCCGATCGCACAGGCATGGAAGGACGCGCGCGTTCAGCGGATCTTCGGGGGAACGAACGAGATCATGAAGGAGATCATCGGGCGCGACCTGGTGGGTCGCCGCTAGGCAATCGACGAAGACCCGGCTGGGCGGCTCGACGTATCAATCGGAGGAGGCCTTGCGAGTCGTGCCGTAACCGCGGTTCATCGCCGCTTCGATCACCTTGGCGAGGTCCTCCTCGGTCAGGGTGCTCGGCGTACCCAAGGTCAACGAGCGGGTGTAAAGCTCGCAGCACCACTCGAGCATTTCGAGGGTCTCGCACGCGCTCGCGATCGTCTGGCCGTGCGCGACCGACCCGTGGTTGGCCATCAGCGCGGCCGTCTTGCCCTCGAGGGCGGTGGCGACGTTCTGCGCCAGCTCCGGACTGCCGAACGTGGCGTACGGCGCGGTCCGCACCGAGCCGCCGAGCATCAGCTGGCTGTAGTGGATCACCGGCAGCTCGGCGTGGGTGCAGGCCACCGCGGTCGAGGCGAGGCCGTGCGCGTGAGCAACTGCCTTCGCAAAAGACTTCTTGTAGACCAACAGATGGAGCTCGAGCTCCGAGGTCGGCGCGAGCTCGCCGTCGACGATCTGACCCTCGAAGTCGACGACCGTCATCATCTCCGGAGTGAGCTCCTCGAGGACTCCGCCCGTGGGTGTGATCACCACGTGGTCACCGGCGCGGATCGACAGATTTCCCGCCGTCCCGGTCACGAGTCCCTTGGCGGCAACCCGGTGGCAAGCCCCAGCTAGCTGGGCGCGTTCGGCTTCGAGCATCGTGATCCAGACCCCATCCTTGGCGAAGGCCACCGAAACGTACACGACCACTCCCGGTGCATGGGGACCTCGCTCCGCCGCCGACACTGGGCGCGCCGCGAGGCTTGCCGATGATCGATCGAACGTGGTTGCGGGTACGGACGGGCGTGTCGTCTGTGCTGTCCCGGCTTCGACCGACTCGGCAGCCGCGCCGCTCGGGGGGCCGCCGCCTGCGCCGACCGGGCCGGCTGGCGGTGGTGGTCGCCCGGCTCGGGTTGGCGGCGCGGACCGGCTTCTACCTGCTGCTGGTCTACCTGATTGTCCGGCTGACGCTCGCGTCGAACAACGCCCGTCAACCGAATGCGCATGGCGCGATCGCCACCGTCGCTCGCGGGCCGTCCGGAGTCGCGTTGCTGGTGGTGGCGGCGGCCGGTTTCGCCGCGTTCGGCAGCATCCGGATCTGGGTCGCGTGGCGGGACGGGCGTTCCTCGCCATGGGTCCGCTGCCGCACCGCCCTGCAGGGCGTGTTCTACCTCGTGCTCGGATGGGTGCCGCTGTCCTATGCGCTCGGCAGCCACTCGTCCGGTGACGAGCAGCAGCAGCACCAGACAGTCGCCGACCTGCTCCATCTGCCGGGCGGCCCCGTAATCGTGTTCGCGCTCGGCGTCATCATCTGCGCAGTCGCGGCGTACCAGGTGCGGACCGGTGTCGATCGCGACTACGTCAAGGGGATGGCGATCGACGATGCTCCACCGTGGGTACGCCGACTGGTGCTCGCGTCCGGGGTCGTCGGAATCCCCGCACGTGCCCTAGTGTTCCTTCCGGTCGGCGTGTTCTTCATGGTCGCCGCGGTGCAAGGAGATCCGAGCCACGCGGATGGGCTCGACCGCGAGCTGACCTCGCTCACGGGCAGTGCCTGGGGCGAGGCCGTGCTGATGCTGTGCGCGGCCGGACTGCTCGTCTTTGTCGTCTACTCCGCGCTGGAGACGCGCTACCGCGAGGTCGCGCGCGACCGGTGAACCGGGTACGAGAGAACTCCCCCACGACGGCGCTCGTCACCTACCTGCCTAGGTAGCGGTAAGCATCAGCCGGGGTCACACAAGATTGCCGTGCGCCGCCAGGGATTCGAACCCCGGACCCGCTGATTAAGAGTCAGCTGCTCTAACCAACTGAGCTAGCGGCGCGTCCCGGCGAGCCTATCAGCGCCGCCGCGGAGACACTCCGGATTCCGCGAGCACGCGGATGCCTCCCCGCGTTCCAGTTCCATCCGTGACTCTGACCGTCAGGTGGCGTACCCCGGCTGCATAGCGACTCGGGAGAATCGGGCCAGACCCGCTTCGCCCATCGACGTACCAGCGGATCGCCAGGACATTGCCGTCTCCGCCCCGAACCACAATGCGGGTCGCGTCACCTCCCCGCGCCGGCGCGAAGCCGATCCGCAGCTTCGGGAACACCCTCACGGTGAACGAAGTCGTCACCGGGTTGCCGTCCGCGTCGAGGATCCGCGCGGTGATGTGGTGCACGCCGACGCCGAACGAGTGATCGACGATGTACGGGCGTAGATCCGAGCCGGAGAAGTCGTGGTAGCCGGTGACCGCACCGAAGCTCCAGTGCACCCGGCCGGTCGGGTTCTCCTTGATGTTGAAGCCACCAACCGGAAGGCCGTCCGCCGTTGTCGCCTCCGGAAGGTCGGGTGGGGAGTACGTCGCGATCATCCGAACCTTCGCCGTGCCACCGGGACCGGCGTCGGTGACGAACGGACCACCGACAACCTGCAGCCCCGGATAGAGCGCCTGCAACGGATCGACCTGCTCGGGCGCGAGCGAGCGGTGCCGAGTCGCGAAACCGATCGCCGAGAGGTTCTGCTCCTGGCCCGCGATCACGTCGTCACCAGTGACCGCGGAAGCGGAGTTGGTGAACGTGTCCGACGGATAGATCTCGGCGAACGGCGTGACATAGGCCGGATAGAAGTAGCCGAGGTCGTCCTGACCCTTCGACAGCGCCACCACGGTCGCGTCGGGCGCGGCGATCGCAAGGGTCTGCCGGATCTCCGGGAACGGCTCGCCCGGCATCGAGACGTAGGCGATGTTGCCCACCCGCAAGGCGGTCACCCAGGTGCCGACGTCGAGTCCGGTCTGGTAGGGCGCAGTGTCCCTGCGATCGACCGGGTACTGCCCGAGCACGTTCTCGACTTGCTGCTTCTGCTTGACCGGTAAGTGGTTGGCCGCAACCAGCGCGAGCAGGAGGGCGCCGGTTCCCGGGATCTGGATCATCCGCTGTGAGGCTGCGATCCGGTTGCTCATCACGGGGTGCGAGTCGGCGAGCGCCCGGTCGACGAGGTTCAGCACATCGGCTGCGAAGACGTGGTCCTCGGGGATGTCGGTGGCCTGCACCGGCGTCTCCTCGCGACCCAGCGTCGCAGGGCCGACGAGGGCGATGCCGCCGAGCTGACGCTGCATCGCGTTGCGCACCAGTCCGGGGTAGTCGGCAGTGAGGTGACGGATTCGCGAGCCGCTGACGATGTCGGGATGCGCGGGAATCGTCGCGTAGGTCGCGATCGTCGCGCCGGTCGCGGGACTGACCGCCTGCAACACCGCGAGCAACGGGTCATCCGCCCAGCCGGGAAAGCCGTCGTACTGCGACACGATGTCGACATCGAGAGCCGACCCGTCCGCGGTGCCGAAGCGCAGGTACGCCGGCTGGGCATGCGACGCCGCCTCGACGAGCGCCCTCTCCTCAGCGTCGGTGACGGCCTTGAGGTAGGCGAGCGGAACCGGGCCCCACAAACCTTCGAGCGTGGGCGCGGAATGGCTGTGCGTTGCCTGGATGATGATGTCGCCCGCGTTGATCGCCGGCCCCCGACGTGCCGCATCGATCGTCGCCGCGGCCGCCGTGCGCGCGGCCGTGATGCCGTACTGCGGGCCCTCCTGGTACGCCGCGAACTCCGCCTGCGCGTCGATCACGGCCATCTCTACGGCGTGACGGCCGTTGCTGATGTAGATCGCCCGGACCGACAGCCCAGGCCCGATGACGCTGCCGGGCTTGATCGGCGGGCTCTGACCGAAGCCGCCCGAGTAGACCGTGACCTTGGGGTCGATCCCCACGACAGCGGCACCGACTCGAAACAGCGGCGGGTGAGCGGCGGGAGATCGAACCGTCGCAACGGCCCCCGCCGGGCTCAGCGTCGCTACCCAGGTCACCGCGACCGACACCGCAGCAAGCGTCGCGATCCGTCCACGCATGCGCACATGTTCTCCGCGGCACCCCAATGTGCCTGCCACGCACACTGGTAGGTCATGAGGCTCTTCGCCGCGATCGATCCGCCGGACGCGGAGCGCGAGCGGCTGCTCGCGTGGCTGACCGCCGCGCATCTGCAGACCACCGACCTGCGACTGACGCCGAGCGACCAGTGGCACGTCACCCTCGCGTTCTACGGCGAGGTGCCCGGTGCGGACCTGCCGGAGCTGACCGAACGGTTGCGTCGCGCGGCGCAACGGTCCGACGCACTCGGTCTCCAGCTGCGGGGCGTGGGGTCGTTTCCCGGTGACCCGGCCCGCGCCAAAGTGCTGTGGGTCGGGGTGGACGGCGACCTCCCGCAGCTGCGGCGGCTGGCCGAACGCTGCGTCGCCGCCGGCCGGCGCACCGGTCTCGATGTCGACACCCGCAAGTACCGCGCCCATGTCACGATCGGCCGGCCACGGCGGCCTGCCCCGATCGACCTGCGGCCAACGCTGGAGGCACTTCCGCCGTTCGTCGGGGAACCGTGGATCGCAACGACCGTCCGGCTGGTGCGCAGCCACCTCGGAGCCCAGGTACGCCACGAGACGCTCGAAGAGATGTCGTTGGACTGAATGGGCTAGCGCCCGTTTATTCGGCGAAAGATTGGGTCCACAAACCCTGACATTCGTGTCAGATGACTAGCGACAGGGTGGCGGACCCGCCCTTACGCTGGATGCCTCATGTTGTCTCCCCTCGGCATCCTCGCGCTCGCGCTCTCGTTTGCGACCGCGCTGTGCTACGCCGCGGGCTACGTCTTGCAGTACCACGAGGCGCACCAGGCGCCGGACCGGCTGTTCCTGTCGCCCAAGCTGCTGCTCGAGCTCGCCCGCCACCGCATCTGGGTGGCCGGCATCATCGTGATGTTCATCGGGAGCGGGCTGCAGGCGGCGGCGCTGGCGGCCGGCAGCCTCGCGGTGGTCGAGCCGATCCTGTGTGCCTCGCTGCTGTTCGCGTTGCCGCTGTCGGCGGCGTGGCGACGCGAGCGGCTGACTCGCCGGGACTGGACCGGAGCCCTTGCAGTCTGCGTGGGCCTGGCCCTGCTCCTCGGCGTCGGGGCGCCAAGCGTCGGCCGTCCGACGATGCCGCAGAGCGAGTGGCTGCTCGTCACGCTCGCCGCATGGGGCGCCGCGCTGATCTGCGTGGCGGCCGGGAAGCGGACCAGCGCACAGGCGCCGCGGGCGGCGCTGATCGGCGCTGCGGCCGGCATCCTGTCCGGGCTGCAGGACGCGCTTACCCACTACACGCTTCATGAGATGTCCGTCCACGGCTACTTCTCGCAGACTCTGTCGTGGCAGCTCTGGGTGCAGGTCGCAGCCGGCATCTACTCGATCGCGCTCATGCAATCGGCGTACAAGGCAGGACCCCTGACCGCGGGACTCCCGATGATCGCCGTTGGTGAGCCCGTGGTCGGAATGCTGATCGGTGTCGTCGCGCTGAACGAGCACCTCCACGCTTCGACCGCGGCACTGACGTTCGAGTCGATCGGCGGCGTCGTCATGCTCGCGGGCACCTGGTCGCTGTGTCGCTCACCGCTGGTGTTGGGTCGCAACCACCCGAGCCGACTGGCGCACGAGGCCGTGCAGCACCTCGAGGCGAAGCTTGCCCCGGTCAAGGACGCCGCTGAGGCGGCGCTCGGGGCCGCCCGCCGGAAGCCTGGTGTGACGCGGGCCCGGTATGCGAGCCTGCAGGCGGTCACGATGTTCCTGTTCTTCCGCAACCGCTGAGTTCTCAGGGGCCATCGACGCCCGGCCCGGGTCACCGTACGATTCGCTTCGTTGTCTGACACGCGTGTCAGGGATTGAGCGGAGCAGCAGACGTGGACGAGCACCTGAAACCAACGCGGCGCCATGTCGTCGGCGCGATCGGTGCCCTGCCGCTGATCGCCCTTGGTCCGACGGTCCTGCGCGATGTGCACCCCGAATCCGCGAAGTCCGAGCCTGCCAAGAAGGCGACGCCGGAGAAGTTCCGCTTCTTCACCACGCACGAAGGCGCCGTCATCAAGGCCGCCTGCGCGCGCCTCATCCCCGGGCCCGACGACGACCCGATCGAGAAGCTCTACAACTCCCCCGGTGCCACTGAGGCCGGCGTCGTCCATTACATCGACACCATGCTTGCCGCGTTCGAGTTCAAGGTTCCGAGAATCTTCGCCGGCGGCCCATGGAGCAACCGCCACGGTGGCGACGAGAACTACATGAAGCACTTCGTCCCGCTCGCACCACGGCAGGAGTGGGCGTGGCGGCGACGGATCGCCGGGCTCCGCAAGCAGTACCGCAAGGCGGTCAAGCAACTCGATGCCGCAGCCAATGGTGACTTCAGCAAGGCGTCGCACTCGACCCAGGACCAGGTCCTCACCAAGCTCGGCGATGTCCGCGGCCTGATCTTCACCAACGCGATCGAGGGCATGTACTCCGTTCCTGAGTACGGCGGCAACCGGGACACCGCCGGCTGGAAGGGCGTGCACTGGCCGGGCGACTCGCAACGGCGGGGCTACACCGCGAGCGAGGTCGCGACGAGCGACGGGCTCGACGTCGTCGTCCTGACCCCGACTCTGGAGGCGGTGCTCGGCGAGCTCGGCGTGGTCAGCGCAGCCCGGCGCCTCCGCCGCCGCCGATCACTGGGCGTCAACCGGACGGAGCACCTCGATGCGTGAGCGCGCGATCGTGGTCGGCAGCGGTGCCGGCGCGTCCGTCACGAGCATGGTCCTGGCCCACAACGGCTGGGACGTCGTGGTGTTCGAGAAGGGCCCCCGCTACATCGATGGCTGGGAGAAGCCGGGACCGATCAAGACGGTCTTCTCCAACGACGAGCTGAAGTTCGATCGCAACTTTGACCAGCCGGACCCGATCTCCGAGCCCCGCACGTTTCGGGCGAAGAAGGGCGGTGACGTCATCGTCGGCGTCGTGAACCCGCTCGCCTCCGTCGTCGGCGGCGGCACGACGCACTGGGACGCGAAGATCCCGCGCTTCTGGGACATCGACTTCTCGAAGCGCTCGATGCTCGGGCCCTTTCCTGGCGCGGACATCGAGGACTGGCCGTTCGACTACGCCGAGATCGCGCCCTACTACCAGCGCATCGAGCGGTTGATGGGCGCGCAAGGCGACCAGGCCGCGATTCCCGACAGCACCTTGAAGTACGCACCAGGCAAGCGCGGCTTCGTCATGCCGCCCGGACCACAGCAGCTCTCATCGCTGACGGTCGCGAAGGGCTGCCATGCCCTCGGCCTGCACCCGTACCCGTTCCCCATGGCGATCAACTCCCGGCACCACCTCGGCCGGCCGGCGTGCAACGACTGCGGCCAGTGCAGCGACTATGGCTGCCCGATCGGCGCAAGGATCGGCGCACTGGCGATCATGCAGCACGCGGTCCGGACCGGCCACGTCACCATCCACGCCGACACCATGGTCGACAAGGTCATCCACGACGGGAAGCGGGCGACCGGCGTCCGGTACGTCGACCGGCACGGCAAGCGCCACAAGATGGACGCGAAGGTTGTGGTGATGTCGTGCTCCGCGATCGAGACGTCGCGGCTCGCACTGCTGTCCAACCTGCCGAATCCGCACGACCGGATCGGCCGCGACATGATGTTCCACAACTTCATGGACGGCTTCGGTATCTTCACCGCCGAGCGGATGCATGCCTACCGCGGCCGATCGATCACCCAGTGCTGCGAGGACTTCGCCGATCCGGACTTCGTGGGCGCCCGGGCGTTCGCGAAGCTCAACGGCATCCCGTACTTCCGCGGCGGGATCATGGAGATCGGCGGCAGCGAGGACGTCATCGGCGAGGGCCAGGAGCTGCAGTTCGTCCTCGATGCGCTCGCCAGCGCGCCGGGCGTGACGCCGTTCGGCAGCACCTTCAAGACCCTGATGCGGACCAGCCTGCTCCGCGACCGTCTCGCCGGGATCGACTTCATCGGCGAGGACCTGCCCTTGGCGACCAACCGGGTCGAGCTCGACCCGAAGGTGAAGGACTACCGGGGCGTCCCGGTCCCGCGACTGACCTATTCGCAGGGCAAGCACGAGCACATTGCCTCGCTGTTCTACATCCCGCTGATCACCGCGCTGCTGAAGGCCGCCGGCGCCGACGCGATCGGTGCGGCTCTGCCGGAGTCGATCGTCAACAGCCTCACCGGCGCGAACATCCCCCACGGCGCGCACGTGATGGGCGGCATGCGAATGGGCAAGGACCCGCGGACGTCGGCCACCGACGGCACCGGCCGGGTGCACGGCATGGAGAACGTCTTCGTGGCGGACGGATCGGTCTTCCCGAGCAGCGGCGCGCAGAACCCGACGAACACGATCCTGTCGACCGCGCTGCGCAACGCCACCAAGAACTTCGGCCACGGTGCAGACCATCTCGGCCGTGACCACGAGGAGGCGTACGCCTGATGCGCGGACTGCTGTTCGGCGTGAGGCCGTCCCCCACGGATCCCGCGCTTGTTGAGGCTCTGTCAGAAGACGCGTCGCCGTACCTGAAGGCGCTCGCGACAGTCCCGATGGACCTGCGTGACATCCCGGACCCGGCGCTGCCCGCCGATGACTGGGTGATCATCAAGACCAACCTGTGCGGGATCTGCGGGTCCGACGCCAAGCAGGTCTTCATGGACGGCGACGGCGACTCGTCGATGACCGCGATGATCAGCTTCCCGCAAGTGCTCGGACACGAGGTCATCGGCGAGATCGTCGAGGTCGGCTCCGCCGCCGGACGGCGCATCGGCGAACGCGTCGTACTCAACCCCTGGCTGTCCTGCGGCCCCCGCGGGATCTCCCCGATGTGCCCGTCGTGCGAGAACGGCGACTTCAACCTCTGCCACCACTTCACCGAGGGTCACCTGGCACCGGGCATCCACACCGGGAACTCCTCGACGGCAAGCGGCGGGTTCGCCGAGCTGGTGCCGGCGCACACCTCGATGGCGATCCCCTGTCCCGACGAGGTCCCCGATGAGATCGCGGTGCTCGCCGACCCGTTCTCCGTCGCGTTGCACTCGGTGCTTCGCAACCCACCGCCGATCGGCGGCAAGGTGCTCGTCTACGGCATCGGCGCGCTCGGGCTGTCGACACTCGCCGTGCTCGCGAAGCTCTACCCGACCGTCGAGGTCGGTGCGATCGTCCGCTGGCAGCACCAGGCGGACGCCGCAGAACGTCACGGTGCGAAGGCGTTCTTCCACTCGCCGCCGGAGCTGCTCGTCGAAGCGGTGTCCGACTGGGCGCAGGCGCGGCTGCACAAGCCGTGGGAGGGCCTGCCGATGACCTTCCCCGGCGGTGTCGACGTCGTCTACGACACTGTCGCTGCGCCCGAGACCCTTGAGGTGTCGGTCAGAGTGCTTCGGGCACGGGGCCGGATGGTGCTGACGGGAGTCAGCCAGGCCGGCCGCTTCGAGTGGAGCCCTTGGTATTTCAAGGAGCTCAACCTCATCGGGTCGAACGCCTTCGGGGTCGAGGAGGTCGGTGGCGTCCGCAAGCACGCCATCTCCCACTACCTCGACTGGGCCGCGACCGGCGGGATCGACGTCAGCGACATGCTCACGCACCGGTTCGCACTCGACGCGTGGCGTGACGCCTTCGGGACGATCGCCCGCCAGGGCGATACCGGCACGATCAAGGTGGCGTTCGACTACCGGTGATGCGCCAGGGGGTCTCCATGCGCGCGGCGGTGATCGAGGGCCCGGGAAAGCTCGCGGTCCGCGACACCGATGTGCCAACCCCCGCGAGCGGGCAGGTTCTGGTGCAGGTTGGCTGGTGCGGGATCTGTGGCACCGATTTGCACGGGTCACTGGAGGGCTGGCTGCCTCCGGGCACCGTCGGCGGACACGAGTGGTCCGGCACCGTCGCGGCGGTCGGGCCCGACGTGACACGGTGGTCGGCGGGCGACCTGGTCGTCGGTGGCCCGCCGTGGTGCGGGGAGTGCGAGTGGTGTCGCGCGGGGCGTCCCGCGCTGTGCGTGGCCGACCCGATCCGCGCGACCGGCCTCGGCCATGGCGACGGCGTCGAGCTCGGCGGCGCGTTTGCGAGCTACCTGCTTGCAGGCGCCGACACGCTGCACGCGGTGCCGGTCGGACTAGACCTCAGGGTCGCTGCATTGTCGGAGCCACTGGCTGTGGCACTGCACGGCATCAGCGCCGCGAACCTGCCGGACGATGTCGAGAGACTTCGCATCCTCGTCAGCGGCGGTGGTCCGCTCGGCCAGCTGGTAGTCGCCGCTCTGCGCGCCGCGGGCGCCAGCCAGGTGATGGTGTCGGAGCCCTCCGACGTACGCCGCAAACAAGCGGTCGCCGTTGGAGCCTCGACAGCGGTCGCGCCGTCGGATCTTCGGACGCCCCCCGCCCTGCCTACCGACATCCACCAGGACGGCTTTCACTTCGTCTTCGAGACCTCCGGCGTGGAGACTGCCGCCCAGACCGCGTTGGGCCTGCTCCGCCCGGCAGGAACTCTGGTGCTGCTCGGCACGGGGGCGTTCCAGATCAAGCTCGACGCGATGCGGATCCTCCTCAACGAGCTCGTGGTCACCGGTGCCTACTGTTATGACGCCGGGGGCATCGACGCGGCCCTCACGCTGCTCGCCTCGGGAAGACTTCCGGTCGAATCCCTCATGTGCCCCGAGGACGTCGGCCTCGACGACCTGCTCGACACGATGCACCGGCTGCACGCCGGTGAGATCCCGACGAAAGCACTGGTGCGGCCATGACCACTGAAGCCAAGATGCCGAAGTTCAACCACGTCGCGATGACGATGCCGGCTGACGCGCTCGACGAGACCGGACGCAAGGCGATCCTCAACTTCTACGGCGAGGTCTTCGGCTGGCAGGAGCTCCCCACCGAGACCAAGGACCGGCAGCAGCTGGTCATGATGGCGTACGAGTTAGGGCAGTTCGTCTTCCTCGTGGCCGACGAGTCGCCGCTTTCGGGCACGTTCGCCGACCACTTCGGGATGGCGGTCGACACCGTCGAGGAGCTGCACGCGATGCACGCGCGGGCCAAGGCATACGCCGAGCGCGACGACCGGGTTCGGGTCGAGGAGCTCATGGTCGACGACTTCGGCATGCTCGACCTGACCGCTTTCTACGTGAACTACCTGCTGCCGCTGACCGTCGAAGTGCAGCACTTCAACTGGAAGCAGCAGTGAGCCCGCCGAAAACGGCGTCCGCCCGAGGCGGCGCACCCGCGCAGGAGCGGGAGCTTCGCGCGCAGGGCCGCAAGACGATGCAGCGGCTGCTGACCGCCGGACGGACGGTATTCGCCGCGCAGGGGTTCCACACCGCGCGCGTCGACGACATCGTGAAAGCCGCGAAGACCTCCCACGGCACCTTCTATCTGTACTTCTCCAACAAGGAAGACCTGTTCAAGGCCCTCGCGCTGGACACCATGTCGGAGATGGAGGCGCTCGGCGCCTCGCTCGGTCCGGTCAGCGCCGACGAGGAAGGCCGGGAGACGATCCGCGGGTGGGTGACGAAGTTCGTCGATCTCTACGCCGCCCACGGCAGCGTGATCCGCGCCTGGACCGAGTGGGAGCTCAACGACCGCGACCTGGGTCGCCGCGCGCAGACGTCGCTGGTCCAGCTGTCCACTGCCCTTGCCACCCGCATCCACGAGGTCCGCGTGCTCGACGACAGCGTCATCCCGGATCGTGGCGTCGCCGAGGGTCTCGCGTGCCTGTCGATGCTCGAGCGTTTCAACTACTTCCGCGAGTCCCATCAGGTCGATGTCTCTCGGGACGAGGCGATCGAGATCCTCACGCGCGCGGTGTTCGAAGGCTTCTTCGTCCCCGACCGCGCGATCGCCCGCAAGCGGATCAGAGCCGTGGGCAAGAATGGGCGTCATGTCCGAGCCTGACATTGCCGTCAGTGATCCAGATGGTGAAGCGCACGGCGATGCCGTGTATGGACCCGAGCAGCACGACGTCCCCAAGAGCGGACGCAGCGGCTTCACCGTCGTCGCCGGCCGCCAGGTCCACTACCTCGAGTGGGGTTCGTCCACGGCCCCGGCGGTCCTCGCGATGCACGGCGGCGGCCAGACGGCGTACATGTTCGAGGACATCGGCGCGAACCTGCGCGACACCCGTCACGTCATCGCGATCGACCTGCCCGGACACGGCGAGTCGGACTCGCTCGTCGGCGCCGAAGGTGTGTCACGACAGGAGCTCGCCGCGACCGTCCCCGGGGTGCTCGATGAGTTCGGCGTGCGCCCAGTCGCCATCATCGGCGCATCACTCGGCGGAATCGTTGCCATGACGCTCGCAGCCGCGCGGCCAGAGCTGGTCTCGGCGATCATTCTCATCGACGTCGGTCATCGGCTCGAGCCTGAGGGAGTCGCACGAATCATCGAGTTCATGACCAAGCATGAGTCGTTCGGCACGCTCGAGGAAGCAGGGGCCGCGATTGCGGAGTACCTGCCCAACCGCAAGACTTCATCGCCCGACCGACTCAAGCGCAACCTCAGGCAGCGTCCCGACGGCCGCTGGGTCTGGAAGCACAGTCTCGGCCGGATCAGCCGGGAGCGGATGGAGAACATCCGCGACACCGACTGGGAGAACGACATCCTGGTCGGCCTCGACGCCGAAGCAGCGACTATCCGGATCCCGGTGCTCGTGCTGCGCGGCGCATCGAGCGACGTACTGTCCAGCGACGGCGCGACCGAGGTCGCGTCGATCCTGCCCAACGCGCGGGTCGCCACAATCGCGTCCGCCGGCCATCTGGCGGCCGGCGACAACCCCGCTTCAACCGCCGATCTGATCCGGGAGTTCCTCGACGAGGTCCTTCCGGCTCAGCCCAGCTAGCAACAGCCACCAAGGAACGAGAGAGGTCACCACTCATGGGTCTGCTCGACGGCAAGGTTGCCATCGTCACCGGCGCTGGCCGGGGTCTCGGGAGGACGCACGCGCTGCTGCTCGCCTCCGAAGGCGCTCGCGTCGTCGTCAACGACCTCGGCGGTGAGTGGGACGGTGCCGGCACGGACAACCGCCCGGCCCAGCAGGTCGTCGACGAGATCAAGGCGGCCGGTGGTGACGCGGTCGCCAACTATGAGAGCTGCTCCAACTGGAAGGCGGCCGAGGGCCTCATCTCCCAAGCCGTCGATGAGTTCGGCGGGCTCGACATCCTCGTCAACAACGCGGGCATCCTGCGCGACAAGATGAGCTACAACATGTCGGAGGAGGACTGGGACTCCGTCATCGACGTCCACCTCAAAGGCCACTTCGCGACGACGCACTTCGCCGGCAGCTACTGGCGGGCACGCTCCAAGGCCGGCGACCCGGTCTACGGACGGGTGATCAACACGAGCAGTGAGTCGGGGCTGTTCGGCAACGCCGGCCAGGCCAACTACGCCGCGGCCAAGGCCGGCATCATCTCGCTGACCTGGGTGACGGCACGCGAGTACGCAAAGATCGGGGTCACCGCCAACGCGATCGCGCCTCGCGCGCGCACCCGGATGACCGAGATGACCTTCGCCGGGTTCGGCACTACCGAAGAGGGACAGTTCGACGCGTTCGCGCCGGAGAACGTCTCGCCGGTCATCGGCTGGCTCGCCAGCCCGGCGGCAGCGGACGTGACCGGCCAGGTCTTCGTCGTCTGGGGCAGCGAGGTGCAGGTCGCGAACATCTTCACCCTTGCCGGCTCAGTCGACGCCGGCGGCAAGGCGTGGACGGTCGACGGCCTGATCGAGGCGGCACCCAAGCTGTTCGCCAACCACGACTCCGGCATCCCGCCCTTCCAGCTGCTGTAGTCGCAGCGATGCCCCTGATCCCCGACCAGCTTCGCTGGGCGGCCGGAAACCAGCCCGACGAACCCGCGTTCGTCGTCGATGGCATCGGCGCGATCACCTACGCCGAGTGGCATGCGACCTCATCGCGACTCGCACATGGGCTGATCGACGCCGGCATCAAGGCCGGCGACCGGGTCGCACTCGTGATGCGGCCGGAGGACGGCCTGGCGTTCGTCCAGGCCTACTCCGCGATTCACAAAGCGGGCGGAGTCGCCGTACCGGTCAACACCCGGATGGCGCCGTCCCTCGTCGAGGGCGTGCTCGCACACTGCGAGCCGACTGTGACGATCGTCGCTGATGAGCTGACGCAGCTGGCACCGGGCGGCATCCGCTGGGACACGTTGCTGGCCGATGACGCCGAGGACATCCAGGTCGATCGCGACAGCGACGACCTTGCCGAGATCCTCTACACGTCAGGCACCACGAGTGCGCCGAAGGGTGTTGCCATCCGGCACAGCAACTCGGCGATGATCATCACCTCCGAGCCGCAGTGGACGGGACGGCCGTGGCTGCACGCCTGCCCGATGTTCACGTTCTCGGGGATGACGTTCGTCTACCAGCCGATGCGCATGGGGATGTTCACGCTGTATCTCCCCAAGTTCGACACAGGCGCGTGGCTGCGGCTCATCGCGGAAGCCCAGCCCAAGTCGGTGTTCCTCGTCCCCGCGATGGTGGAGCTGCTGCTCGCCGACCCGCGGACCGCGACCAGCGACTGGTCATGCGTCGAGATGGTGTCCGTCGGCTCAGCACCGATCGCGCCTTCGACGATGCTCGCGCTCCAGGAGCTCGTCCCCGACGCGCTGGTCACGAACTCCTACTCGATGACCGAGGCCGGTACGGCGTACTTCTTCATGCCGAAGGGCCAGCTGGCGACGCACCCCGGTTCGGTCGGGCTTGCCGTGCCGCCGGCCAAGGTGCGGATCGTCGATGACGAGGGCGCAGACGTTGCAGTGGGTGAGATCGGCAACGTCCAGGTGAAGCCGGCCGGCAAGCTCCGCGAGTACTACAAGGTTCCGGCCGAGAAGCAGGAGATCTTCCACGCCGACGGCTGGCTGCGCACCGGTGACCTCGGCAAGTTCGACGACGAGAGCTACCTCTACATCGTGGGGCGCGCGAAGGACGTGATCATCCGCGGCGGACTCAACGTCCATGCCGTGGACGTCGAGTCCGCGCTCTACGAGCACCCGGCGGTCCGGGAAGCAGCTGTGGTCGGCGTCGAGCACCCGGTGCTGGGCGAGGACGTGGTGGCGTTCGTCGTACTCGCCGAAGAAGGCGCCGCTTCCGCCGACGAGCTGATCGCGTGGACCAAGGAACGTGTCGCGGACTACGCGGCCCCCCGGCGCCTCTACCTGGTGGACGAGTTCCCAAGGAACGCCACGGGCAAGGTTTTGAAGCGCGAGCTACAACACCACCCAGCCCTGAAGCCCTGAGCCAAGCGCCGAGGCCAACCTTGTTGGTCCCTCAAGCGGGCTGAAAGACCAACTACGTTGGCCTCGGCGCTACGAAGCGGTGCCGAGGATCAGGTCGGCTACTCGGGCTCGCTGGTAGGCCTGCTTGCCGAGTACGAGGTCGGTTGCCTTGGCCCGCTTGTAGTAGAAGTGCGCGGGGCATTCCCAGGTGAAGGCGACGGCGCCATGCACCTGGATGCTCGTGCTGGTCACCTCGATCGATGCCTCCGCCACAAACGACTTCGCCATGCTCGCCGCGACCTCGCGGTCCTCGGCATCAACGTCGGAGCACCACGCGGCGTAGTGCGTGATCACGCGGGCGAGCGTGAGGTCCTGCAGCATCTCGGCCGCCATGTGCTTGACGGCCTGGAACGTGCCGATCGGACGGCCGAACTGCACCCGCGCCTTGGAGTACTCGGCTGCGAGCTCGAACGACGCCTCCGATGCCCCGACGAGCTCCGCGCACAACATCACCGCGGCGTCGTCGATGATCCGGCGCAGCAACGCGGTCTGGTCCCCCGCCGGGCCAAGCCGACGGGCGGGCGTCCCCGCCAGTTCGAGCCGACCGAGCTGGCGCGTCGGGTCGAGACCCGGGACCGCCTCAACATCGGCTCCTTCGACGAGGTACGCCGCGAGGCCGTCGGTGTCCCGTGCGATCACGATGATCCAGTCGGCGGTCGCCCCATCCGGCACCGTCGGCTTGAGGCCGTCGAGCGACCAGCCGTCGCCTGCCTTGGTCGCTCGTGTCTGTACCGCCGCCAGCGGGTCGCCTGCACCCGCCATCTCCTCGACCGCGACCGCTCCCCGCTTCGCGCCGGACGCGAGGTCGGCGAGCAGGTCGTCAGCTCCCAGCCGACGGGCGGCGAGCGTCGCGAAGACAGCAGAGGAGAAGTAGGGGCCCGGCAAGGGCACGCGCCCCATCTCCTCGCAGACCACGGTCATGTCGACCAGGCCGAGGCCCAAACCGCCGTGTTCCTCAGGCACGAGCAGACCGGGCCAGCCGAGGTCGGCGATCCGGTCCCACAGTGCATCCGGCATGAGGCCGCCGTCGCCCGCCATCTCGAGCAGCCCGTGGGCATCGACGAGGCCCGCAAGCGCGTCGCGTACCGCGTCTCTGAGGGCCTTTTGGTCATCATTGAAGTCGAAGTCCACGCCGTAATCCTGGGGGTTGGAGTTCCCTGACGCAAATGTCAGGGAACTCTGTTCGATCTTGGGCCGAGGTCGCCTCTGTCGCGATAGCGTCCCGACCATGGATTTTGCCTACCTGCCGGAGGATGAAGCCTTCCGCACAGAGCTCCGCGAGTGGCTCGACAAGGCCCTCGCGACGTTCGAGCAGCGGGAGATTCCCGACGTACAGGGGCAGAACAAGCTCTACGCAAAGCGCAAGGCCTGGCAGAAGGTCATGGCCGACGGCGGCTGGGCGGCGATCAACTGGCCGAAGGGGCTCGGCGGCCGCGAGGCCACGCTCATGCAGAACGTCATCTACAGCCAGGAGATGGCACGGTCGAAGGCGCCGGGGATCTTCAACGCCAACGGCGTGTGGCAGATCGGCCCGATGATCATCCGCTGGGGAACGCAGGAGCAGAAGGACCGCTGGCTTCACGGCATCCTCTTTGCCGACGAGCACTGGTGCCAGGGCTTCTCCGAGCCGGAAGCCGGCTCGGACCTCGCCAACCTGCGCCTACTCGCGATCCGCGAGGGCGATGAGTACGTCCTCGACGGGCAGAAGATCTGGATCACGACCGCCCACATCGCGAAGTGGGGCCTGTTCCTCGTCCGCACCGATCCGACTGCCCTCGAGCGAGGTGCGAAGCACGACGGCATCACGGCGCTGATCGTCGACATGGAGACGCCGGGCATCACCGCGACGCCGATCACCGACATCGTTGGCGAGGACTCGTTCTGCCTGGTGACCTTCGACCAGGCGCGAGTCCCCGCCGACTTCTCTCGTCTTGGCAACGAAGGCGAGGGCTGGCTGGTGGCGATGGGCACCTTGACCAGCGAGCGAGTCGGTACGGCGGGCCTGTCGATCACGATGAAGTCAGAGCTCGACCGTGCGGTCGACTACGCGCGGGAGCACAACCCGGACTCACTCACCGATCCCGATCTGCGCGACCGGCTGGCGCGGGCCTACACGCAGATCGAGATGACGCGGCTGCTGAACATGCGCGCGCTGTCGAAGGTCCTCAAGGGCGAGAAGGGCTGGCCCGAGGTCCAGATCGCGAAGCTGCAGTGGAGCCATCTCGCGCAGACCCTCGCGGAGCTGCAGGTCGACCTGCTGGGTACGGCGGCACTGCTCGCGCGTGGTGGGCCGGACGCGGTCGACAAGGGCAACTGGTCGCGGCTCTACAGCTATCAGCGCTACACGTCGATCGGCGCCGGCACGACGCAGGTACAGAAGAACATCATCGCCGATCGCGCCATCAAGCTCCCGAGGAAGTAGAGCGCAATGCCGAAGGTCAAGAACACGCTTCAGCTCGCCGGCTCCGCGATCCTCGTCACCGGTGCATCGACCGGCATCGGCGCCGCGACAGCTCGCGCGCTCGGCGCTGCAGGCGCGAGAGTCGGGCTCATCGCTCGGCGCAAGGAGCTACTCGACCAGGTCGCCCAGGAGACCCGCGACGCGGGCGCACCCGACGTCGAGGTCTGGGCCGCGGACCTGTCCGACCTGCCGCTCGCCGAGCAGGTCGCGCTCGAGGCCTGGAAGCGCTTCGACGGGCTCGACGGTCTGGTCAACAACGCCGGCGCGCCGAAGCGCAAGCACGTCACCCGACTCACGGCCGAAGAGGTCGAGTCGATCATGACCCTCAACTACTTCTCCCCCGTGCGGATGACCCTGGCGCTGCTGCCCTTGATGCGCGAGCGCGGCAGTGGCGTGGTGGTCAATGTCGCGAGCCTCGCCGGCCGGGTCGCGCCGCCACGGGAGTCGGCGTACGCCGGCAGCAAGTTCGCCCTCAACGGGTTCAGCGAGGTCATGGCGGTCGACCTCTACGACGAGAACATCCACGTCCGCGCGATCCAGCCGGGCCCGATCGAGACACCGATCTGGGGCGACGTGCCAGGCAACGAGAAGGCCTCTTACGACGGCGAGTTCTTCCCGCCGGAGGACTGCGCGGTCGCGATCCTCGACGCGCTGACCGGCGACGGCTTCGAGCGCTACATCCCCTCCTCACTGGGCGACGTCGTGAAGATGAAGGCCCAGGACGTCGACGGCTTCATCGCCGGTAGCGCAGCGTTTGCCCGCCACCCCGAGGCGATCGAAAAGGTCTAGTTGTCAGACCCAGACGACGCTATGGCCGCGGGAAGGTCTGACAAGTCGGCTTAGTGGGCGGCGATGCCGCGACCGCGCTCGCCTGACTCCATCAGCCGCGCGATCTCGGCGACCTCGGTCGCGACGGACTCGGCGAACCAGCTCTTGGTCGTGACGTCCCAGAGCTTGCCGAACGGACGCCGCATCGCGAGCTCCTCGACGTGGCGCACGAACGCACCGCCGTCGCGGTCCTCGATCTCGAACCACGCATGCATGTAGGCCGGCACCCCATGCTCAAGCACGACGTCGATCGAGTACGGCGGCATCCAGCGGTAGCGAGTGATGACCGAGCCCGGGAACCTGCCGAGGAACTTGCCGTCCTCGCGGGCGATCATGCCGTCCTCGGTGTCAGCGATCTTGGTCACGCCGACGACCTTGAGATCAGCCTTCGTGTACTGCGCCGGGTCGAGCACGAAGTCGAAGATGTCCTGCGCCGTCACTCCGGCGATGAACGCCGACCCTTCACCTCGAATCATGCGGGCATCTTGACATGTAAGAGGCGCGCGGGTCCGTCATCTACGGTGGGCGCGTGCCGAGCGCCTTCCAGAACGCCTCGCGCAAGCGCGCCGCCGGCGCGGTCGCGGCGTACGGCGTAGTGCTAGCGGCCATTGCCGGCTTCGCGCTCGCACCGATCGCAGTCGTACCGGTCGTCCTGGCGACCGCGTGGGCGGTCTGGCGCAACCTGGTGGGCGGAGTCTTCATCACCGACGACCGCGTTCTGGTCCGCAATCTCTCCCACACGATTCGGCTCCCGCGACGCGACGTCGCGGATGTGACCGTGATGGCCGACAGCCAGGACACCTCGGGTGCGGGCTACGTCTGCCTCATCACCGAGGACGGCACCTGCCACCGCGCGTCCGGACTACGCCGCGACCCGCTACGAGCCGAGGCGCTCGCCGCCGCGATCCGGCAGGCCATCGCCGCCCGCTAGGCGAGATCGATCTCGAAGTCCGCCCGGACGGCGCCGAGGCCTTCTGCCTTGGTCGGCTCGCCACCGGTCACCGCGAATCGATGATGCCCGCCACGCCGGACATCGCTAACGTGCCGGAATGATCACGGTCGGAGTCGACCTCGGCGCGGAGCCCAAGCGCACCGCCGTGGCGATGCTCGAGTGGGACACCGACGGGGTGCAGGTCGTCGAGCTGCTGACCTCCGCGGACGACGACCAGATCCTCGATCTGGCACTCCAAGCGGACAAGACCGGCATCGACTGTCCGCTGGGTTGGTCGGATGACTTCGTGGCATTCGTCAATGAGCACCACAACGGCAACATCCAGTCGACTCCGGTCGACTCGGTGGCCCGGGTCCCGCTGCGCTATCGCGCGACCGACCTCTTCCTTATCGAGGAGAAGCTGGGCCGGCCGCTCAGCGTGTCCTCCGACTTGATCGCCGTCCCCGCGATGCGAGCTGCAGGTCTGCTCGCGTCGCTCATGCGCGCCGGCGTCGAGGTAGATCGCGCGGGAGTGACTGGTGGCGTCGCCGAGACTTATCCGGCCGCCGCGATCCGGCACTGGAAGCTCGATGCCGGCCGCTACAAGGGCACCGAGAACACCGAGACGCTGTCGGCGATGGCCGACAAGCTGCGCCGAGGCTTCCGCGGCCGGCTGGACTTCGGCGAGCACCGCGCGGCCATTCGACGCTCCGATGACGCGTTCGACGCCGTCATGTGTGCGCTAGTGGCCCGAGCATCGCTGGTCTACAGAGGTACGGCGCAGATCCCGCAAGGCCTGATCCAACGCGCCCGACGCGAGGGCTGGATCCACGTGCCGACCTGCCGCCTCGACGAGCTCATCGCGACGGTCGACTACGACCCAAGCAGTCCCGCTAGCTGAGCCGCTCGATGACAGTGACGTTGGCTTGGCCGCCGCCTTCACACATGGTCTGCAGGCCGAGCTTGCCGCCGGTGTCCTCCAGGTAGTGGAGCATCGTCGTCATGAGCCGGATGCCGGAGGCACCGAGCGGGTGACCGATCGCGATCGCGCCACCGCGCGGGTTGAGCTTCTCGGGCTCGGGCTTGAACTCTCGCTCCCACGCCATGGTGATCGACGCGAACGCCTCGTTGACCTCGATCGCGTCGAAGTCGGCAGTCGTCAGGCCGGTCTTGTCGTAGAGCTTGCGAGTTACCGGGTTCGGTGCGGTCAGCACCCAAACCGCGCTGTCAGCACCGACCGCAAAGTGACGGAATGCGGCGCGCGGCCGCAGGCCGAGCTTCTCCGCCATCGCCGGCGAGGCGATCAGCATTGCGGCAGCTCCGTCGTTCATCTGCGAGGAGTTGCCGGCAGTGATGTCCGGCGCGTCCTCGGGCTTGAAATGCGCGGCAGGCAATGCAGCCATCTTCTCGAGGGAGGTCTCGTGCCGGATCCCCTCGTCGGCGGTCATGACCTCGCCGGTGTCCTTGCCCTCTTCATCACGAAGGTTGATCGGGACGATCTCCCTGGCAAAGGCTCCGGCCTTCGATGCCTCGGATGCCCGCCGGTGTGACTCGATCGCGAACGCGTCCATCTCGGCACGGGTGATGCCCCAGTCGTTCGCGATCTTCTGGGCGACCTCGAACTGCATCTTCAGCTGGTTGTCGCACGCCGCCAGGAACGCCGGCGAGAACGGCCCGGTGCCGCCGCGCGCGTTGGATGCCATTGGTGCACGCGTCATCGACTCGACACCACACGCGATCACCAGGTCGTACGCCCCCGCCATGACGCCTTGCGCCGCGAAGTGGACGGCCTGCTGAGACGAGCCGCACTGCCGGTCGACCGAGGTCGCCGCGACGGTCTGCGGCAGGCCCGCTGCGACCCACGCGTTGCGCGTGACGTTGGTGCCCTGCTCGCCGCTCTGCGTGACACAGCCGCCGATCACATCATCGACGATCGCGGGGTCGATCCCGTTGCGCTCGACGAGCGAGGACAGCACGTGCCCGAGCAGGTCCGTCGGGTGCCATCCCGACAGTGCGCCCTTGCGCTTGCCGATCGGCGTACGGATCGCATCGACGATGAAAGCCTCGGTCATCCCAGCACCTCCGGGTTAACGCAGTTGGTCGGCTTCTCGCCGGCCAGGATCGCCTGGATCCCCTTCGCGATCAGCAGTGAGTGGTTGGCTTCGGTGTCGTACGTCGCTCCGCCGATGTGCGGGGTGAGTACGACGTTCTGCAGCGCCGCGAGCTCGCTCTTCGGGTCGAGCCACTCGTGGTCGAAGTGATCGAGTCCGGCACCGCCGAGATGTCCCGACTGCAGCGAAGCAACCATGGCATCGGTGTCATGCAGCGCCGCCCGTGCGGCGTTGATGTAGAGCGTGCCGGGCTTCATCGACGCGAACTCATCGGCGCCGATCATGCCGCGGGTCGAGTCCAGCACCGGAGCATGCATCGAGATGATGTCCGACTCGGCGATCAGGTCGCCGAGTGAATAGGTGGCCTCCTCGACATAGGGGTCATACGCGATGACCTTCATGCCGAGACCCCGCAGGCGCCACTCGAGTGCGCGTGCGACTGCGCCGTATCCAACGAGACCGACCGTCTTGCCCGCCAGCTCCCACGAACGGAACCGCTGGTAGGGAATCGTGCCGTCGCGGTAGATGTCGCCCGCGCGGCACTCTTTGTCGGCGACGACCACACCGCGTGCCACCGCGAACAGCAGCGCGACACAGATCTCGGCGACACCGTCGGCGTTGCGGCCGGGCGCCCGGAGCACGGGAATGCCGGCCTTGGTCGCAGCCTCGATGTCCACGTTGTTGGGGTCACCGCGGGTGCAGCCGATGACGCGCAATGGCTGCTCCATGACCGGGCCGTTGACGTTGTCGGACTCGCAGACCAGCACGGTCGCGCCGACCTCGGCGATCTTCGCGGCGAGGTCCTCGGCCTTGTAGAGCTTGATCGGCTGCTTCTCGATCCACGGCTCGTAGACGATGTCGCACAGCGACTCGAGGATCTCTTTGCCTTCGCCACGCAGCGGCGCCAATACGAGCGCGCGCGGACGGTTTTCTGCCGACACTAGGCCTCCTAAACGGTACGGTCAGACTATCGGCAAACCCTGACGCGCGTGTCAGGTCTGGGGTCTGAAAGGTGGGACGTCGGTGAGCTCGGGGATCACGGTCGGCATCGACATCGGCACCACGTCGGTGAAGGCTTTGGCGGTCGATGGTGACGGCACGATCATCGCCCGGGCCCGCGTCCCGCACGACATCCACGCGCCCTCGGTCGACGTGTTCGAGCACGACGCCAAGCAGGCCTGGGTGGAGGGGCCGCGCAAGGCCCTCGACGAGCTCGCGGTGACCGACTTCGACGGCCTGGCGGTCGCCACGATGGTCCCCAGCTTCACCGCGGTCGATGAGTCAGGTACGCCGTTCACCCCGGGCCTGCTCTATGGCGACCACCGTGGTCGCGCCGGACGCAACGAGGCCGACCTGCTCAACTCGCGGGAGTTCCGCTCGATGCTCGAGTGGACTGCTCGTCAGGCCCCTGGCGCTCACGGCTACTGGACCGCACCAGCTGTCGCGGCGGCGGCCCTCGGCGGCACAGCGGCCGTGGACTACGGCACCGCGTTCGCACTCGCTCCGCTGTGGGACGGCACCTGGCAGGCAGACAAGCTCGCCGAGATCGGCGTCAGCCCTGAGCAGCTCCCGGTCGTCGTCGGCGACGACACGGTGACTGGGCACATCAAGGGCGCCGCGAACGGTGCCGGAATGGCCGACGCGTGGGCCGAGGCCACCGTCGCCGGCATCAACTCCCCCGGCGACGTCATGGTGATCTGCGGTACGACGCTGATCGTCTGGTGCGTCAGCGGCCAGCCGGCAACGGTGCCGGGAATGTGGTCGATCCCCCACCCACTCGGCGAGCTCAGCATCCTCGGCGGTGCCAGCAACGCGGGCGGCATGTTCGTGAACTGGGCTCGCCGCGCGCTCGCTGCCGGATCAGCGCCGGCAACGAGTCCGGTCGCCGTCCCGCTCTTTGTGCCATACCTCAAGGGCGAGCGCACCCCGGTGCACGACATCTCGCTGCGTGCCTCGATCCAGGGCCTCGACATCAGCCACGACGGTGGCTCGATCATGCGTGCCGCGTACGAGGCGTCGGCCTTCGTCGCGCGGAGGCTGATTGACCTCAGCGGTGTGGCGAAGACGCGGATCGTCGCGAGCGGCGGCGGGACGCATGACGGACAGTGGATGCAGGCGCTCGCCGACTGCACCGGGCTGCCGGTCGACCTGGTGGCCGTCCCGGAGGGCGCGGCGCTCGGAGCGGCGTGGCACGCCCGGGTGCTCGCGGGGCTGGACAGCAAGACGGACGTGGTCCGGTGGTCGAAGCACGGCCGACGATTCGAGCCGGACCCAGCCTGGGTCGGCGCGTGCGAGGAGCGCTACCAGCGCTGGCTGTCACTCGCCACGGTCAGCCACTGACGACTCGACACCACACTGCAAGGGACGGAGTCCGGCGCCCCTGGTGCAGATCCCGGATCAATGCGAAGGTGAGTCGGTCCGCACGGGGGATGATCCGGATCGAGGACCAATGCAGTCAAAGAAGACTGTTGCCATAGCCACGGCCGCCTGCGCGCTCAGCGTGTTGGCAGCTCTCCCGGCCAGCGGCGCACCCGGTTCGGCGGCGTACAAGTCCACCCTCACGCCCAAGAACGTTCACGTCGGGCAGACCTTCCACATCACCAGTAGCCACGCCCGACCATCCACGACATACACCTGCGTCGAGATCGTCACCATTGGCGCGGCGTACGGATACGACCTTGCCTCCTTCAGGAGCGTCAAGTCCTCGTCGGCTGGTCACGTCAGCTGCTCGG